>CAIPLM010000375.1 GCA_903865895.1 uncultured Rhodospirillales bacterium | reverse complement strand
GACACCCAAAATCTGTCTAAATCCGGCCGACAGAGGCCAAAATCGGCGCGACAGTGGCGGCGGCAGACCCGGCCCGACAGTTCGAAGCTCACCCGTTCGTCAAGCACCCCCACAACGAGCGCCAATTTCAGCAGCCTGCTAGGGCCACTCCAATCAACGCCTTCGTCGGTAGCGGGCCGGCTGGAAATTCCGGAGATGGCGTCCTAGTCTACACTCATATGCTGCCTTGTGATACGCGCCATGCCAAATGGCGGGTCTTGCGGACCAGCAAGCGACTGAAAACACAAACGAGTACCCAGGTTTAGCGATCCCAGAGATCGCGAAGTCCGGACAACAGGCTCGCCCTATCCGAGGAGACCGCCATGAAGATCACCGACCTGCGCTGCGCCATGATCGGGCGCCACCCGATTCTGCGCATCACCACTGACGAGGGCATCAGCGGCTACGGCCAGGTTGAGCACTTCAAGCCCTATCTTAAGCCGTTCGTCCTGCATTTCCGGGATTTCCTGATTGGCGAGGACCCGACGCTGGTGGAGCGGGTGATGCGCCGCATCCGCGCCCGTGGCGCCTTCAAGCCCTGGGGTGCGGCGATCAGCGCGATCGAAATGGCGCTGTGGGATCTCGCGGGCAAGGCGGCGGGGCTGCCGGTGCATCGCCTGCTCGGCGGCAAGGTGCGCGACAAGGTGCGGGTCTATAACGGCGCCATCCGCGCGCCGATCCCCGAGCAGACGCCGGAGGCCTATGCCGAGGCGGCGCGCTGGATGATGGCGCGGCCGGAGGGGTTCACTCTCGTCAAGCAGGGCATCGCGTTCCACAGCGACATGCGCAAGACCGACAACTTCTTCCTTGGCGACTCCGCCCCGCCGCTGCCGATCCATGGCTGGCAGGATCGCGGGCTGATGACCGAGCGCGGCATGGGGCTCGCGCTCGATTGCGTGGCGGCGATGAAGGAGGTGCTGGGCGACAAGGTCGGCCTCGCGCTCGATTGCGGCCCGGGCTTCATGCTGACGGACGCCATCCGCTTCGCCCGCGCGGTGGAAAAGCATAATCTGTTCTGGTGCGAGGACATGCTGACCGGCGACTACGTCCCCTACGTCAACGCCGACGTCTATCGCGAGCTGACCGTGGCGACGACCACGCCGATCCATACTGGCGAGCAGATCTACCTCCGTCAGAACTTCAAGGACCTCATCGAGCGCAAGGCGGTGCGCGTGGTCGGCCCCGACCCCTGCGACGTCGGTGGTATCGCCGAGCTGAAATGGATCGCGGAATACGCCGATCTGCACGGGGTGATGATGGCGCCGCACGGCACCGGCAACGGGCTGCTTGGGCTGGCCGCCCTGGTGCAGGTCTGCGCCACGCTGCCCGACAACTACATCGCCTTTGAACTGCCGAAGGGCGACCCCGACTGGTGGCACGATATCCTTGACGGGCTGCCGAACCCCATCGTGAAGGACGGGCATATCGAGGTGTGGGATCGGCCGGGCATGGGGGTGGATATCAACCCCGAGCGCGCCAAGCCCTATCTGGCCGAGGAAGACCGCGGATTCTTCGACTGATCGCAATGCGGTCTTGCGGGAAGGCACAGGTCGGTTAACCTCCCCGCAAAGGCGGCATGGCGCCGCGGCACCAAAATGGGGGGATTCCGCATGGCTGGATATCGGATCGGACGGCGCGAACTGCTTGCCGGCGCGGCGACGGCAGCGCTGCTGCCTGGCGCCCTCGCGGCCCAGGGCAACAAGACCGGCGTCGATGCCAGCACCTGGACGCCCGACTACATCAACAAGCTCGCCGGCACTGCCGAGTACGACACCGCCGCCGAATGCGCCAAGGTGGTGCCGCTCGACTACAAGGGCCGGCTCACCTACTGGTACTGGGGCGTCAACCAGGCTTCGACCGAGATCGAGCGCAAGATGGAGGCGGATTTCTTCGCCGCCTTCGCCAAGACCTACCCGAACATCGAGCTGGTCAAGCAGAACCTCGATTACAACGCCATGCTCGACAAGCTGCGCACCGCCTCGATCGGCAAGTCGGCCCCGATGGTCGCGCGCCTGCCCATCCTCTGGGGCTCGGAATTCGCCGCCAAGGGCCAGCTGATGGCCTTCGGACCCAACGATGTCGGCTATTCCGAAGACGAGTTCTGGCCGGGGGCGCTCAAGTCCGTGACCTGGAAGGGCAAGCGCTACGGCGTGCCCACCAACAACGAGACGATGGCCTTCATCTGGAACGCCGCCCTCTTCAAGGAGGCCGGGCTCGACCCCGACAAGGCGCCGGCGACCTGGGAGGACGTGGTCGCCTATTCCAAGCAGATCAAGGAAAAGACCGGCAAGAACGGCTACGGCATGGTCGCCCGCGTCAACGCGGGCAACACGCCCTTCCGCTTCATGCCGCAGCTCTGGGCCTTCGGCGGCGGCGCGCTCGACGAGGCGGAGGCGAGCCCGACCTACAGCAAGATCATGCTCAACAGCCCCGGCGCCAAGGCGGCGCTGCAGGCCTCGTACGACATGTATGTGCGTGACAAATCCGTGCCGGTCTCGGCGCTGACGAACACCCAGACCGAGAACCAGGACCCCTTCATCGCCGGCCAGCTCGCCATGATGATCAGCCATCCCAGCGAATACGCGCTGATGATCGAGCGCGCCCGCAAGGCGACCGGGGCCGATAAGCAGGTGGCGGACAATGTGGTCGCCAATATGCGCTACGGGCTGATCCCGCGCGGCCCGGCACGCCGGGCCGTGGTGTTCGGCGGCTCCAACGCCCATGTGTTCAACCCCAACATCGTCGAGGGCGGCATGGACCTCCAGGCGGTGAAGGCCTTCGTCGCCTTCATGACCGGCCCGGAATGGTCGATCAAGCTGGCCTGGAACATCTCCAACCCCGGCAATGTCCGCGGCTTCCGCACCAAGTGGATGCGTGAGCGGCTGGATACCATCCGCTTCCTCGACGTCTCGACCTCCATGCTGCCCAACGGGATCCCCTTCCCGGTGCTGCCGCAATCGGCCGAGATCATGAACATCATCGTGCCGAACATGCTGCAAAACACGCTGACGCGGAAGATGACGCCGGATCAGGCGGCGGAGAATGCCGCCAAGGAGTTGAAGGCGCTCATCAACGATCTCTGAGATGGGCACTGCCCCGCCAGGCCTGTGGGCGCGGATGGTTCGCCACCGCGCCGACTACCTCTATGTCGCGCCGGCCATCCTGGTGATGGGCCTGGTGATCGCCTATCCGGTCTGGTTCACCTTCTACCTCTCGGTGTTTTCGACACCGCCCAACCTGGCGCTCGAGGATAAGATCTTCGTCGGGCTGGACAATTACGGCCGCATTCTCGGCGCGGACTCGGTGCGCGAGGCCTCGCTCAACACCCTGGTCTGGACGGTGGCCTCGACCGGCTTCGCCTTCGTGCTCGGCTTCGGCGCGGCCTTGGCGCTTAACCGGCCGTTCCGCGGCCGCGGCCTGCTGCGCGGCACGCTGCTGGTGCCCTACGTGATCTCGGCGGTGGCGGCCGCCTATGTCTGGCGCTGGCTGCTGCACTCCGATCTCGGCGTGATCAGCGCGCTGGCGATGGCGAGCGGCCTGCGCAGCACGCCGTTCAACTTCCTCGACAATACCGACACGGTGCTCGCCTCGCTCATCATGGTGAATGTCTGGAAGGAGTTTCCCTTCGTCATGATCATGATGCTGGCCGGGCTGCAGACCGTGCCGGACCAGCTGCTGCGCGCCGCCCAGGTGGATGGCGCCGGGCCCTGGCAGCGCTTCTGGCACATCACCGTGCCGCATCTCGGCAATGTCTCGCTGGTGACGATCCTGCTGCTGCTCGCCGCCAACTTCAACGGCTTCACCATTCCCTGGGTGATGACCGGCGGTGGCCCGGCCGGTGCCTCGGAGATCTGGATCACCCAGATCTACCAGCTCGCCTTCGGCCGCATCCGCTTCGGCCTTGCCTCCGCCTACTCGGTGATCCTGTTCGCCGTGATGATGACGATGGGCTACTTTTACGTCCGCGCCCTCGTCGGCAAGGATCGCCCGTCATGAGGCGGGGTTTCTGGCCGGTCGCCGGCTGGGTCTATCTCGGCCTGCTCGCGGTCTTCTCCCTGCTGCCGATGGCGTGGATGCTGATCACCTCGATCAAGACCCAGTTCGCCGCCATCCAGTTCCCGCCGGAGTGGATCCCCTCCCACCCCACGCTCGATGCCTATGCCGAGCTGCTTTCGCCAAGCCGCGAAATCGGCCGCGTGTTCCTGCGCTATCTGCTGAACTCGCTGTGGGTCTCGACGGCCACCACCGTGCTCGGCGTCATCGTCGCCGTGCCCGCCGCCTATGCGTTTTCGCGGTTCCGCTTCCCCGGCCGCAACCTGCTGTTCTACGCCGTCCTGCTCAGGAACATGTTTCCCGCCGTGGTCTTCCTGATGCCGCTCTTCATCATGATGCGCTGGCTCGGCCTGGTGAACACCCAGTTCTCGCTCATCCTCACCTACCTCACTTTCGGCCTGCCGCTGTCGATCTGGCTGCTGAAGGGGTTCTTCGACAACATCCCCATCCAGCTCGAACAGGCCGCGAGGATTGATGGCGCCTCGCGCTTCCAGGCCTTCCTGCTGGTGGTGATGCCGCTTTCCTCCCCCGGCATCATCGCCACCGCCATCTACTCCTTCATCCAGGCCTGGAACGAATACGTCTACGCCCTGACCTTCCTCAACGACGACGCGAAGCTCACCTTACCGGTGGGCTTGCAGCATTTCTTCACCGAATACGCCACCAACTGGCCCGGCCTGATGGCGGCCTCCTTCATCATGAGCGTGCCCGTCGTGGCGATGTTCCTGGTGCTGCAGAAATACTTCGTCCGTGCGCTGACCGATGGCGCGGTGAAATCATGACCCGCGAAGACAAGAATGAGGAGCACGGCTGATGGCCGAAGTGCGGCTGGAGAACGTGCGCAAGGGCTATGGCGAGGCGCTCGCTGTGGACGACCTGTCGCTGACCATCGCCGATGGCGAATTCGTCGCCCTCGTCGGCCCCTCCGGCTGCGGCAAAACCACCACGCTGAACATGATCGCCGGCCTCCTGGAACTCGATGGCGGCGAGATCTCGATCGACGGCCGACGGGTGAACGACCTTGATCCCAAGGACCGGGACATCGCGATGGTGTTCCAGAACTACGCCCTCTACCCCAATAAATCCGTCCGCAAGAACCTCGCCTTCCCGCTTCAGATGCGCGGCATGGCCCGCGGCGAAATCGCGCGCAGGGTCGATGAAGCGGCGCGCATGCTCGATATCGGCCATCTGCTGGAACGCCGGCCGCGCGAGCTCTCAGGCGGCCAGCAGCAGCGCGTCGCCCTCGGCCGCGCCTTGGTGCGCGAGCCCAAGGTATTCCTGATGGACGAACCGCTCTCCAACCTCGATGCCAAGCTGCGCGTGCAGATGCGCTCCGAGCTGAAGCGCTTCCACCAGGACCTCAAAGCGACCATCGTCTACGTCACCCATGACCAGCTGGAAGCCATGACCATGGCCGACCGCATGGCGGTGATGCATGGCGGCAAGCTGCAGCAATACGACACGCCCGAGCGCGTCTACGCCCATCCCGCCAACGCCTTCGTCGCCAGCTTCGTCGGCAGCCCGGCGATGAACCTGATCCCCGCCCGGCTCACCGAAACCGGCATCGCCGGCGATGGCTGGCAGCTCGCCCTCCCCCCCGCGCTGCTGGCCCGCGCCCGCCAGGCCGGCAGCGCCGGCGTCCTGCTCGGCGTCCGCCATGGGGCGATCGGCCTATTGCCCGCCGCCACACCAGGCGCCGTCGAGGCCCGCGTGCTCACCGTCGAACCGACCGGGGACATAACCTTCCTCAACCTGCGCCTCGGCGAGTCCGCCCTGGTGGCCAGCGCCGCGCCGGACCGGCACTTCACTCCCGGTCAGCCGCTGTGGCTGGAGTTCGACATGGCCCGGCTGCATCTTTTCGACGCCGCGTCGGAGCTTGCCCTGTAGCCGCCCGGCGCGATGCGCAGGCAAGGTTGGTTTTCCCTCCGCTCGGGCAAACTAGGGCCATAGTCTGAGGGATCGGAACATGCAGGGTCGTGTCACACTGCGTGGTGTCGGAGCGGGCTCGCGAGCAGCTCCTACACCACAAGGTCGGGCACGACCCGCTGCCGGCCTCCAGATCCGACAGACAGCTTGAAACAGATCTCAGACGATTTGATTACCCCTTGATCCACTCAGATCGGCCACCGCTCTCGCGGATTACCAGACGAAGGACGGCAGGCAGGCACGTGGCGCGAGGCCGGCCTCGCTGGCGGCGGCCTCGATGCGGGCTTGATCATTGCCCAGCTCCTCGCCGTGAATGCCGCCGAGCACCCAGCAGGAGGCGATACCCGCCGTCTTGGCGCCGGCGATATCGGTGCGCAGGGCGTCGCCGACCGCCAGCACCCGGGTGCGGTCCATGTCGAGGATGCGCATCACATGGGTGTAGACCGCGAGGTCCGGCTTGCCGATCCACACGGCCTGGCCGCCGAAGGCCTCGTAGCGCTCGGTGAGGGCGCCGGCGCAGATCAGCCGGTTGCCGCCGCGGATCACCTCGAGATCGGGGTTGGCGCAGATCATCGGCAGACCCGCCGCGAGGCAGTCGCGCAGGAGGGGTTCCCAGGATGCGATGTCGGTGGCGCTGCCGAGGTCGTCCGGCCCGGTGTTCAGCACGAAATCGGCATCGGCCGGGGTCTCGACGCGATGAAGATCGAGACCCTCGATCACGTTGCGGTCGCGCTCCGGGCCGAGATGGAAGACGCGTTTGCCGAGCCCGGCGAAGAAGGGGGAGGTGCGGTCACGCAGCGCGAGATAGGTCGCCTCGCCGCTGGTCAGGATGCCGGTGTAGAGGTCGTCGGGGATGCCCATGCCGCGCATGCCCGCCTGCGCCACGTGGGCCCGGCGCGGCGCATTGGAGAGCAGCACCACCCGCTTGCCGGCGGCGCGGAGGTGTTCGAGGCACTTCACCGCGCCGGGATAGGGGTTCACGCCGTCATGGATCACGCCCCAGAGATCGAGGATGAAGCCGTCGTACTCGGCCGCGAGGCCGGCGAAATGGGTCAGATGCTGCATGGTGCTCAACGAAGATCGGCCCCGATCGCCTCGGAGACGGTGGCGAAGCCCTCTTTGGTGAGGGCGGCAAGGAGTTCGCGCCTGAGGCGGGGGACGATGCCCGGCCCCTCATAGGCGATGGCGGAATAGAGCTGCACCAGGGAGGCCCCGGCGCGCAGTTTTGCTAGTGCATCCGCCCCGCTGGCGACGCCGCCGGCGCCGATCAGGGTGAGGCGGCCGTTGGCGAGGCGGGCGGCGCGGCGCAGCATCTCGGTGGAGAGCGCGAAGAGCGGCCGGCCGGAGAGGCCGCCGGCCTGGGTTGCCAGCGGCGAGCGCAGGCCGGGTGGGCGGGAGATGGTGGTGTTGGAGACGATCAGCCCATCCACCCCCGCGGCCACGCAGGCCTCGACGACGCCTTCCAGCCCCTCCGGCGCGAGATCGGGCGCGACTTTCACCAGCAAGGGCGGGCGGGAGGGTACGGAAGCGTTCACCGCGTCGAGGATGGCGCGCAGCCGGGCCTCGCCCTGGAGATCGCGCAAGCCGGGCGTGTTGGGCGAGGAGACGTTGATGACGATGTAGTCGGCCAGCGGAGCCACCGCGCCGATCAGCGCCGGATAATCCTGCTCCGGGGTGGTGCTGTCCTTGTTGATGCCGACATTGGCGCCGACCGGCACCGCGCCGCGGCGGTAGCGGCGGAGATTGGCGAGGTAGACCGCGAGCCCGTCATTATTGAAGCCCATGCGGTTGATCACCGCGCGGTCCTCGGTGAGGCGGAACAGGCGCGGCTTGGGGTTGCCCACCTGCGGCCGCGGCGTGACGGTGCCGGCCTCGATCAGGCCGAAGCCGAGCCGGGCGAGGCCGTTCACCGCCTCGGCGTTCTTGTCGAACCCGGCGGCGAGGCCGATCGGGTTGGCGAAGCGCAGCCCCATGGCACTGACCGCGAGGCGCGGATCATCGCTTGTGCGGTCCTGCCCGCCGAGGCCGGCGGCGAGGGCGCGGATGGCGATGCGGTGCGCCCGCTCGGGATCGAGCAGGCGCAAGGCGGGCATGGCGAGCCCGGCGAGACCGGGCGTCACCGGTGACGGGCGGCGCGGATCAGCACCCCTTTTTCCCCAGTACGAAGTTGCTCATTTTGCCGCGCATCGAAAAATCACCGAAATCCATCAGCAGGTCATCGGCCACGCCATTGTCCCAGTAGCGCATGGTCACCTCGTATTCCGGCTGCTGGGTGCCGGCTGCCTGGTCGAAAAAGGCGACATGCACGCGGCCGCTGGAGAGGGTGGCGAGCTCCGGCCATTTCGAGGCGGCGGGGCCGGTCCAGCTGGCGATCGCCACCGAGCTGTCCTGCGCGCCATCGGCGCCGGTGCCGTCGAACAGCGGCATTTCGATAAATTTCTTGCCGGCGGCGGCCGCCTTCAGCAGCGCCTCGGTATGGGCGTTGGGGAACAGGGTGCGCGGCGCGAGCTTCTTGGTGGTAGCCTCGGGCAGGGTGTAGACCGCCTCGCCGCCATTGGGGCCCATGCGCGCCTCACCCACCACTTCGCTGGTTACCGCGCCATCGGTGGTCTGGCGGGAGCGGAAGCGCAGCTCGCTGCCGTCCTTGCTCTCATAGGTAGTGTAGTCCGACAGCATGTCGATATCCTGGCCGTCGCCGTTGGTGAGCGTCATCGCCAGGCGTTGGTGCACCACCCAGCCCTCGCAGGCATCCGTTACCTCATAGGCCATGGTGCCGGTGGCGGCCTGGATGTCGCCGCGGGCATGGGCCAGGCTCAGCTCGTAGAGCGCACGGTGCGCGGCGATTTCGGCCGCCGCCGCCCCGATCATGAGCGAGAACAGCAGGGCGGCGATGGTGACGATGCGAGCCTTCATGCCCGACGGACTCCGGATGAACATGCCCTACATAGGAACAACGGGCGGGGTTTGGAAGGATGCGCTCTACGCCTCGCTGCCTTCGCTGCCGCTTCCCTCGCTGGGGCTCGGCGCCTGCTCCAGCACCGCGTAGCCGACGGCCGCGAGGTGGGAGTTGATGCGCTTGAGATCGCGCAGCGCGGCGAGGTGCAGGGCGCTCGCCTCCAACGCGCCCGGCCGCTCGGACTCCAGCCGCGCGAGGTGATCGCGCGTCACCACCCGCTCCTGCTCGGACATGCGGCGCTTGGCCGCCACCAGCGTGTGGGCGCCGCGGGGGTCCTCGGCGATGAAGGTGCTCAGCGCGAGGGCCATGTCCTCGAGCAGCGTGGCGTGGAAGGCGGTGAGGTCCGCCTGGTCGGCTGCAGTGGGGGTGAAATGCTGCTTGGCTTTGCGGCGGGCGATCTGGCCGATGCTGCTCTCCAGAATGTCCCCGGCATGGCCTAGATTGACGACGAATTCCAGGATCACCCGCATCCGCTTGCGGTCCTGCTCGGCGAGGTCGTCGGCGGGGATGCGGGTGAGGTAGGTCTTGATCGCGTCCTGCAAGCGGTCGAGCGGCTTGCCCAGGCGCATCGCCTCCTCAGCGGCGGCGCGATCGCCTGACGTGATGACGTCGAGGTAGCGGCGCATCATGGTCTCGACGAAATCGCCCATGCGCAGCGCCTCGCGGGCGGCGTTGGACAAAGCGAGATAGGGGGTCTCGACCGCGGTTTCCTGCAAGTAGAGCGGCCGGCCCGGATCATCGGCGACGGGGGCGGCGGGCAGCAGGCGGGTGAGCAGGGCGGCGGCGGGTTGCAGCAGGAAGACCAGGGGGATGGCGAGCACGACGTTGAAGGCGATGTGGAAATCCACCGCCTGCGCCCCGGGCCAGGGCGTGATGCGGGCGAACTGGGTGGCGAGCGCGGGCAGGAAGGGCAGCGCGGCGAGGCAGCCAATGGCGCGGAACAGCAGGTTCCCGAGCGGCAGGCGGCGCGCCACCGGGTCACTCCCGGCGGCGATCAGCGGCGGGATGGTGGAGCCGAGATTGGCACCCAGCACGAGGGCGAAGGCGGCTGCCGGGGTCACCACCCCCGAGGCGGCCATCGGCACGATCATCAGCATCACCGCGACCGAGGAATGGGCGGCGAAGGTGAGCAGGGCGGCCAGCGCGATATCGAACACCGGCTCGGCGGTCAGCGACTGCATCAGCGCGCGCAGCAGCGGCGCCGCCTCGGCCGGCTGCATCGCCTCCACCAGCATGTGCAGCGCCAGCAGCATCAGCCCGAGCCCCATGCCGACGCGACCGAGATTCTGCAGCCGCCCGTTCTTCGCCCCCTCGCGCCCGCCGCGCTTGAACGCGATGTAGCCGGCGGTGAGCGCCACCGGGGAAAGCCAGGCGAGATCGAAGGTGAGCGCCTTCACCACCAAGGCCGTGCCGATATTGGCGCCGAGCATCACCGCCAGCCCCGGCACCAGCGAGACCAGCCCTCCCGCAGCGAAGGAGGTGACCATCAGGGCGGTCGCGGTCGAGCTTTGCAGCAGCGCCGTCACCCCGATGCCGGCGGCCAGCGCCAGGAAGGGGTTGCGCAGTCCCTTGCCGAGCAGGCGGCGGAGGTCCGAGCCGAAGGCCCGCACGATCCCGGTCTGCACCATGCGCGCGCCCCACAGCAGCAGCACGACATGGCCGATGAGATCGATCAGCAGGCTGGTGGCCGACATGGCTCCTCCGCAGGACGCGCGGCATCGGTGCGAAAGGGCCGCGGCGCGAAATTTTGATCTAGGCCGTATCGGCCGGCCATGCCAGCGTCTCGCCCGGAGTCGGCTAGACGTCATCTTGGGAGTTCGCATGGGAAGCAACGCATTCGGCCAGCCGCTGCGCCGCAAGGAGGATGTCAGCCTCCTCACCGGGCGGGGGCGGTTCACCGAGGACATGATCACGCCGGACATGGCCCGCGCGGTGGTGATCCGCAGCCCGCACGCCCATGCCCGCATCGTCGCCATCGACATATCAGCCGCCATGGCGCTGCCGGGCGTGCTGGCGGTGCTCACCGGGGCGGACTACGCGGCGGACGGGTTGGGCGGCATTCCCTCCGGCAGTGACCTCATCAAGTTCCCCGGCACGCCCGATAGCGCCGGCTTCCGCTTCCGCCCCGAGCATCCTGCGCTGGCGCGTGAGGTGGTCCGCTTCGTCGGCGACAGCGTGGCGATCGTGGTGGCCGATAGCCTGGATGCGGCGCGCGATGCCGCCGAGCTGGTGGAGATCGAATACGACACGCTGCCTTCCGCCACCAACACCGCGCATGCCGCCGATCCCGGCACGCCGCCGGTGTGGGCGGAGGCCGCGGATAACGTGTGTTTCCGCTGGTCGGCCGGCGACAAGGCCGCCGTTGATGCGGCCTTCGCCGCGGCCGCGCATGTCACGCGGCTCGATACCTCCAACCCGCGCATCCATGTCGCCTCGATGGAGACCCGCGGCGCCATCGGCAGCTATGAGGGCGGGCGCTACATCCTCTCCACCCCAACGCAGATGCCGCATGGGCTGAAGGAGGCGCTGGCGAACTCGGTGTTCCATGAGCCGGAGGACCGTTTCCGTATCCTCACCGCCGATGTCGGCGGCTCCTTTGGCATCAAGAACGCGCTGTATCCCGAGCAAATTCTGGTGCTGTGGGCGGCGCGGCGCACTGGGCGGACGGTGGCCTGGATGGGCGAGCGGGCCGACGGGTTCCTCACCGACTACCACGCCCGTGACAACGTCTACTCCGCCGAGATCGCGCTCGATGCCGAGCACCGGTTCCTCGCACTGCGCGTGACCTCGACGGCGGCGGTGGGGGCCTATCTCGCGCCCAAGGGCCAGCTCTCGCCGACCTCCAACATGCCGGCGCTGGCGGGCGTCTATCGTTTCCCGGCGATCCATACCGCGGTGACCGGGGTGTTCACCCATACCTCGCCCACCGAGGTGTATCGTGGCGCCGGGCGGCCGGAGGCGGTGTTTCTGCTGGAGCGCGCGGTGGATCACGCGGCGCGCGAACTCGGCGTCGACAAGCTAGAACTGCGGCGGAAGAACCTGCTGCGGCCGGACGAGATGCCCTACCAGACCGGGCTCGGCCTGAAATATGACAGCGGCGATTTCCCGGCCATGCTCGACGCCGCTCTGGCGCGGGCGGATTACGCGGGGTTCCCGGCCCGGCGCGCGGCGGCGAAAGAGGCGGGCAAGCTGCGCGGGCTCGGCTGGGCGCATTACTGCGAGCGCGTCGCCGGTTCCTGGGCGGAGAATGGCTGGCTGGAACTGCGCGCGGATGGGCGGGTGACGGTGCTGGTCGGCACCATGTCCAACGGCCAGGGCCATCAGACCGCCTATGCCCAGCTGATCGCCGACCGGCTCGGTATCGACCCCGATGATATCGACGTGGTGCAGGGCGATACCGATCGCATCCCCTCCGGCCACGGCACCGGCGGCTCGGCCTCCATCCCCATCGCCGGCGCGGCGCTGGCGCTGGCGGCGGATGACCTGGTGGCCAAGGCGATGCCGCTTGCCGCCGATGCGCTGGAGGCGGCGCCTGCCGATATCGAGTTCATCGACGGGCAGTTCCACATCGTCGGCACCGATCGCGCCATCGGCCTGCAATCGGTGGCGGCCCGGCTCGGCCAGGGCGCGGCGCCGGCGATGCTGGAGGGTGCCGGGTTCTGGAAACCCTCCGGCCCCACCTTCCCCAATGGCTGCCACATCGCCGAGGTGGAGGTGGATGCCGAGACCGGAGCGTGGGAAATCCTGCGCTATACCATGCTGCATGATTTCGGCCGGGTGCTGAACCCGCTGCTGCTAGAAGGGCAGCTGCAAGGCGGCGTCACCCAGGGCATCGGCCAGGCCTTCGCCGAGCACGTGGTGTATGACGCCGAGGGCGGGCAGATGCTGACCGGCTCGCTGATGGACTACCAGATCCCCCGCGCCGACGAAGTGCCGTCGCTCGAGCTGATCTCGATGCCAACCGCCGCTCCTTCGCATCCCCTGGGCATCAAGGGTAGCGGCGAGGCGGGGGCGGCCGGCGGGGCGCCGGCGGTGATGAATGCGCTGATGGACGCGCTGGCCGTGGCCGGTGTGCGCAATATCGAGATGCCGGCCACGCCCGAGGCGGTGTGGCGGGCCTTGCAGGCGGCGGGACGGGGTTAACTTCCGCCGCTCCGGAGATGGCAGGCGACCGCGTGCCCCGGGGCGATTTCCCGCAAGGGGGGCGCACTCTCGCGGCATTTAGCCACCGCGATGGGGCAGCGGGTGTGGAAGCGGCAGCCCGGTGGCGGGTTCATGGGGCTGGGGATGTCGCCTTCGAGCACGATGCGATCGGTGCGGGCGCGGGGATCGGCGATGGGGGCGGCGGCGATGAGGGCTTCGGTGTAGGGGTGGATGGGGCGGGCGAAGATCGCGGTTTTTGGGGCGATTTCGACGATTTCGCCGAGGTACATGACGGCGATGCGGTGGCCGATGTGTTCGACGACGCCGAGGTCGTGGGAGATGAAGAGGAAGGCGAGGCCGCGTTCTTCCTGGAGGTCCATCAGCAGGTTGAGGACTTGAGCCTGGACGGAGACATCGAGGGCGGAGACGGCTTCGTCGGCGACGATCAGGCCGGGATCGAGGGCGAGGGCGCGGGCGATGCCGAGGCGTTGGCGTTGGCCGCCGGAGAATTCGAAGGCGTAGCGGCGCATGGTGTCGGCGCGGAGGCCGACGCGTTCCAGTAGGGCGGCGACTTTGTCGGTGCGGGCCTGTTTGTCGAGATCGCCGTAGTTTTCCAGTGGTTCGCCGACGATGGTGCCAACGGTGAGGCGGGGGTTGAGCGAGGCGTAGGGGTCCTGGAAGACCATCTGGGCGTGACGGCGATGGGGGCGCATGGCGGCGTCACCGAGGTGGGTGACGTCGGTGCCGCGGAGGCGAATGGTGCCGGCGGTGGGTTCCATGAGGCGGAGGATGAGGCGGCCGACGGTGGATTTGCCGCAGCCGGATTCGCCGACCAGGCAGAGGGTTTCGCCGGGCGCGATATCGAGGCTGACGCCATCGACGGCGCGGACCATGGCGACGGTGCGCTGCAACAGGCCGCGGCGGACGGGGAAGTGTTTCGTCAGGCCGCTGACCGAGGCGACCGGCTCGCTCATGGCGTGGCCTCCCAGCAGGAGACGAGGTGGCCGAAGCTGCCTTCGCGCAAAGGCGGGGCTTCGGCGGCGCAGCGGGGGGTGGCCAGCGGGCAGCGGGGGGCGAAGGCGCAGCCGGCGATGGGTTCGCGCAGATTGGGCACCATGCCCGGGATTTCCTGCAGGCGCCGCGCGGGGGCGACCCCGCTTCGGTGGCGGGGGATGGAGGCCATCAGGCCGCGGGTGTAGGGGTGGAGCGGGCGGTCGAACAGGTCGTTCACCTCCGCCTCTTCCACCTTGCGGCCGGCGTACATGACGATGACGCGCTGGCAGGTTTCGGCGACGACGCCGAGATCATGGGTGATGAGCAGGATGGCGGCGCCGATGCGGCCTTTGAGCTCGATCATCAGCTTGAGGATTTGCGCCTGGATGGTGACATCGAGCGCGGTGGTGGGTTCGTCGGCGATGAGGAGCTGGGGGTGGCAGGAGAGGGCCATGGCGATCATCACGCGCTGGCGCATGCCGCCGGAGAATTGGTGGGGGTAGTCGCGCACCCGGCGGGCGGCATCGGGGATGCGCACGAGGGTGAGCATTTCGGCGGCGCGGGCGAAGGCTTCGGTCTTGCTTTTGCCCTGGTGGATCATCACGGCTTCGGCGATCTGCTCGCCCACGGTGAGGACGGGGTTGAGCGAGGTCATCGGTTCCTGGAACACCATGGCGATGCGATCGCCGCGGATGCGCCGCATCTCGGCTTCGTCGAGGCCGAGCAGGTCTCGCCCGCCGAAGGTGACGCTGCCGCCGACGGTGCGGCCGAGGCCGGCGGGGAGCAGGCGGAGGATGGAGAGCGCGGTGACGGATTTGCCGCAGCCGCTTTCGCCGACGATGCCGAGGGTTTCGCCGGCGCCGATGCTGAAGCTCAGCCCGTCGACGGCGCGGGTGACGCCGTCCTGGGTGAAGAAATGGGTGCGCAGGTCCCGCACATCGAGGATCGGTGCATCCATGGTCACATCCGCCTCGCGAGGCGGACGTCGAGGAAGTCACGCAGCCCGTCGCCGACCAGGTTGACGGCGAGGATCACCATGGCAAGCGCGGTGCCGGGGGCGAACACCGTCCAGGGCGCGCGGGCGACGAAGAGGCGGGATTGGGCGATCATGTTGCCCCAGGTGGGGATTTCCGGCGGCACGCCGGCGCCGAGGAAGGAGAGCCCGGCCTCGATGAGGATGGCCGAGGCGGTGATGTAGGTGGCCTGGACAATCAGCGGCGCGATGGTGGAGGGCAGGATGTGGCGCAGTACGATTTTCTGCCCGCGGCTGCCGCCGGAGACGGCGGCCTCGATATAGGGCATTTCGCGCACCGTCAGCACCACCGAGCGGACCAGGCGGACGACGCGGGGGATTTCGGGGATGGTGATGGCGATGATGACGATGCCGACGCTGGCCTTGTTCAGCGAGACGAGGGCGATGGCGAGCAGGATGGCGGGGATGGCCATCAGCCCATCCATGAAGCGCATCACGATGGCGTCGACCCGGCGCCAGTAGCCGGCGGCGAGGCCGATGCCGAGGCCGATGAGGACGGAGAGTCCGGCGACGGTGACGCCGACGAGCAGCGAGATGCGGGCGCCGTGAACGGTGCGGGCGTAGATATCGCGCCCGAGATGGTCGGTGCCGAGCCAGTATTTGGCGCCGGGGGGCAGCAGGCGGTCGGCGGGGATCAGGAGCACGGGGTCGCCGGTGATCCAGGGGGCGGCGAGGGCGGCCAGGACCACGGCGGCGAGGATCACCGCGCCGAGCACGATGGTGGGGTTGCGGCGGGAGAAGCGGGCGATGCGCATCTCAGCCTCTCACCCGTGGGTCGAACAGCGTGTAGGAGAGGTCGACCAGCAGGTTCACCAGCACGTAGACGCCGGAGAACACCATGATGACGCCCTGGATGATCGGGTAGTCACGCCTTGCGATGGCATCGACCACCAGGCGGCCGATGCCGGGGATGTTGAAGACGGTCTCGGTGATCACCACGCCGCCGATCAGCAGGGCGATGCCGTTGCCGATGATGGTGGCGATGGGTACGGCGGCGTTTTTCAGGGCGTGGCGGAACAGCATCGAGCGTGTGGCGACGCCCTTGGCGCGGGCGGTGCGCATGTAGTCCTCGGCCAGTACGTCGAGCATGGTGGTGCGGGTGATGCGGGCGATGAGGGCGACATAGGCCATGCCGAGGGCGACCGAGGGCAGCACCAGGTTGCGCAGCCACAGCACCAGCCCGTCGGCGATCGGGGAATAGCCCTGCACCGGCAGCCATTTGAGGTTGATGGCGAAGACGAAGATCAGCACGTAGCCGACGACGAAGACCGGCACGGAGAAGCCGAGCACGGCGAACCCCATCACCAGCCGGTCGATCCAGCTGCCGGCTTTGGCGGCGGCGAGCACGCCGATGGAAATCGCCAGGAAGACGGCGACCAGCAGGGTGGTGATGGCGAGCGAGACGGTGGGTTCGGCGCGCTGGGCGATGAGGGAGGAGACCGGATCGCCCCAGAACATTGAGGTGCCGAGATCGCCCTGCACGAGGGCGACCAGCCAGACCAGGAACTGCTTCCAGACCGGCTGGTCGAGCCCCAACTGCGTGCGGATGCGGGCGATGTTTTCCGGCGTCGCGTTCTCGCCAGCGATGATCGAGGCGGGATCACCGGGGGCGAGGTGCAGCAGGAGGAAAACACAGATCGCGACTATGCCCATGACCGGCAACATCGAGAGCAGGCGGCGCAGGATGGTGCCGGTCATGGGGTTAAGCCGTGATCAGGTCTTGCTCACGTTCCACAGCGGGATCGCCTCCGGCACCTTGAGCCAGCCGGTGACGTTCTTGCGGTGGGCGGCGGGCTGGCGCCACTGGCCGTAGTACATGTGGGGCACGATGTCCCAGGCGTTCTCCTGCAACTCGCGGCCCACCGCCTGGCGCTCGGCCAGTGTTGGCGCGTTGATCCACTTGGTGCGGAGTTCCTCGTTCTTGGCGTCGCTCGGCCAGCCGAACCAGCCCTTGTCGCCGGTCGTCGCCATGCCGCCGATCATATAGGGATTGGCGTTGGAGAGGCCGCCGGAGGAGGTGAAGAACACGTTCCAGCCGCCCTGGTCGGGCGCGCCTTTGTTGGCGCGGCGCTGCACCACGTTGGCCCAGTCCATCGGGGCGAGCTGCACGTTGTAGCCGGCGGCGCGCAGCTGCTGGGCGAAGACGGTGGCGGCGTTCATCATGTAGGGGATGTTGGTGGCTTGCAGCACCACCACCGGACGGCCGTCATAGCCGCCGGCCTTCATCAGCTCGCGGGCCTTGGCGAGGTTGGGGCCGCCCTTGAACCAGCCGGTATTGGCGTCGTTCTCCATCGGGGAACCGCAGGTCATCCAGCCGCCGCAGGCCGCGTACCATTTCCGGTCCACGAAGGTCGGCTTCATCATCTCCTCCTGATTGACGATATAGAGGAGGGACTGGCGCAGCAGCTTGTTGTCGAAGGGAGGGTGCAGCCAGTTGAGGCCGATATAGCCGACGGTGCCGAGATCGGCGAGGTTGATGAGGTTGATGTTGGGGTCGGTCTGGATCTGGTCGAGCAGGTCGATCGGCGGGATTTCGTAGAAGTCGATCTCGCCGGCCTGGAGGGCGGCCACCGCGGTCTGGCTGTCCGGCATGTTCTGGAAGATCACCCGGTCGACCTTCACCACCTTGCCGCCGGCCGAGGCCGAGGCAGGCTCGCTGCGCGGATTGTAGTTGGGGTTCTTGTCGTAGATGTATTGGGAGCCCGCCCTGGTCTCGGCCTGGTTCATCACGAAGGGCCCGGAGCCGATGATCGTGTCGATCTTCTGCATCGGGTCGGTTTCGGCCTCCTTCTTGCGCATCACGAAGAGCACGGGGGTGGAGGGCGAGGAGAACCCGTCGAGCAGCAGCGGGAAGCGCTCCTTGAGGGAGACGACGAAGGTCTTGTCGTCCTTGGCCGAGATGTCCTTCAGGCGTTGCAGCATGAGCTGGCCGGTGCCGGAGCGGACCGCCCAGCGGCGGATCGAGGCGGCGGCGTCGGCGGCGGTGACCGACGTGCCGTCGGAGAATTTGAGCCCGTCGCGGAGTTCGAAGGTCCAGGTCAGCTGGTCGTCCGAGACGCCGTATTTGGACACCATCTGCGGCTGCGGCTGGAGCTTGTCGTCCACGCCGAACAGCTGATCGTAGACCATGGCGCCGTGGTAGGCGGACATGTTGGCGGTGGTCCAGATCGGGTCATAGGTGGGGATGTCGCCATGCATCACCGTGCGGATGGTGCGCGAGGCCGGCGGCCTGGTTTGTGCCGAGAGAATGGCGGGCGCCGCCGCGGCCCCCGCCGCTGCCATACCGGTACGCATGATCGTCCGACGCGTCGTTTTCATCGTTCGAGCCCCCTGGTTGCAGCGCCGGCGCCGCGCATGGGCGTCGTCATCGCTGAGACTGGGAGACTAGCGCTGGATTGATCGCGGTCACAAGCAGCGTTGACAGCGGCGTGGCCCGCTCCGACCATCCGGTCAATCATCGCGGAGGATCGCGCCATGTCCGACCAGGCCTCGACGCCCGGCTCCAATGCCATCCTGTTTGAGCGCAATGCGCTGGTGAAGATGCGGGACGGGGTGCACCTCGCCGCGGATATTATCCGGCCGGATGATGCGCATCGGCGGCCGGCCATTCTTAACTTCAATCCGTATCACAAGGATGGCCGCGGCGGGCGGTTGGCGGTGGAGAGTGTGCACCGGCATTTCGCCGCGCGGGGCTATGCGGCGGTGACGGCCGATCTGCGCGGGCTCGGCAATTCCGGCGGCACCAGCCCGGAATGCTTCGCGCCGCAGGAGGCGCTTGATGGGCATGATCTCGTCGAGTGGATCGCGGCGCAGCCGTGGTGCGACGGGAATGTGGGGATGTGGGGTGTGTCCTATCCCGGGATCACCTCGCTGTCGGCGGCGGCGATGCGCCCGCCGCATTTGAAGGCGATCGTGCCGATCCATGCGACGTCGGACCTGCATCGCGGCGTGGTGTCGCTCGGCGGCACGCGGCCGGGGTTCTGGATGCGGGCGGATTGGGGACCGCGGATGCTGGCCTATAATTTGATGCCGCCGCAATTCGCCGATGATGCCGGGCGCTGGGCGCGCGTATGGGCGGAGCATCTGGCGGAGAACCTGCCGTGGATCGCGGATTTTGCCGCGCATCCGGGCTTCGACCCGTTCTGGCAATCGCGCGTCGCGGACATGAGCAAGGTGACGGTGCCGACGCTGCATATCTGCGGCTGGCGCGATCTCTATACCGATTGCACGCCGCTCGATTATCTCGCCAATGCCGGGCCGAAGCGGCTGATCATGGGGGCGTGGAAGCACGAATTCCCCGATAGCGGGCGCGAGGCGCCGGCGGCGGGGCTGGCGGAGATGGAGCGCTGGTTCGACCTGTATTTGATGGGCCGGCCGACCGGGATCGACCGGGAGCCGCCGGTCAATATCTACCTGCAGGGGCGTGAGGGGTTCTGGCGGGCGGAGACGCAGTGGCCGCCGGCGCGGCAGGCGCCGATTGAGCTGAACCTCGCGCCGGACGGTACGCTGGGCGGGGCGGGGGAGGGGGCGAGCAGCTACGACTATGACCCCACGGTCGGGCTGCATTCCCTGGCCTGGGACCCCTGGACGACCTCGCTCGATCCATCGGTGGCGCGGGATCATTCGGCGGATGATGCGCGCTCGCTATGCTTTACGTCGGCGCCGCTCACCGCTCCGATGGAATTGATCGGCAATGCCGAGGCGATGCTCGATGTGACCGCGAGCGCGGTGCCGCTCAACCTCGTGGTGAAGCTTTCGGCGGTGGCGGAGAATGGGCGCTCGGTGCTGATCACCACCGGATGGATCGATCTCGCGGCGCAGGCGCGTGTGGGGAGGCGCGGCCAGGTGCGGGTGCCGCTGCGTGCGACCGGGTATCGGCTGCTGCCGGGCGAGCGGCTGCGCGTGTCCGTTGCCTGCGCGGATTTTCCGCGGGTGTGGCCGACGCCGGTGCCGGCGACTTTGGTGCTGCATCATGGCGTGAGCCGCATTCGGCTGCCGGTGTGTCCGGAGCCGGCGGAGGCCGTGCGGCCGAATTGGGGGCGGCTGCAATCGGCGGCGCTGGCCTCGCCGAATGACAGCGGCGGCGGGCAGACCTGGGATATCTCGCGGGATTTGATGACCGATACCGCGCGGCTTTCGGCCACCAAGTCGGAGTCGGTGCGGATCGACGGCACGACGCGGGTGGCGACCCAGCATGAATATGGTGCCGCGGTTTCGGCCGGGCGGCCCGATCTGGCGCGGATGCACTCCAATACGTCCGTGCGGATCGAGCAGCCGGTGCAGACGACGGAGTTGACCATCCGCACGCTGACCACCTCGCACGCCGCCTCCGCCGAGGTGCGCATCACCATCGACGGTCAGCCCTTCTGGCACCGCACCTGGAATTTCACGGAGACCGCCTGATGCCCCGCGCCCCTGCTGCCCGCCTGAACCAGATCGGCTCCGCTCTGCTCATTGCCGCCGGCGCGCCGCCGGAGGAGGCGGAGATCGTGATGCGGCATTGCATCGACGCCAATCTGGCGGGGCATGATTCGCACGGGATCATCCAGATCCCCACCTATATCGACCGCATCGCGGCCGGCCACATCGTGCCGGGCGCGAAGTGGGACATCGTGCAGGAATCGGCCACCACCACGGTGGTGGATGGCAATTGGGGCTTCGGCTACGTCGCCAATGAGCGGGCGATGAAATACACCATCGAGAAGGCGCGCACCGCCAATGTCGCGGCCGCCACGGTGTTCCGCCAGGGGCATATCGGGAGGCTGGCCTCCTATCCGCTGATGGCGGCGGAGGCGGGGATGATCGGGCTGATCACCGCGGATTCCGGCCGCGCGCCCAAGCATGTCGCGCCGTTCGGCGGGCGCGAGGCGCGGCTTGGCACCAACCCGATTTCGATCGCCGTGCCGTCCGACCTCGACGGGCCGTTGTTTCTGGACATGGCGACCTCGGCGGTGGCGGCCGGCAAGGTCTCGCTGGCGGCGGCGCGGGGGCAGGCGATCCCGGAGGGGTGGATTCTCGATCCCGAGGGGAACCCGACCAATGATCCCAAGCAGTTGCGCGCCGGTGGGGCGCTGCTGCCGCTGGGGGGGAGCGAGGGGTACAAGGGGACCGGGCTGGCGGTGATGGTGGAGATTCTGTGCGGGCTGCTGACCGGGCTCGGCTTCGGCATCGACCCCACGGGGCGGCATAATGACGGGTGTTTTATGGCGGTCTTCAACGTTGAGGCGTTCCGTCCGCTGGCGACCTTCAAGCGGGAGGTGGCGGATTTCGCGGCCTTCCTCAAGGCGACGCCGCCTTCGGTGGGCAGCCCCGGCGTGTTCTATCCCGGTGAGATCGAGCATCTGAAGGAAATGGAGCGGCGGCGTGAGGGGATCGAGGTGGAGGAGGCGACCTGGAAGAAGCTGCAAGCCCTGGCGGCGGGGTATGGGCTGACGGAGCGGCTGGGGCTGGGGTGAGGGGGGCGGGCTGCCTCGGTGGGGGGCTTGCTTTTGGCGGTGGTGAGAGAAAATTTGCGGATTTGAGAAAATTCGCTTGCATTTCCTTTTGGTCATTCCTAATATCGGACCAGATATCAGGAGTGACGGACGCCGTATGACCCACCTGCCTGCCCCTTTCCCCATTGCCGCGCCCGGACTCCGTCCGGATGGCAGCATGCCCGGCGGTATTGCCGCTTGGGTCGGGCTGCTGTGCGCGTTGCTGGCCGCCCTGCTGGGACTGGCCAGGGCGCGGCCGCGCGTGGCGAATGATGGGGCGGCGATGGCGCTGGTGGCGCGCTGCGCGGTGGAGGCTGAAGCCCCGCTGTTCGAGGAATGGGTGGTGTGGATCGCGGTGCCGGCGCCGTGGCGCAACGGGCGGTTGCTGCCGCGCCGGCATGAATGGGCGTTCGGGCGGGTGCGCCCGGCGCGCCGGATGCGTCCGCGCGCGGCCGGGCGGGGGCCGCCTTGGGCATTTTCGGCAGTCTGGACGGCACGAACCGGCATGGCCTGAGGGCGATGCGCGGGCGCTCAGGCATGGGCGCGGCGATGGTCTTTGAAATTCGAAGAGCGGTGGCGGTGACGTGCTTCAGCAGCGGGCGCGCTGGTTGGTTTGTATTGTCGGCGGTGCGGTTGCCTTGCACCGGATCGTCAGCGGAGTGGGGGCACCACCCTCCCCTGACCCCTCCCGCAAACGCGGGAGGGGGAGGTTTTGGGGCCGGTCTAGCGCCTGCGCAGTTGCGGGCCGGCGAGGGCGAGGGCGCGGGTGAAGACCTCTTCGGCGGTCAGTTCGGCCATGCTGTCCACCTTGATGACCGCGAGCCATTCGCCGCTGGGGCCGCGGGGCGCGGTGATTGCCGGGTCGCTGTCCGGACCGAACAGCACGAGGGTGGGGCTGCCGGACATGGCGGCGAGGTGCATCGGGCCGGTGTCGTTGCCGACACAGACGCTGGCGCGGCGGGCGATGTCGAGGATTTCGGCGAGTGAGGTCTTGCCGATGAGGTCGATGGCGTCGCGGCAGAAGAGTTGGATGATCTTGCCGATATCCTCCTCGCCGCGGCCGCCGATGATCACCGGGGTGATGCCGCGTTCGGCGAGCATGCGGGCGAGCAGGGCGTAGTGCTCAGGGGGCCAGCGCTTGCCGGGGCGGTGGGCGGCGGCGCCGGGGGCCAGCAGGGCGAAGCGGGGCGGCAGGGTGGTTTTGGTGCGGGGGAGCCAGTCGAGCTCGGGCGGGGGGAAATCGGTGATCCCGGCCATTTCGAGTTGTTCGCGTTGGCGTTCGCGGGTGTGCATGGCGTCGCGCTCGGGGTTGGCGTGCGGCAGGGCGCAGCCCTGGGCGATGCCGGACCAGCGGGGCTTGCCGGCGAGGGCGAAGTAGCGCGAGGAGCGGCCGGAAGTTTGCAGGTCATAGACCAGGTCATACCCCTGCAACTGGCGGCGCAGCCGGAGCAGGCCGGGGATGTTCCACCAGCCGTGCCTCGCGTCGATCTCCACGTGGTCAAACCACGGGGCGGCGCGGGCGAGGGGGGCGAAGGGGGCGGTGGTCAGCAGGGTGATGTCGTCGTCCGCGTGATGGGCGCGGATGGCGGCGAAGGGGCCGAAGGATTGCACGAAATCCCCGAAGGCGCCGAGGCGGATCACCAGCACGCGCATCAGGAGAGCACTTCGCGGTAGACGTCGATGGTGGCGGATTGCAGGCCCGCGGTGGTGTAGCGGGCGCTGACCGAGGCGCGGGCGGCGGCGCCGATGGCGCTGCGGGCCTCCTCGGGCAGGCGCAGTGCGGCATCGATCTGCCGGGCGAGGGCGTGCGCGTCGCCGGGGGGGACGCGGAAGCCGGTGACGCCGTGCTCGATGGTTTCGGCGGCGCCGCCATGGTCGGTGCCGATCACCAGGCGGGCCATGGCTTGCGCCTCGATCACCACGCGGCCGAAGCCCTCCGGCGCGATGGAGGGGTTGACCACGACGTCCGACAGGGTGAGGGCGGCGGCCATGTCGTCGCAATGGCCGGCGAGGCGGACGCGCTGGCCGACGCCGAGGCGTTCGGCGAGGGCCACGAGTTCGGCGGTGAAGGCGTGGCGGCCCTGGTCATCGCCGACCAGGACCACGCAGGCGTCACGATTTTGCATCAAGGCGAGGGCCTCGATCAGCACGGTCTGGCCTTTCCAGCGGGTGAGGCGGCCAGGGAGCATGACGGTGGGGGCGCCATCCGGCACGCGCCAGACCTTGGCGATCTTCACCTTGCGGTCGGTCGAGACGCGATCAGGGTCGAAGATCGCGGGGTCGACGCCGCGGGGGATCACGCGGATGCGCTCGGGGGGGATGGCGTGGCGGGCCTGGATGAGGCCGGCGATGAAGTGGCTGATGGCGATGACGATTTCGCCTTTGGCCATCACGGCGTTGTAGCGGCGCTTGCCCGGGAAATCCTCGCCATAGGGGGCGTGGTAGGTGGTGACGAAATGCACCCCGGTGCGCCGCGCGGCGAGCCAGGCGGACCAGGCGGGGGCGCGGGAGCGGGCGTGCACGATGTCGATGCCGGCTTCGCGGATCAGGCCGGCGAGGCGGGCGGCGTTGCGCCAGATGCGCCAGGGGTTCTTGCTGTTGAGCGGCATTGTGACGTGGCGGCCGCCGGCGTGTTCGATGGCGGGGACCAGCCGTCCGCCGGCGCTGGCCACCACGGCGCCGCCGCCGGCGCGGGTGATCGCCTGGGTCATCTCCACCGTGCCGCGCTCGACGCCGCCGCCATCGAGGGCCGGCAGCACCTGGAGGATCACCGGATAGGGGGAATTTGCCGCCGCGTTCATGATGCGGGCTATATCACTGTTGGTTGGGATTGAAAGGGAGCGGGCGATGGAACAGAGCGGGGTGCTGGAGCGGGGCGATGGCGTGGGGCTCGCCTGGGCGCGGCTGGAGGGGAGGGGGCCGACGGTGGTGTTCCTGCCCGGGTTCAACAGCGACATGGCCGGCGTGAAGGCGACCGGGCTGCGCGATGCCTGTGCGGCGGCGGGGCGGGCGATGCTGCGGCTCGATTATTCGGGCCATGGGGTGAGCGGTGGGGCGTTCGCGGATGGCTCGATCGGGCGCTGGATGGAGGATGCGCTGCTGGTGATCGATCGGCTGACGGAGGGGAAGCTGCTGCTGGTGGGCTCCTCCATGGGCGGGTGGATCGCGCTGTTGATCGCGCTGCGGCGGCGGGAGCGGATCGTCGGCATCGTGGGGATCGCCGCGGCGCCGGATTTCACGGAATGCCTGATGTGGGCGGGCATGAGCGAGGCGCAGCGGGAGGAGGTGATGACCAAGGGGTTCCGCACCATCCCGAGCCAGTATGGCGATCCCTATGTGATCACCCGCGGGCTGATCGAGGATGGGCGGCGGCATTTGCTGCTGGGGGCGCCGATCGAGATCACCTGCCCGGTGCGGCTGTTGCAGGGGCAGCGCGATGACGATGTGCCGTGGCGCCAGTCGCTGGAATTGGCGGAGTGTCTGCGGTCCGAGGACGTCGAGGTGGTGCTGGTGAAGGACGGCGATCACCGGCTGTCACGGGAGAGCGACATCGCCTTGTTGCGGCGCAGTGTTGGCGCGCTCCTCGGCGAGGATGGCTTCTAGTCCGGCGCGGAAATTCGGGTAGCGCCAGCGGTAGGCGAGCGCCGCCTGGGTGGTTTGCGAGGCGGTGCGGCGATTCTCGACCCAGAAGGAGCGGGCCATGGCGCTCATGCCGGGTTCGGCCTCCGCCCAGGAGAGGAGGGGCGGAGGGGTGACGCCGAGCAGGCGCGCGGCCTCGGCGGTGACGGCGGCGGATTCGGCGGGCTGGTCGTCGGCGAGGTGGAGGATGCGGAGTCCGGGGGGGCGATCCTGGCGGATGGCGGCGCAGACGGCGCCGGCGATGTCGTCGCGGTGGATGCGCGAGAAGGCGTGGCCGGGCTTGTCGATCCGCCGGGCGGTGCCGGAACGGAGGGCGTCGAAGGCGGAGCGGCCGGGGCCGTAGATGCCGGCGAGGCGGAATATATCGACGGCGCGGCGATCGGCGAAGGCTTCCCATTCTGCCTCGGCGTGGCGCCGCAGCTTGCCGCGGGGGCTGGTGGGGGTGGGGGCCGTGGTTTCGTCCACCCAGGCGCCGCTGCGGTCGCCGTAGACGGCGGTGGACGAGAGGTAGCCGATCCAGCGTAGGAACGGGGCGGCGGCGATGGCGGGCGCGAAGGCCTTGAGGATTGGGTCGCCGTCTGGGCCGGGGGCGGCGGTGAGCACGATATGGGTGGCGGTGGCGATCTCGCGCTCGGCCTCGGCGAGGGGGATGCAGGGGAGGGCGATGCTGGGTGCGGGTTGCCGTGTGGCGATCACGGTGGGGATGCCGAGCGCGATGGCCTCGCCGGCGATGGCCGTGCCGCTGTAGCCAAGCCCGAAGATCAACACGCGCATTGCCATCGCATTCCCCTTTTTGCCGTCCCGGCCCCGGGCAGACTACACTGTCCGCGCGATGATGAACCGTTTGCTTCCCGCCATTGCCGGTCTCCTGCTGCTCGCCGTGCTCGCGGTGCTGGGCTGGCAGTGGTTTGCCGTGCCGGTGGTGGAGATCGAGGAGGCGGCGCCCGCCACCGCGCTGCCGGTGCCGCCGGTGCCGCCCCGCCTCGCCCAGGGGCGGGACTACGAGCAATGCCTCGGCATGCTCGATGACGATCCGGCGGCCGCTGCCAGTTTCGCCATTGGCTGGGAGGCGACGGGCGGTGGCGACGGCGCCCGGCATTGCTACGCCCTCTCCCGCATCGCGCTCGGCCATGCCGCCGAGGGCGCGGCGCTGCTGGAGCGGCTCGCCGCCTCGACGGGGGCGCCGGCCGCGGTGCGGGCGGTGATCTACGGCCAGGCGAGCCAGGCCTGGCTGATCGAGCAGGAGGAGCAGAAGGCCTATGACGCCGCGAGCAAGGCCCTCGCCGAGCGGCCGGATGACATCGACATCCTGATCGATCGCGCCGCCATCGCCGCCCAACTGGAACGCTTCGACGAAGCGGTGGCCGATCTCGACCGCGCCTTGTCCGCCGACCCCGAGCGGAGTGACGCGATGACGCTGCGGGCCACCGCCAATCGCAATGCCGGCCGGCTCGACGTGGCCGCGACCGATATCGCCCGTGCCCTCGCCCGGGACCCGGATTATCCGGAGGCGCTGCTGGAGCGCGGCATCATCCGCCACCGGCTCGGCGATGCCGAGACCGCCCGGGCGGATTGGGAGCGGGTGATCGAGCTCGCCCCCGACAGCGCCGCCGCCGATCTCGCGACGCAGAACATCGAACTGCTCGACGCCGGGCCACAAGCCAAGTAACCCGCCACTTCCCGGATCGCCGCATCGCCGGTATCAATCCCGCATCACCGGGGGGACACCGAAATGGCCGATACAGCAAGCATCGACGCCGCCATGCGGGCCGCCACCAGCGACGGCATGGTCGCCGGCGTGGTCGCCATGGCCTGCTCGGCGGATGGCCTTCTCTACGAAGGCAGCTTCGGCACCGCGGATCTCGCGACCTCAGCCCCGATGCAGCCTGACGCGATATTCCGCCTCGCCTCGATGACCAAGGCGATCACCTCGGCCGCCGCCATGCGGCTGGTCGAAGAGGGGCGGCTTTCGCTCGATGCGCCGATCGGCGACGTGCTGCCGCATCTCGCCGCCCGCCAGGTGCTCGACGGTTTCGCCGATGACGGCACGCCGCGCCTGCGCCCGGCGGTGGGCGAAGTGACGCTGCGCCAGTTGCTCAGCCACAGCGCCGGCTACAGCTATGAGTTCTGGAACGCCGATTACTCCCGCATGTGCAACGGGCTCGGCATCGCCGCCCTGCCCGGCTCGCACGAGGAACTGGCCCGCATCCCCCTGCTGTTCGACCCCGGCACCGCCTGGAATTACGGCATCAACACTGACATCGTCGGCTACGCCATCGAGGCCGCCACGGGGCAGGAGCTCGGCGCCTATCTGCGCGAGGCGATCACCGGCCCGCTCGGCATGGATGACACCACCTGGGCGCTCACCGAGGCACAGAAGCCCCGCGTGGTCGGCACCCATCAGCGCCAGCCCGACGGCACGCTGGTGCCGACCAATCGCCCGCCGCCGAAGGGGCCGGGATTCCTCGCTGGCGGCGGCGGGCTGCTCGGCACCGCCGCCGATTACCTGCGCTTCCTGCGCATGCTGCTCAACGGCGGCACGCTCGATGGCGCCACCATCCTGCGCCCGGAGACCGTGGCAGCCATGGGGCGCAACCAGCTTGGCAGCATCCCGGTGACGCCGATGCGCACGGCGATGCCGATGCTGTCCTATGATGTCGATCTCTTCCCCGGCACCACGCCGGGCTGGAGCCTCGCCTTCCTCACCAACCCCGAGCCCGGCCCGCATGGCCGCCCCGCCGGCAGCCTCGCCTGGGCCGGCATGCTCAACACCTATTACTGGCTCGATCCCTCCAACGGTCTGGCCGGCGTGGTGATGACGCAGAGCTTCCCCTTCGCCGATCCCCACGCGCTCGGCCTGCTCGCCGCGCTTGAGCGGGGCGTCTACGCCGGGCGCTGAGTTAGCCCATCCCCTCCGGCGGATCGCAGGCCACCGTGCGCATCCCGGCGGGGACCAGGATTTCCAGCAGGTCCATCGCCTCGGAGGTGGCGGTCTCGTTGTGGCGCATGCCACCAGGGATCATCAGCGAGTCGCCGGCATTGACCCGCAGCTTGCGCCCGTCTTCGAACTCGAGATCGACCCAGCCCTTGATCATGTAGAGGAACTGCCGATCGCATTCGTGATAGTGCCAGCCGGTCGGCTTGCTCAGCCCCTGGGTCGATTTCATCACCTGGGCCTTCATCGCGCCGCTGGTGGCATCCTCCACTCCGAGATCGAAATAGGTGAAGAAGGCGCGCCGCCCCGGGATCGTCTTCGCGGTTGCGGGCGTCACGTGGACGAGGGTCTCGGACGGCTTGCTCGGTGCGTCGTTCATTCGAACCTCCCTGGACGATTGGCAATGTCAGGCCCTTGCCCGCATGCGTGCGCCGCAGCATAGTCGGGCGACCAAGAGGTGGCCATGCGATATTCCGGATTCCGGCTTCTGAGCGAAGCCCTGCGCGGCAACACGGGCTGGACGCCCGCCTGGCGGGACCCGCCGCCGAAAAAATCCTACGATGTGATCATCATCGGCGGCGGCGGCCATGGGCTGGCCACGGCCTATTACCTCGCTAGGGAACACGGCATCACCAATGTCGCGGTGCTGGAGAAGGGCCCGATCGGCCTCGGCAACACCGGGCGCAACACCACCATCGTGCGCTCCAACTACCTGCTGCCGCAGAACCACCATTTTTACGAGCACTCGCTGAAGCTGTGGGAGGGCCTGGAGCAGGACCTCAACTACAACGCGATGATGAGCCAGCGCGGCGTGTTCAACATCTTTCATACTGAGGGCGCCAAGAACGCCTCGGTGCGGCGCGGCAACGCGATGCGCCTCAGCGGGATCGACGCCGAACTGCTCGACAAGGAGCAGATCCGCGCCATGTGCCCGCTCATCGATGTCGATAACGGGCGCTTCCCGGTGCTGGGCGGCCTGCTGCAACGCCGTGGCGGCACTGCCCGGCATGATGCGGTGGCCTGGGGTTTTGCCCGCGCGGCCGATCAGCGCGGCGTCGATATCATCCAGCATTGCGAAGTCACCGGCATCGATGTCGAGGGCGGCGCGGTGGTCGGCGTGCAGACCACGCGCGGCCCGATCAAGGCCAAGAAGATCGGCCTCGCGGTGGCCGGCAATACCTCGCGCCTCGCCCAGATGGCCGGGCTCGACGTTCCGATCGAAAGTCACGTGCTGCAGGCCTTCGTCTCCGAGGGCGTGAAGCCGCTGGTCGATCAGGTGATCACCTTCGGCGCCGGCCATTTCTACATCAGCCAGTCCGACAAGGGCGGCCTGGTGTTCGGCGGCGGGCTCGACGGCTGGAACACCTATGCCCAGCGCGGCAACCTTCCCGTGGTTGAGCATGTCTGGTCGGCGGGCATCGCCATGATGCCCTCGCTCTCCCGCCTGCGCGGCCTGCGCCAGTGGGGCGGCGTGATGGACATGACGTTCGACGGTTCGCACATCATCGGCAAGACGCCGATCCAGGGCCTCTATATGACGGCCGGCTGGTGCTACGGCGGCTTCAAGGCGACGCCCGGCTCCGGCTGGTGCCACGCGTGGACCATCGCGCAGGACGCGCCGCACAAGCTCAACGAAGCCCATACGCTGGACCGTTTCCGCACCGGGCGCCTGCTCGATGAGCGCGGCAACGGCCCGTTCCCGTGGATGCAGTGACATGATCAGGATCGACTGTCCGTGGTGCGGCATGCGCGACGAGGCCGAGTTCACCTATCGCGGGGATGCCACCGTCACCCGCCCCGGCGCCAATGCGCCGGAAGAGGCGTTTCATGACTTCGTCTACGCCCGCAAGAACCCGCGCGGCTGGCACGTTGAGTGGTGGTACCACTCCTCAGGCTGCCGCCAGTACCTCAAGGTGGTGCGCCATACGATGACGCACGAGGTCCGCACCGTGGCCCGAGCGACCGAGACGCCGGAGGTGCCCAGCGAATGAGCCAGCCCTTCCGCCTGCCCGCCGGCGGCCATGTCGACCGCGCGCAAAACCTCGCCTTCACCTTCGACGGCAAGCCCTTCACCGGCCATCCCGGCGATACCCTGGCCTCAGCCCTGCTCGCCAACGGCGTGCGCCTGGTCGGCCGCAGCTTCAAGCTGCACCGCCCGCGCGGCATTTTCTCCGCCGGCCCCGAGGAGCCCAACGCGCTCGCCGAAATGCGCGACGGCGCAAGGCGCGAACCCAACACCCGCATGACACAGATCGAGCTGCATGACGGGCTGGTGGCGGCGAGCCAGAACCGCTGGCCATCACTGCGCTGGGACCTGCTGTCGCTCAACAGCCTGATCGCCCCGGTGCTGTCGGCTGGCTTCTACTACAAGACCTTCATGTGGCCGGCTGGGTTCTGGGAGAAGGTCTACGAGCCGCTGATCCGCCGCTCCGCCGGGCTCGGCCGCGCCTCGGGCCAGAACGACCCGGATTTCTACGAGACCATGCAGGCCCATTGTGACGTGCTGATCATCGGCGCCGGGCCGGCCGGCCTCGCCGCCGCCCGCGTCGCCGGCGCTTCCGGACAGCGGGTGATGCTGTGCGAGCAGGATTCCATCCTCGGCGCCAGCCTGCTCGGGCAGGACGAGGCGTGGCGGACCGCAACGCTGGCCGCCCTCGCCGCCATGCCGAACGTCACCCTGCTGCCGCGCACCAACGTGTTCGGCGCCTATGACGCCAATGTGGTCGGCGCGCTGGAACGTGTCACCGACCATATGCTGGCCTCACCGGCTCACACGCCGCGCCAGCGCTACTGGACCATTCGCGCCGGCAAGATCATCCACGCCACCGGCGCCCATGAGCGCTTCATCGCCTTCCCCGATAATGACCGTCCGGGCGTGATGCTTGCGGGTTCGGCGGCGGCGTATGTGCGGCGCTTCGGCGTGAAGGCGGGGCGGCGGGCGATGCTGTTCGCCAATAACGACGCTGCCTTTGAGGATTTCTTCACCCTGCAGGATGCCGGCATCGGCATCGCCGGCATCGTCGATCCCCGTACGGACTCGGCCGGTGCCGAAGCGGCCCGCGCCCGTGGCATCACCGTCTGGGCCGATAGCCAGGTGATCGGCACCGCGGGCACGCTCGCGCTGCAAGGCGCCCGCGTCGCGCGGCGCGGGAGTTCCGGCACCGATACGCTGGTGGCGGCCGACCTGCTCTGCGTCTCCGGCGGCATCAATCCCGCCGTGCAACTCGCCAGCCAGTCCCGCACGCCCGTCGAATGGAATGAGCGGCTCCAATCCTGGGTGCCGGGCACGCCGATCCTGCCGCAATTCGCCGCCGGCTCGGTCAACGCCGTCACCGGCATCGCCGCCGCAGCCGCCGATGGCGCGCGGGCCGGCGCGGCCGCCACCGGCGGGGATGCGGCGATTTCGCTGCCCACCGGAGCCGTTGCCGACGCCACGGTGCTGCCGTTCTGGGAAGTCTCGGTGAAGGGCAAGTCCTTCGTCGACATCCAGGATGACGTCACTGCCGATGACATCCGCCTCGCCGCGCGCGAGGGCTACAAGCACATCGAGCACGCCAAGCGCTACACGACGCACACCATGGGCACCGACCAGGGCAAATCCGGCGGCCTCATCGGTGCCGCCGTGCTGGCCGCGGCGCGGGGTGAGCGGGTGCAGGATATCGGCATGCCGACCTTCCGCCCCTTCACCCAGCCGGTGACCTGGGGCGCCATCGCCGGCCCCAACATCGGCAAGCATTTCGAGCCGACCCGCCTCACCGCGCTGCATGACTGGCACGTCCGCCGCGGCGCCGAATTCATGGATACCGGCGCCTGGGTGCGACCCGGCCTGTATCCGGCTCCCGCCGACTCCGATGCCTGGGACACCGTGCTGCGCGAGGCCCGCGCCGTGCGCCGCTCCGTCGGCATCTGCGACGTCTCGACCCTTGGCAAGATCGACGTCCAGGGCAAGGACGCTGCGGTTTTCCTCGACCGGCTCTACACCAACACCTTCTCCACTTTGCCGATCGGCCGCGCCCGCTACGGGCTGATGCTGCGCGAAGATGGGATCATCTTCGATGACGGCACCACCTCGCGCCTCGCCGAAGACCATTTCTTCGTCACCACCACCACGGCCAATGCCGGGCCGGTGATGCAGCACATGGAATTCTACCTGCAAACCGTGTGGCCCGATCTCGACGTCACCCTCGCCTCGGTCACCGATCAATGGGCGGCGATGTCGATCGCCGGGCCGAACGCTCGCGCCACCATCCAGAAAGTGGTGGAGGGGCTCGATCTCTCCAACGAGGCCTTCCCCTTCATGGCGGTCGGCGATGCGACGGTGAAGGGTTGCCCGGTCCGGGTGTTCCGCATCAGCTTCTCCGGCGAAATGGCCTACGAAATCGCCACCCCCGCGGGCTTCGCCGAGACGGTGTGGCAAGCGGTGATCGATGCCGGCGAGGCGTTCCGCATCGAGCCCTACGGGCTGGAGGCACTCGGCCTGCTGCGCATCGAGAAGGGCCATGTCGCGGGTTCCGAGCTCAACGGCACCACCACGGCGAGCGATCTCGGCCTCGGCAAGATGATCAAGAAGCGCGGCGATTTCGTCGGCCGCGCCCTCGCTTCGCGCCCTGGCCTCACCGACCCCGGCCGCCCGCATCTCGTCGGCATCCGCTCGGTCTCGCGCGGCGAGCAGATCCGCGCCGGCTCGCATCTGGTGGAAACCGGCACCACGCTCAGCCTCGGCTGGATCACCGGTGTCACCCGCGCGGTGGAGCTCGATGGCTGGATCGGCCTCGCGCTGCTGGAGGGCGGCGAAGCCCGCAAGGGCACCCGGATGACCGCGACTTCGCCGCTGCACGGCGAATCCGTCGAGGTGGAAATCCTCAGTCCGCACTTCGTCGATCCGGAGAACGCCCGTGTCCGTGTCTGAACCCCCCACCTCTGCGCCGCACGCCGCCGTCGCGGCGTTGTTGAAGCCGGGCGCCCATGGCGCCACCGGCGGCCAACCGGTGCGGCTCGCGGTGCGCGATGTCGATATCGTGCAACTCCTCGCCCGCAAGGGCCGCGCGGAGGATGCCGCCGCCGCCATCAAAGCGGCCTATGGCTTCGACCTGCCGTCCCCCGGCCGCTCCGCCGGCGGTGATGCGCTGGCGGCGCTGTGGATTCAGCCCGACGGCTGGTTCCTCATCGCCCCGCGTGGCACCGAGGGCGCTTTGGCCCGCGCCGTGAAGGCCGCGGTGGGTGACGCCGGCTCGGTGGTCGACCAGACGCATGGCCGCAGCGTCATCACCCTCTCCGGCGCCCGCGCAACCTGGGTGCTGGCCAAGGAATGCCGGGTGGACCTGCATCCCGCCGCCTTCGGCCCCGGCCGGGTGGCGAGCACGCAGATCGCCCATCTCGCCTGCACCATCCACCAGCGCGATGCCGGTCCCACCTACGATCTCATCGTCTTCACCACCTTCGCCAAGTCGTTTATGGAATCGCTGACCCATGCGGCCGAGGAAACCGGATACGTGGTGAGCTGATGGCCGAAGCGGTCCTGCGCGCGGAGAAGCTCGGGGTCGCCTTCCGCATCCCCGGCGGCCGCACAAAGGCGGTCGACGGCGTCACCTTCGAGCTGCGCCACGGCGAAACTCTCGGCCTGGTCGGCGAAAGCGGCAGCGGCAAGACGCTGACCTCGCTCGCCCTCATGCGCCTGCTGGAATCGCCGCCGGCCGAACTCAGCGCCGACAGCATCGTCTTCGAGGGGCGCGATCTGCTGGGTCTCTCCGAAGCCGAGATGGCCGATCTGCGCGGCGCCCGGCTGTCGATGATCTTCCAGGAGCCGATGACCTCGCTGAACCCGCTGATGACGGTGGGGCGGCAGATCGACGAGCCGCTGGTGCGCCATCTCGGCCTGAGTGCCGCCGAGGCGCGCGCCCGCTCGGAAGCACTCCTCGCCCGCGTCGGCATCCCCCGCCCCTCCGAAGCGGCGCAGCGCTACCCGCACCAGCTCTCCGGCGGCATGCGCCAGCGCGTGATGATCGCCATCGCACTCGCCTGCCGCCCCTCCGTGCTGGTGGCCGACGAGCCGACCACCGCGCTCGATGTCACCATCCAGGCGCAAATCCTCGACCTCCTCCGCGAATTGCAGGACGAGCTCGGCACCGCCATCCTGCTCATCACGCATGATCTCGCGGTGATCGCCGAGACGGCGCACCGGGTTGCGGTGATGTATGCCGGGCGCATCGTCGAAACCGGTCCGGTGGCGGCGCTGTTCGCCACGCCCCTGCATCCCTACACCGAGGGCCTGCTGCGCTCGATCCCGCGCATCACCCGTATCCGCGAGGCCGAATTGCCGGAAATCCCGGGCATGGTCCCAGCTCCCGGCCAACTCCCCGCCGGCTGCGCCTTCGCCCCGCGCTGCGCCTTCGCCGATGCCGCCTGCCATGCCGAACGCCCGACCCTGATGCCGGCCGAAGGTGGCCGCGAGGTCGCCTGCTGGAAGCCGCGTCATGGCTGAGCCATTGCTGGAGGTCGCCGGGCTCAAGACCCATTTCCCCGTCCTCTCCAAGTTGCTGCGCCGCCGCGTCGGCACAGTGAAGGCGGTCGACGGCGTCGATTTCGCCGTCGCGCCCGGCGAGGTGCTCGGCATTGTCGGCGAAAGCGGCTCGGGCAAAACCACCGTCGGCAAGTCCATCCTGCGGCTGATCCAGCCGACTGAGGGCAGCATAAGCTTCGAGGGACGGGACATCACCAACCTGCCCGCCGCCGAGATGATGCCGCTCAGGGCCCGCATGCAGATCGTCTTCCAGGACCCGATGTCCTCCCTCAATCCGCGCATGACGATCGGGCGCATCCTCGCCGCCCCCTTCGAGATCCATGGCGTGGCCAAGGGGCAGGAACTGCAGGACCGGGTGGCCGGCCTGCTCGGGCTGGTCGGCCTGCCCGAAGATGCCGCCCAGCGCTACCCGCATGAATTCTCCGGCGGCCAGCGCCAACGCGTCGGTATCGCCCGGGCGCTGGCGTTGCGGCCGAGCCTGATCATCGGCGATGAACCGGTCTCGGCGCTTGACGTGTCGATCCAGGCGCAGATCCTCAATTTGCTCAAGCGCTTGCAGGGCGAACTCGGCCTCACCTACATCCTCATCAGCCATAACCTGGGCGTGGTCAGCCATATCTGCGACCGGGTGGCGGTGATGTATCTTGGCCGGGTGGTGGAAAGCGGCCCGCGCGAGGCGCTGTTTTTCAACCCCAAGCACCCCTACACCGAGGCGCTGCTGGCCGCCGTGCCGATGCCGGAGCCCGGCATGCGCCGCGCCCGCGTGCCCCTCGGCGGCGATGTGCCCTCGCCCGCCAACCCGCCACCTGGCTGCGCCTTCCACCCGCGCTGCCCGCGGGCGATGGCGCGCTGCGCGATCGAGGCGCCGGTGCCCACCCAACTCGGCGACGGCCACGTCGTCGCCTGCCATTTGCACGGGGGCTAGGGAATGCTGCCCTATATCGGCCGCCGCCTGCTGCAATCCGTGCCGCTGCTGGTCGGCGTTTCCATCATCGCCTTCGCGCTGATGCATCTGGCGCCGGGCGGCCCGCTGGCCGTCTACACGCTGAACCCCACCATCACCAACCAGGACATCGAGCGCATCCGCATCGTGCTCGGCCTCGATCAGCCCGTGCACGTGCAGTATTTCAAATGGGCGCTCGGCATGTTCTCCGGCAATTGGGGCAACACCTTCTTCGGCGGCCGCCCGGTGTTGGACGTGATCCTGGAACGCATGCCCGCGACCTTCCTGCTGATGGGCTCGGCCCTCTCGCTTGCGATCCTCATCGGCTGCACCATCGGCGTGCTCGGCGCCATCCGCCGCTACTCCGTGTTCGACATGCTGGCGACCTCCGGCGCGATGATCGCATTGTCCTTCCCCACCTTCTGGTTCGGGCTGATGGCTATCTACTTCTTCGCGGTGAAACTCGGATGGCTCCCCTCGGGCGGCATGAACGAACTGGGCGAGGAGGGCAATCTGCTCGACACGCTGCGCCATTTGATCCTCCCGGTGATGGTGCTGGCCCTCGTCATCACCGCGATCTGGAGCCGCTACACCCGCTCGGCCTTCCTCGAAGTAATGCATCAGGACTACATGCGCACCGCCAAGGCCAAGGGGCTGCACGCCCGGCAGCGGCTGCTGTCCCACGCCCTGCCCAATGCGCTCAAACCACTGATCGCGCTGCTCGGCATCGAACTGCCCGCCTTGTTCTCCGGCGCCCTCGTCACCGAGACCATCTTTGGCTGGCCCGGCATGGGCCGCCTGTTCGTCGATGCGCTGACTATGAAGGAATACCCGATCCTGATGGGCATGATCATGTTCACCGCGCTGTTCGTCATCGCCGGCAATCTGATTGCCGACATCCTGATCGCCGCCCTCGATCCGCGGGTGCGGCTGTCATGAGCACGACCCTCACGCGGCCGAAAAGTGCGGGCGTCGTCCGCCGCTTCACGCGCCATCCCCTCGCGCTGATCGGCTTCATCGCGGTCACCGCCTTGTGCATCGCCGCCCTGTTCGCTCCCTGGATCGCGCCGCATGATCCGCTGCTGCTGGATACCAAGGCCCGCTTCTTCGCCCCCTTCGCCCGTCCGGGCTTCCTGCTCGGCACTGACGATCTCGGCCGCGATACCTTCTCCCGCCTGCTCTATGGCGGCCGCATCTCGCTCACCGTGGGGCTGGTGGCGATGTTCACCACCGTGCTGACGGGCGCGCTGATCGGCCTCGCCTCCGGCTATCTCGGCGGCATCATCGACACGCTGTTGATGCGCTTCGTCGATACCATGCTGTGTTTCCCGCAGATCTTCCTGCTGCTGGTGATCGCCGCCTTCGTGCCGCCCTCGCTGATCTCGATCGCGCTGATCATCGGCCTCACCTCCTGGATGGAGGTGGCGCGCATCGTGCGCGCCGAAATCCTGCATCTGAAGGAGCAGGATTTCATCGCCGCCGCCCGCGCTCTCGGCGCCTCGGCGGCGCGCATCATGTTTCGGGAATTGCTGCCCAACATCGTCGCCCCCCTGCTGGTAGCCGCCACGCTGCGGGTGGCCAGCGCGGTGCTGGCGGAGAGCTACATCTCCTATCTCGGCTACGGCGTGCAACCGCCGCTGGCCTCCTGGGGCAATATGCTCACCAATGCCCAGGGATATTTCGACACCGTGCCCTGGCTTGCCGTGCTGCCTGGTGCCATGATCACCATCACCGTGATGGGCTTCAACTTCCTGGGCGACGGGCTGCGTGACGCGCTCGATCCGCGCCTGCGGATGGATAACTGAAACACTGAACAGAGGAGGCTTTGATGTCGGCTTCGAGTGGTTTCCGTCTCTCCCGCCGCGGCGTAATCGCCGGCGGCCTCGCCGCCCCCCTGGTGCTGCCGTCCGGCATCCGCACCGGCCATGCGCAGTCCATCAACAAGGACCGCATCATCCTCGGCATGACGCAGGAGCCGGTGCAGTTCAACCCGCTGCTGTGGGTCAACGCCGGCACCGAGAACATCCCGGAAGTCTGCATGTTCGATGCGCTGTGGGACGTCGATGAGAACGGCACCTTCTTCCCCAACCTCGCCGCCAAGATGCCGACCAAGGAAAACGGCGGCATTTCGCCGGACGGGCTGATCTGGAAGGTCGAACTGCGGTCGGACGTGAAGTGGACCGACGGGCAAAAATTCACCGCCAAGGACGTCGAATTCACCTACCAGTCGATCATGAACCCCGGCATCGCCATCCGCAGCCGCTCGGGCTTCGACCTCATCAAGAACTTCAAGGTGGTCGACGACACGCATATCGAGATGGAGCTCTCCAAGCCCTTCATCCCCTTCGCCTGGGCCTGGCAGAACATGCACATCGTGCCGCATCATCTGCTCTCGAAGGAGGCGGACATCAATAAATCCGCCTGGAACGCGATGCCCGTCGGCACCGGGCCGTTCCTGCTGAAGCAGCGCGTCGCCGGCAGCCACATGATCTATGAGCGCAACCCGAACTACCATCGCGGCGCGCCGAAGGTGCGGCAGTTCATCCACAAATTCGTGCCCGACCAGACCGTGCTCTACGGCCAGATCAAGACCGGCGAAATCGACTACATGGGCCTCTCCGGCGTGCCGAATGACCGCTGGACCGAGGCGCGCGCCATCCCCGATCGCGTGCTGATGAGCGTGCCGCAGCCCTGGGTGCAGTTCATCTACTTCAACTGCGGCAAGCCCCAGTTCAAGGACGCCCGCGTGCGCAAGGCCCTCACCATGGCCTGCGAAATGCAGAAGTCGATCGATGACGTGTACTACGGCACCACGCCGCGCACCCTCTCTTACCTGCAGCCGACCCATTGGGCCTACAACAACAAGCTGAAGGACTACACCAACGACCCCACCGGCGCCGCCAAGCTGCTGGATGAGGCCGGCTGGAAAATCGGCGCCGACGGCATTCGCGAGAAGGACGGCGTGAAGCTGAAATTCTCCTGCTCCACCACCGCCGGCGTGCCGGCGCGGCAGAATACCCAGGCGCTGTTCCAGCAGAACTGGAAGAAGATCGGCGTCGAGATGGAAATCAAGAACATGCCGGCCTCCGTGGTCTGGGGCGAATACACCACCAAAAGCCAGTTCGACACGCTGCTGGTCGCCTGGGAGCCCACCGTGGGCATGGACCCCGACTACACCGCGCGCTGCCATTCCAAGCAGATCCCGGTGAAGGGCGGCGTCGGCTCCAACTACGTGCAGTACGAGAACGCCGAGGTGGACCGGCTGCTCGAACTCGGCGTCACCCAGGGTAACCCGGAAGACCGCAAGGTCACCTACGGGCGTATCCAGGAGATCCTCAACGAGGAAGTCCCCTTCGCCGCCCAACTCGGGACCGTGCAGGGCAACCTCGCCAAGAAGCAGATGACCGGCATCAAGACCAGCGGCTATACCGTCAACTGCGCGTGGAACATCCATGAGTGGGGCTGGGCCTGACCGGAGACCGGCGGGCCACCGCGTGCCATTGGTGTACGCGGTGGCCATGCCGGATTGCGCGGACTGTCGCCTTCGCCCGGGACTGTGTTAATCGAAGCGGCCGACTCGGGAACCACATATCGCGATGATCGCCGTCTTCGATTGCATCAGCCACGCCTTCATGCATTTGCCTTTCAATGAAGGCTATCTGCGTATGCTCCGCGCGGCATATCCCGACGCGCCGATCGTCTTCCATGCCCGCCAGGCGCATATCGACCAACTCGCCCCCCGTTTCGCAGGGGATGACCGCATCACCTTCCGGGCCTGCGCACCGCTCGCCACCCCATTCGGGCTATCGCGGCATAACCCGCTCGGCGGACGGATCGGAGCGTGGCAATGCTGGCAATCGCTGCAACCGAGCATCCGCCGCCAGAAGCTGAGTTTCGCCGCCTTGCTCGGCGCGGACAGCAACCTCCATGCCGTGTTTGCTGCCCGCTGGCCCTCCGCCAGCACCGCGCCGCTGCACATGATCATCCACAACCACGTCGCCGACGTCGTGAACTGGCGATCCCGAAATCCGCTGATCCGGATGTTCGACCTGCTCTCCGTCATGCGCCGGCCTTTGCCGAAGCGGGTGCGGCTGGTCGCGCTCGAGCTGGGGATCGCCGACGCCGTCAAGGAATTGGCGCCCGCCATGGCCGGCGCGATCGAGACGCTGGAGCATCCGGTGCTCGAGACCGAGTGGCTGCCGGACCATGGTGTCGCCGCGGACGGCGGGCCGCTGCGGATCGGCTTTGTCGGTCATGCCAGCGTCAATAAGGGGTTCGACCGTTTCGTCGCCTGGGCCACCCGCTATGCGGCGCCGGATCGGGAGTTTCACGCGGTTGGCATCGCTGGCAGCGAGACCCGCACGATGGATCTGAGCGCCCTGGCGCGCCGGCCGGCCGCGCGATCGGAACCGCGGCCCGAATATCTCGCGGCCCTGGCCGCCTGCGACGTGATTTGCCTGCCCTTGCCGCCGCGCAGCTATGAATACGTTGCCAGCGGCAGCGTGATCGACGCGATCGCCGGGCTGAAACCGCTATTCAGCATCCGCAACCGCTCCTTCGACGCCATCGGCGCCAAATACGGGCCGATCGGCCATTTCGCGGAAAACGCGGATGCGCTCGGCGAGGTGATCGGTGGCCTGACGCGCGGCGGTATCGCCGGCGAGCGCGCGGCCTGGATGGAGAATCTCGCCCGCCTGCGGGCCGCCCGCCGCCCGGAGGCACTCGCCCCGGCATATGCCGAGGCGGTCGCGCGCACAGCCGCCGGCTGATCGGGCCGCTGCCCGGCGCCGAAAGGCGGCACGTTTGGATGGCCCGGTGGAATTTGGTTGCGCCAAATCTCAGGCGTCTGTAGTTAAAATGCGCATTAACGCGTTGATATTGTGATATTTATTGTATTATATTTGTGTGTGAATTTGATATTTTGCCAAATTTTATGACTTTGGCGTGAGACCGATTCCCAATTCCGCGCGCGCCGACTGGCCTGATGATCGCCGCGAGTCCTTCAGGCATCTACCCCCACAGCATATCCGGGCTTTGCCGGGGCGAGAAAAAATGAAATATATCAGATAATTGAGCACTTTTCGACGTGTTCCGTGCCATCCTTTCGCCCGGCCTGCCGCTCTCGCGCAGTTGTATCCCCGCAGGAGCGCCGGTCGCTCCGGCGCGATTTGGCGTCCCCGTGGCGGCTGATCCGCGACCCTGCTTCTGTCTGTCGAGCCCATACTACTAATGCCCGCATTAATAAGTGCTGCCTATATTTTGCCCGTTGTTCGCCCCTCGATGATCCCGGAGGCCTCGGGGCTGGGACGATGCGCCGTGCGGCAGTGGGGCGCAGCCAATGCGAGATCGGTGGTGGCGATAGATTGGACGAGTGGATGACGGTGAATGAGTGACACCCCCGCTACACCATCCGGGGACATGGCTGGCGAAGCAGGGAGGCCCGTGGTGATCATTGTTGATGACGACCTCGAAGTGCTCGAAGCAACCGAGATGTTCCTGGAGAGCGCGGGCTACGATGCAGCCGGCTATGTCTCCTTTGACCAGCTGAAGGCGAATATCGGCTCCATCCATGCCGATGCCATGATCGTCGATGTACGTTTGGCCGATGATGTCGATGGCATCGTCGCCTATTCCGAGCTGCGGGCGATGGGATGGAGCGTGCCGACCATTTTCGTGACCGGGCACGGCAATATCCCCATGGCGGTGCGGGCGATGCGCGCCGGCGCGGTGGATTTCCTCGACAAGCCCTATTTGCCACAGCGCCTGCTCAAATCCCTGGCTGACGCGCTGGCGCCGGAGCAGGACAACCGCGCGGCCCTCGCCTTGATGGAGCGCCTGTTGCCCACGGAGGCGGAGGTGCTGGCCTGCCTGGTGGCGGGCAAGACCAATAAGCAGATCGCCGCCGAACTCGCGATCAGCCTGCGCACCGTTGAGGTGCATCGCGTGTCGATCATGGAGAAGTTCGAAACCCGCTCCCTGCCCGATGTCCTGCGGATCGCGCTCAAGGCCGCGCGCTTGGCCGAGACCGGCCTGCAACCTTGACGGATCACTTGCCCGCCGCTGGATTGCCGCACCGCGCGGGGTAGCGTCCGCGTTGGTGGTGGAAATTCAAGCGGCTTGAGGGTGTCGATCGGGGTGGCCATCGGATCGTGTGGCTAAGGTGGAGTTGCGAAGCTTCAACCCGAACCGACGAGGACCCGATGACCGAGGATAGATTACCG
>CAIPLM010000374.1 GCA_903865895.1 uncultured Rhodospirillales bacterium | reverse complement strand
GCTCGGCGATCTGCTGTTCCAGGTCGTCTATCACGCCCAAATGGCCGCCGAGGAAGGCCGCTTCGGCTTCGCCGACGTCGCCCGCGCGATTTCCGACAAGATGATCCGCCGCCACCCCCACGTCTTCGGTGAGGCCGCCGCCCGCGATGCGGGGGCGCAGACCGCGGCCTGGGAGGTGCAGAAACAGGCCGAGCGCGCCGCCCGCGCCGAAACCGGCACGCTCGCAGGCGTCGCCGTAGGTCTGCCCGCCCTCACCCGTGCCTACAAACTCGCCAACCGCGCCGCCCGTGTGGGGTTCGACTGGGCGAACGCCGAGCAGGTGCTGGAGAAGCTCGACGAGGAAGTGGCGGAACTGCGCGCCGAACTGCCAGGCGCCGACAAGGCGCGGCTGGAGGACGAAGTTGGTGATCTGCTTTTCGTGCTCGCCAATCTCGCCCGCAAGCTCGATCTCGACCCCGAAGCCTGCCTCCGCCACGCAAACGCCAAATTCGCCCGTCGCTTCGGTGCAGTCGAGGCCGCTCTGGCGGCGCGCGGCATGTCACCGGCCGATGCCGGGCTCGATGCCATGGAAGCGGAGTGGCAGGCGGTGAAGCGCGAGGAGAAAGCCGGCTAGGCCTGCGGCCGCAGACTCGCGATCTTGCGGGCGTCCGAGAGCGATTGCTCGATACTCTGCGCGAGATCCGTCGCGCGGAACGGCTTGCGGATCAACGGCTGCAGGGCGTGGCGCCCGGTGCGGGCGGCGGGATCGGCGTAGCCCGAGATGAAGATGATCGGCATCGCCGGCCGCCGGGAGCGCATCTCGTTGGCCAGCTCGCCGCCGCTCATGTCCGGCATCACCACATCGGTGATCAGCAAGTCGAACGCCTCGCCCACGTCAATCAGCCGCAGGGCCTCGGCGCCGCCGTCGGCTGGGGTGACGGCGTAGCCGATGGTCTCCAGCACAAGCACTGTCGTCGCCCGCACGTCGGCGTCATCATCGACCAGCAGCACCCGCGCGCCATGGGTGATCGCAATGCCGGCGCCGGTGTCGCCGCCGGACGGGTTCGCCAGCTCCGATTCCGTGCGCGGCAAATAGACCGTCACCGACGTCCCGGCGCCGAGCCGGCTTTCGATCCGCGCCGATCCGCCGGATTGCCGCGCCACGCCATAGACCTGGGACAGGCCAAGCCCAGAGCCCATGCCCGGGCCCTTGGTGGTGAAAAACGGCTCGAAGGCGCGCAGGCGCACGGCCTCGCTCATGCCGGTGCCATTGTCGATGACATGGACCGCCACGTAGTCGCCCTGCGGCAGATCGACCGTGGCGCTGCCATTGGAGATCGTGATGTTTTCGGTCCGCAAGGTCAGCATGCCGCCCTTGGGCATCGCGTCGCGCGCGTTCAAAGCGAGGTTGAGGATCACCAGTTCGATCTGCGTGGTATCCACCAGCACCGCCCAAACATCGGCGCCCAGCTCGGTCTCCAGCCGAATATTGCTGCCGATCGCACTTTGCAGCAGGTCGGTCATCGCGGTGATGACGTCGTTGATGCTGGCGGGTTTGGGGTGCAGGGGCTGGCGGCGGGCGAAGGCGAGCAGCTGGTCAGTCAGCGTCGCGCCCTTCTCCGCGGCGGCGCGCATGCGATCCAGCCGCGCGGTGATCGCCGGGTCCGGCGCGCGCCGCTCCCCGGGCACGCGGGCCTGCATGAGATCGATATTGCCGAGCAGAACCGTCAGCAAGTTGTTGAAATCATGCGCAACGCCGCCGGTGAGCTGGCCGATCGCCTCCAGCCGCTGGGCCTGCTGCAGCGCGGCCTCGGTCCGTTCGCGCTCCTCGATCTGCGCCCGCAGATTGATATTCGCTTCGATTGCCGCATCGCGCGCCTGGCGGTTTTCGCCGAGCAGTTCCTCGATCCGCCGTGTCTGGCGGGCCCCATAGGACAGCAGGCCCCACACCATGGCCGCGATCGGCACGCCGCCGCTGATCAGCATGAGCCCGCGGCGCTGCCACTCGCGCTGCGTGGACTCGAGCGAGGTTGTGACGGTGATCACCAGCGGCAGGGTCTTGTGCGCACGCACCGCCATGATCCGCTCGGCACCATCGCTGACCCGCTCGATCACCCCTGACGCCTCGATGCCGTTCGCCTGCAACATGCGGAAGGGCGCAAAGGTCGAGGTGTCGCTGCCGATCACCCCGGGCCGACGCGGCGCGGCAGCGAGCACGATG
>CAIPLM010000373.1 GCA_903865895.1 uncultured Rhodospirillales bacterium | reverse complement strand
ATATCGCAGCCCAACTGGTCGCGACCCTCGCCGCCGATCCGCTGGTGGCCGATGCGGCCTCGGCCGGCCCAGGCTTCGTCAATCTCCGCCTGCATGAATCCGCCTGGCGCGGCCTGCTGCCCGGCATCCTCCAGTCCGGCAACGCCTATGGCGCCGGCACGGTGGGGCAGGGGATACGCGTCAACGTCGAATACGTCTCCGCCAACCCGACCGGCCCGCTCCATATCGGCCATTGCCGCGGCGCGGTGGTGGGCGATGCGCTCGCCAATCTGATGACCAAGGCGGGCTACAGCGTCACCAAGGAATACTACATCAACGACGCCGGCAATCAGATCACCGCACTCGCCTGGGTGGTCTATTGGCGCTACTTGCAGGCCATCGGCACGGCACTCACCGAGGAAGAATTCGCCGAGGAAGTGCCGGGCGGACTGCAATATCGCGGCGAATACCTCATTCCCGTCGGCGAGGCCCTGGCGGCCACCCACGGTAGCGCGCTGGCCACCCCGGAGAAGGGGATCGCCGCGCCGGACGTGTGGTTCCTCACCGTGCGCGACTGCGCGCTCGAGATGATGATGGACTCCATCCGCGAGGACCTCGCGATCCTCGGCGTGAAGCATGACCTTTACTCATCCGAACGCGCATTGGCCGAGGCCGGCGCCACGGACCACCTGATCGAGCGGCTGCGCGGCGATGGGCTGATCTACGAGGGCGTGCTGGAGCCGCCCAAGGGCAAGGCCCCCGATGACTGGGAGCCGCGCGAGCAGACCCTGTTCCGCGCCACACAGTTCGGCGATGACGTGGACCGGCCGCTCCGCAAATCCGACGGCTCGGCCACCTATTTCGCCAATGACATCGCCTATCACGACGACAAGCTGCGCCGCGGCGCCGATATCCTGATCGACGTGCTCGGCGCCGACCATGGCGGCTACGTGAAGCGCATGACGGCCGCTACCAAGGCGCTCGGCGGGCGGCTCGACGTGCTGCTGTGCCAGATCGTCCATGTGCTGAAGGACGGCCAGCCGCTGCGCATGTCCAAGCGCGCCGGCACCTTCATCACCCTGCGAGACCTGCTGGATGAGGTGGGGCCCGATGCGGTGCGCTTCACCATGCTCACCCGCAAATCCGACGCGCAGATGGAGTTCGATATCGCCGCCGCGGTGGCGCAGACGCGGGAAAACCCGGTGTTCTACGTGCAATACGCCCATGCCCGCTGCCGCTCGGTGCTGCGCGCCGCGGCCGAGATGTTCGGCACGGCGGTGGGTGCCGATACACTTGGCGCCATTCCGCTAGAATCCCTGGCCGACGACGCCGAAATGACCCTGATCCGCCGCCTCGCCAGTTGGCCCCGCACCGTGGAAGCAGCGGCTTTGGCAAGGGAGCCACATAGGATCGCGTTTTTTCTCTATGATTTAGCCGGCGACTTTCATACACTGTGGAACCGGGGCAGAGAAGATGCTGCACTGCGGTTCCTCCACGCCGACCGCGTGACCGAGAGTCTGGCCCGCGTCGCCCTGGTGGCGGCGACGGCGACCGTGATCCGGTCCGGCCTTGCCGTCATGGGGGTGGAACCGGTGGAGGAGATGCGTTAGGCGCGGAGCCCAGGCCGCGCGAGGGAGAGGCGGCCATGCGTGACGACATCGACATTCCCCTACCGGCCATGAGCCCAGGCGGCACGGCGTCCACCAGTTACCGCGTCCCGCGCCCACGCGAGACGATCGATCCCAACACCAAGCGCCTCGCCATCATCGCGGCGGCGATCGCCGGGGTAATCGTGGTGTTCGCCGGCGCCGCCTCCTTCATGGGCAGCAAGCGCGCCGGCGTGCCGGTGGTGGAGGCCGATCCCAAGCCGATCCGCACCAAGCCGGCCGATGCCGGCGGCATGCAGGTGGCGGGCAAGGACGAGACCATCATGTCAGGCGAGACGGCGGGGAAGGCGGCTTTGTCGCCGCCGGCCGAGACGCCGGCGCCGCAGGTGCTGCGCGCGCCCGCGCCGGTGGT
>CAIPLM010000372.1 GCA_903865895.1 uncultured Rhodospirillales bacterium | reverse complement strand
CAATCCCCTCCAGCACCTCGCCGACGAGTTGCCCGAAGGAATCCCGCCGCGCCCAGCGCTTGATCGAGGCCACGCAATCCCGCGCCAGCACCGGCGTGCCGTCATGGAACCACAGCCCGTCCCGCAGGGTGAACCGCCACTCCCGCCCATCGTCCGACACGGTATGCCCCGCCACCATCTGCGGCCGAGGCGTGAGGTCCTGCGCAATGCCATACAGCGTGTCATAGACGTGATAGGCGTGGTTGAGGGTGACGAGGGACGCCGTCCAAATCGGGTCCAGCACCGTCAGCCCCACCGCGCTGATGAAGCGCAGCTCGCGCGGATCGCGCTTTTGCGCCCGCGCCGTCCCGATGACCGGCACGGCTGCCGCCCCCGCGAGCATGGCGCGGCGATTAAGTGTCGTCATGGTTTCCTCCGATCCGCCGGCCTCTCGGGGCTGGCTTTGGCGGCAGCATGCACCCCCGTCCCGGAGGCGGCAATCAGGGAAAGCCCCAGGTGAAGCTCCAAGGAGGGCTCTTCTTTTTGTGAACAAAAAGAAGCAAAAAAACTTTGTCCGGCTGGCGGCTGGGGCGCCGGGCGGCCTCCGTACATGCATCAGCATCGCCGCGCGGGAGGTCACCCCCGGAAGCACCAACGCGACAGAACGGCCGCCGCTACATCGCTCCTCCTCCAGGCGGACCGCCACCGCCGGCATGGCGCCGGCCAGCCGCACGAGCGGCGTCGGGTGGATAGACCGCCGCGCCGTCGCCCGCCGCCCGGCATCGGCGTGCACACGGGCACGCTCGGCCGCCAGGCCACGAAACGCCGCATCCTCCAACAACCCGGGATCGGCCAGCACCGCCTGCGCCCAGGCGATCCGCCGCATCTCCCGCTCCATTCCCAATCGGCGACGATGCCCCTCCGGCAGCCCAACGCAACGCGCCCGCAACACCGAGGCCCGCACCCCCAGCACGCCCCACACCACCCCCATCATATGCCGCAGCACGCGCAGCAAAACCGGGAGGTGGGAGGGACGGGGCGACATCACGAGGGCTCCTGTGGGATAATTGATCCCTATATGTTCTCATAACTTCCGGACGAATGCAAGCCTTTTTTCTTGCAAACTTGATATTCTGCCCAAATTTTCCGGACATGCCGATGATCCCACGCACCGGCGCACTCCCCCCAGCCCCGTACCTTGACGATCCGGCGGCAAAGTCTCTTTGTTCCTCCCCGTCCCAATTGCCTGCCCCTCCGGGGACGGAGCGCCCTTCCTTCCCGGGAGACCGCCGATGCCCACCACCATCGCCCGCCTCACCCACACCAAATCGCGCGATCTCCTGGAGGAGTGCCTCGCCCATATCGACGCGCGGGAAGCCGAGATCCAGGCCTTCACCGCGCTCAACCGGGAGGGCGCCCGAGCAGCGGCGGATGCGGCGGATGCCCGCCGCGCGGCCGGGCGGGCGCTGTCGCCGATCGACGGCATGGTGATCGCGGTGAAGGACCTCATCGAGACCGCCGATATGCCGACGCGCTTCGGCTCGGCCGCCTTCGCCGAGGCGCCGCCGCCGCGTGACGCGGCGCCGATTTTCGCGCTCAGGGCGGCGGGCGCCGTGATCCTGGGCAAGACGGTCACCACCGAATTCGGCATCGGCGGCCCGGGCCCGACGCGCAATCCGCATGATCCGCGTCGGACGCCCGGCGGCTCCTCCAGCGGTTCGGCGGCGGCAGTGTCGGCGGGCTTCGCGCCGGTGGCACTCGGCACGCAAGTAGGCGGCTCGGTGCTGCGCCCCGCGAGTTTCTGCGGGGTGGTCGGGTTCAAGCCGACCTACGGGGCGCTCAATCGCGGCCAGTTGAGCGATCAGTTCAGCCAGAACTGCCTCGGCGTGCTGGCTGCCACGCTGGAGGATGGCTGGGCGGTGTGCCACGCGATTGCGTCGCGGGTGGGCGGGGATCCGGGGTTTCCGCCGTTCGCCGGCGGGAGGGCGCCGGCGGCGGCGCGGCGGCCGGGGCGGTTGGCGGTGTTGCAGACGGCGGGTTGGGAGGTCGCGGAGCCTGCGGCGAAGGCGGCGCTGGCTGGGTTTCTTGAGGGGTTGGCGGCGGAGGGGGTGGTGCTGCTGGACCGGGAGCGTTCGGCGCGCATCGCGGTGCTGGAGCGGGCGATTGCCGAGGCTGCGGAGATTTCGACGGGGATT
>CAIPLM010000371.1 GCA_903865895.1 uncultured Rhodospirillales bacterium | reverse complement strand
GAACATGATATTGGCGTGGCTGATCATCGCGCCCTTGGAGGCGCCGGTGGTGCCGGAGGTGTAGATCAGCATCGCGATATCGGCCCCGGCCGCGGCCTCCAACGTCGCGTCGATCGCGGCGTCCGGCACGGCTTTGCCCAAAGCGAGGACGTCCGCGAAGGACAGCACCATCGCATCGTCGAGCCCGCGCAGCCCGGTCATGTCGAACACCACGATGTGGCGTAGGCGGGGGCAGTCGCCTCGCACCCGCAGCACCTTATCGAGTTGCTCGGCATCCTCGGCGAAGACGATGCTGGCGCCGCTATCAGCCAGCACGTGCAGCACCTGCTCGGGCGAGGAGGTCGGGTAGATGCCGGCGCCGATCATGCCGAGATGCTGGGCGCCGAGATCGGCATAGAGCCATTCCGGCCGGTTCAGCGACAGCACAGCCGAGACCTCGCCGGCCCGCACACCCAGCGCGTGCAGGCTGCGCGCCACCCCGCGCACCGCGGCCTCATAGCCCGCCCAGGTGACGGTCTGCCAAATGCCGAATTCCTTGTGCCGCAGCGCGGGCAGCTTCCCCCAGGCGGCAGCACGGGCGCGGAACAGGCGCAGCGCGGTGGTGTGGCCGCCGAAGCTGGTGCTCATCGCCCCACTACTCATCGCCCCAATACTTATCTCCATGTCTTGCGCCGCTTCCACCGCTGCTTGGTCCAGCCGCCAGCGCCATGGCCGAGGTAGAATTCCTGCACATCCTGCTTGGCCGCCAGCTCGGCGCAGGTGCCGCTCGCCACCGCGCGGCCGAGCTCAAGGATCGTGCCGTCATGCGCCGTGGCCAGCGCGATGGCGGCGTTCTGTTCCACCACCACGATGGTGGTGCCCTGCTCGGCGTTGATGCGGGCGATGATGGCGAAAATCTCCCGCGTCAGCAGTGGCGAGAGGCCGAGCGAGGGCTCATCGAGTAGCAGAAGGCGCGGCTCGCCCATCAACGCCCGGCCGATCGCCAGCATCTGCTGCTCGCCGCCCGAGAGCAGCCCGGCCGCCTGGCTGCCCCGTTCGGCGAGGCGGGGGAACCAGCCATGGATGCGCGCCAGCGTGGTCGCCTCGCCTGGCCCCCGCCCGGCGCGGGCGAAGGCGCCCATCAGCAGGTTCTCGCGCACGCTGAGGAAGGGGAACACCTGCCGCCCCTCTGGCACCAGCACCACGCCGCGCCGCGCGATGGCGTCGGGGTCATGGCCCTGGATCTCCTGGCCGGCGAAGCGGATGCTGCCCTTGAACGGGTCGAGCACTCCGGCGATGGATTTCAGCAGGGTCGACTTGCCGGCCCCGTTGGCGCCGAGCACGGTGTGGATGCGGCCCTCCGCCACCTCCAGGCTGACGCCGCGGATGGCGTTGACCGGGCCGTACCAGGTTTCGAGGTTGCGCACCTCGAGCAGGGGGGAGGCGCCGCTCATGTGCCGAGATAGGCCGCGATCACGGCGGGATCGGCCTGCACCTCGGCGGCTGTCCCGGTCGCCAGCACCTCGCCCATGCTCATGCACATCACCCGATCCGCCACCGCTGAGACGAGGGACATGTCGTGCTCCACCATCACCACGGTGATGCCGAGTTCGGCGCGGATATCCTCGATCCAGAAGGCGAGATCGCGGGTCTCCTCGGGGTTGAGGCCCGAGGCCGGCTCGTCGAGCAGCAGCAGGCGCGGCTCGGTGGCGAGCGCGCGGCCGAGTTCCACCACCTTGCGCACCCCGTAGGGCAGGCCGCCAACCGGAGCGTTGCGGTAGGCCGAGAGTTCCAGCCGGTCGATGGTGCGCTCCACCGCGGCGCGGCTGGCGATCTCGGCGCGGCGCACGGCGGGCGTCCAGGCGAATTGCGCTGTGAAACCGCCATGGGGGAAGCGATGGCGGCCGAGCAGCAGGTTCTGCAGCACCGTCGCGGCGTCGAACAACTCGATGTTCTGGAAGGTGCGGGCGATGCCGTGGCGCACCACGTGATGGCGCGGCACGGCGGTGATGTCCTGCCCGGCCACCAGCACTCGCCCGGCGCTCGGCGCGAAGACGCGGGTGATGATGTTGAACAGCGAGGTCTTGCCCGCCCCGTTCGGCCCGATGATGGCGAAGATCTCGCCCTGCGGCACGGCGACGCTCACCTCGCGCACCGCCGTCAGCCCGCCGACGCGGAGCGAGACGCCGTCGAGCTGCAACAGGCTCATCGGTGGCGCTCCGAGCTGGCATAGGCCTTCCCGCGTACGAAGGTGCGGCGGCGGTAGAGCGGAAAGGCCTCGAAGAAACTGCGCAGCTTGATCCAGCGGCCATTGAGCCCGCTTGGCTCGAACAGCACGAAGCCGGCGAGCACCAGGCCGAAAATGAAAGTTTCCAGCCCGAACTGCGCCGCCGCGACCGCGGGCAGCAGCGCCTTCAGGCGGGAGATCGCCGTCGGCAGCAGCCCGATCAGCACCGCCCCCAGCACCGCCCCGCGCAGCGAGCCGAGCCCGCCGACCACCACCATCAGCACGAGCTGCATCGAGAGGTTCAGCGAGAACACATCCGGCGTGACATACTGCACCTGGTGCGCGAGCAGGGCGCCGCCGAGCCCGGTGATGGCCGCCGAGATGCCGAAAGCGAGCACCTTGTAACCGGACACCCAGATGCCGAGCGCATGAGCCGCCGCCTCTGAGTCGCGAATGCCGACGAAGGCGCGGCCGACATAGCCGCGCGTGAGGTTGATCAGCGCCAGCAGCGCCAGCACGAGCACGGCGAGGCAGACATAGTAGAACGGCACCAACCCGCCGATATTGGCGCCGAACAGCCGCGCATCCGGCACCTGCGCGCCGTCATACCCGCCAGTGACCGACTTCCACCGCCCGACCGCCTGCTCCACCACCAGCGCGAAGGCGAGCGTCACCATCGCGAGGTAGAGGCCGGAGACGCGGATCGCCGGCAGGCCGATCAGTAGCCCGGCGAGCCCGGCAATCGCGCCGGCGACGGGCAGCGCGAGCGGGAAGGGGAGGCCGGCATCGAGCAGGCCGATCTCGGCATAGGCGCCGATCGCCACGAAGGCGGCGTGGCCGAGCGAGACCTGGCCGGTGAAGCCGGTCAGCACCATCAGCCCGAGCGCCATGATGCAGGCAATGAAGGTGGCGGCCGCCTCGCCGATGAAGAATTTCGGCAGCACCAGCGGCCCCGCCAGCAGCAGGGCGGCCAGCGCGGCATAGGCGATCCGCCCGGGCCAATGGCGCAGCAGGCGTTGGGCGTCGGCGTAGGAGGTGTCGTAATCGAAGCGCATCAGACGCGCCGCCCATGCGCTTCGCCGAGTAGCCCGCGCGGGAAGCACAGCAGCACCAGGATCAGCACCAGTTGGGCGCTGACATCCTTGAACCCGTCGGGCAGATAGACGCCGGCGAACTGCTCGATCAGCCCGATCGACACGCCGCCCACCACCGCGCCCGGCATGCTGCCGAAGCCGCCGAGCACCAGGGCGGCGAAGGCCTTCAGCACCACACTCCACAGGCTGATATCGACCAGTGCGAGCGGCGCTAGCAGCACACCGGAGACTGCGGCAATCGCCCCGGATGCCGCCCAGACCAGGGAGTTCAACCGCTTGACCCGGATGCCGCACAAATAGGCGGCGAGCTGGTTTTGCGAGGCGGCCTGGATGCCGATGCCGAACCGGGTGGTCCGCAGCAGCACGAACAGCACCGCCGTCACCACGGCAGCCGCGGCGATGATGGCGAGGCTGATATCGGCCACCACCACGCCGCCAAGCCGCGAGCTATGCCCGCTCCACGGCGTCTCCAACCGCCGTGAGGTCGGCCCGAACATCATGCCGGCGAGGCCGCGGAGCATGAAGGAGATCGCGATGGTGAGCATCACCGCGGAGAAATGCGGCTGGCCGACGATGCGGCGCATCACCCCGGCATCGATGACGTAGGATAGCCCGCCGGCGACGGCGATGGCCGTGAGCGCGGCGGCCCAGAAGGGCAGGCCGAGCGAGGTCATGGCGAACCAGCCGATGAAGGCGGAGAGCATCAGCACGTCGCCATAGGCGAAGTTCAACACCTCGGTGGCCTTGTAGGTCATCACCAGGCCAAGCGCGACGAGGGCATAGATCGCCCCCACCGCGGCGCCGTTGACCGCGAGTTGCAGCAACGCCGCATCAAGCGTCATGGCGCGTTCCTCCTCCGATGCGCGAACTCTGTCGCCGCGCCTTCGCTCGGGCGACTATCCTTCAATCCATCGGCGGTCTCAAGCGCTGCGGCGATGGTTCCGTATGGCGGTGGGTCGACCGAGGGGGGCGGCCCAGTACGTCTCGCTCATCGCGATCTCGGCCTCGATGAGGCGCGCGCCGCCGACGGCGAGCCGGCCGGCGCCATTGGTCCAGCGCCATTCCTCGCCGTCCTCGTCGCATTCCCGCTTATGCCAGCCAGTGCCGAGCCGCGGATCATCGAGTGCGACGGGTACGCCGTCGAACCACAGCCGCGCGATGGCGATGCCGAGGCGGCGATGGTCATCGCGGTCGGCGGTGGTCTCGGCGGGGATGGCGATGCGGGAGAGGAGCCGTGCGGTCTCACAGCCCTCCGGAAGTGCGATGCGGATCCGCCGGTCGCTCACGGCGACGGGGATGCGATGGGTGCCGGTGTCGAGCTCGATCGCCGGATCGCCGGTCAACGCGAAACCGAGCGCGTTCGCCCGTGCCAGCAGGCCGCGGCGTACGCCGGCAACCGCCTTGCCGCCGATCGCCAGGGGCGCGCAGGCGCGGGTAGACCATACGCCGGAGGCGAGCTCGGGGTGGAGCTGCATCGCCGGGCCGCCATTGGCGAAGGCGCTGCGATTGCCGGTATCGAGATAAGATTCGCAGGCCAGGCCCTCGGCCAGCAGTACGTCGTGCGCGGGAAGCTCGACATGGTAATAAGTCGCCCGTGCGGCGCTCTCCTGCCGCACGCTGCGCCCGTTCACCAAATAGCGCACGGGGATCAGCACGCCGTCGGCATAGACCGCATGGTCCGGGCTCAGCAGCAGGTCCGCCACCGGCATGCCGGCGCCAAACGCACCGGCCATGATGCGGATCGGCATCACCTCTTCCGGCTTGGGGTGGCGCGCGCAATCCACCGTGCGGTAGCCGATCCAACGCACCGGCGCCAGACCGCCGCGGCGCAGGACGATGCGGTCCCCGATCGCGAGATCCTCGACCAGGATGTGGCCGCGCAGGGTGAGGATGCGGGTGCCGGCGAGGAAACAGGCAGTGGGGAAGGTGTTGCCGGAAATGATATCGACCGAAGAGATCGGCGCATAAAAGCCGCCGTTCCACTGCTGGTCCTCATTGGCGAATTGGGATCTGATGTTGACGAAGTTATTGCCGCTGATCGTGGCCGGAATGACCGCACCAAACTGGTTGTAGCTCTGGTTGAGCAGGAATACGGCACCGCTTGAGCGCTCATTGGTGATCGTGTTGCCAGAGATCAACAGGCTGCTGCCAGGATAGGTGACGTTCGACCCGTAGTGGATGAAGTATTTATTCTGCGACGAGGCGCCTTTGGTAATCACATTGTTGGTGATCGTCGTCGCGCCGCCGTCAGGCAGGTCCATACTGTAGCTGGTCAGTGCACTGGCGCCGTCGATAATTCGGTTGCCAGTGATGGTATTCGACAGCGCGGCACTCTTGATCTCATGGCCGCCGAGCGCATCATGCAGCGAGTTGTTGGTGGCGATGAAACTGGTGGCCGAGCCGACATAGATATTGTGATCGAAACCGAAGCGCGGGCTGCTGGATGGCAAGCCGTTGTGATCGAGCTGCGAGTTCTTGATGTCGATCGTCATGCCCTGCGGGTCGAACGCATCGGTCCCGCCGGTGAGGATGCCGTCCTGGTTGTTGTGGATCCAGCAATTATCGACTGTGAGGGTGCCGTTGCCGGTCTCGAACAGGATGCCGGCGCCGTTGCTGTAGCCGAGCGCGTCATTATTCGCGCCGTAAATCTCGAGGCCGGAGAGCGACAAATTGACGTTCTTGTCGCCTGGAACGTTCAGCACGGCGCGCTGGTTAACCGGCAGCGGCTGCGGGTTATTCAGTGAGGCGAGACCAAGCTGCGCCTGGTTTGGGTTCACCGCGATGGTGAGGTTGTGGGTGATGTCGGGGAAGTTCTCCACGTAGGAGCCGACATCGAGCCAAAGCAGGTCGTTGGCTGCGGAGGCGGTGATTGCAGCGCTCAGCGTCGGGTAGGTCAGACCGCTGGTAACGTCGATGACAGCCATTCCGGGTTCCTTTGGCGGTCGTTAGCTCCGCCCCTGGCACATAAATAAGAAATTCTTGCCCGATCAATCAACAAAATTTGTACAAGAAACGCTTTTCGCGTCGCCTATCCGTGCTGCAATGCACGCATCGCGACGCATCACCCCTCCTGCTGCCGCCGCGCCCTTGACCGGGCTGCCCCGCGCGGGCACCTCTGGGTGCATGAGCAGCAACCCCTTCTTCGCGCCCTGGTCAACCCCATTCGGGGTGCCGCCCTTCGATCTCATTCGCCCCGCGCATTTGCCGGAAGCAATCATCGCGGGGATGGAGGCGCAGAACGCCGAGATCGCCGTGATCACCGGCAGCGCGGAGCCGCCGAGCTTCGCCAATACCATCGAAGCGCTCGAGCGCAGCGGCGCCTTGCTCGATCGGGCGTTGAGCGTGTTCTCCAACCTGCTGTCCAGCCTCGGCAGCGATGAGCTCCAGGCGATCGAAACCGAGCTCGCGCCCCGGCTCGCCCAGCATGGCAGCGGAATTTCGCTGAATCCCGCGCTGTTCGCCCGCGTCGACGCGCTGCACCGCAACCGTGACGCGCTCGGGCTCGATGCTCCGTCGCAGCGCCTGCTCGAACGTCATCACCTCGGCTTCATCCGCGCCGGCGCCCATCTCGGCGCGGCCGAGAAGCTGCGCATGGCCGCGATTTCCGAGCGTCTGGCGGTGCTGCACGCCCAGTTCGGCCAGAACGTGGTGCGTGACGAGCGGGAATGGCATCTGCCGCTCACCCAGGCCGACCTCGACGGGCTGCCCGATTTCGTGCGCGAGGGTGCCCGCAACGCCGCCCAGGCACGCGGGCTCGACGGCTACGCCATCACCCTCTCGCGCTCGCTGATCGAGCCCTTCCTCACCTTCTCCCGCCGGCGCGATTTGCGGCGCATCGCCTATGAGGCCTTCATCGCGCGCGGCGAACATGCCGGGCCGCATGACAACCGGAAGTTGATTCCGGAAATTCTCGCCTTGCGCGCCGAACGCGCCCGCTTGCTCGGCTTCAAGGACTACGCCGCCTTCCGCCTGGCCGACACCATGGCCGCCACCCAGGAGAACGTGGAAAGCCTCACCGGCGCCGTCTGGTCCGCCGCCCGCCACGCCGCCGGTGTGGAGCGCGACCGGCTGCTTGCCGCCGCCAGTGTCGACGGCATCAACGACCGTCTGGAACCCTGGGACTGGCGCCACTACGCCGAACGCGTGCGCCTCGCCGAATATGCGATCGACGAGGCGGAGCTGAAACCCTACTTCGTGCTGGAAAACATCCAACAAGCCGCCTTCGATACCGCGAGCCGCCTGTTCGGCCTCAGTTTCCACCGGCTCGAAAGCCTGCCCCTCTACCACCTGGACGTGCGGGCCTGGGAGGTGCGCGACGGCAGCGGCCACGTCGGCGTGTTCATCGCCGACAATTACGCCCGCGCCGGCAAGCGCTCCGGTGCCTGGATGAGCAGCCTGCGCGATCAGCAATCGCTCGACGGGCCGGTCTCGCCCATCATCCTCAACAACAACAATTTCTCCCAGGGCACGCCCACCCTGCTCAGCTTCGATGACGCCGAGACCCTGTTCCACGAGTTCGGCCACGCCCTGCACGGGTTGCTCAGCCGGGTGCGCTACCCCTCGCAATCCGGCACCTCGGTACGGCGCGATTTCGTCGAATTCCCCTCGCAAATCTATGAGCACTGGCTGGCCGTGCCCGAAACCCTGCGCCGCTTTGCCCGCCATCACGCCACCGGCGAGCCCATACCCGACGCGCTCATCCAGCGCCTGCTGGCCGCCCGCACCTTCAACCAGGGCTTCGCCACCGTCGAATACACCGCCTCGGCCATCCTCGACATGGCACTCCACACCCACCCCGACCCCGCCGCCCTCGACGTCGCCGCCTTCGAACGCGAGGTGCTTTCCAACATCGCCATGCCCCGCGAAATCGGCGCCCGCCACCGCCCCACCCATTTCCAGCATCTCTTCGCCGGCGCCGGCTATGCGGCCGGATACTACTCCTACCTCTGGGCCGAAGTGCTGGACGCCGACGGGTTCAGCGCCTTCCACGCCACAGGCAACCCCTTCGACCCCGCCCTCGCCGCAAAACTGCGCCGCATCCTCGAATCCGGCGACACCCGAGACCCCATGGAACTCTACGTCGCCTTCCGCGGCGAAGCCCCCCGCATTGACGCCCTCCTCCACCACCGCGGCCTCACCGCCTTGGCGGGGGGCGATGGGGTGAACAAACCAGAGACCTAGCGTACAGGTGTACGAAGACCTGGGTGACATTTTTGGGCTGACTGGCGCGCAGCGCCCTGACGCCTCGGAACTACCAATCCCTGATAGACAATCGCATTGAATTTGTTTGCGTTGCTCTGACGCGCGAGGTCAGCGTTCGGTACTCTGCCGACGGTTCTGTGTGAGCCGGCATACCGGGCATTATTGCCGCCGCCGTTATCACGAGGGCAGTTGCGCTGCCCTCGCGCTACGGTCGAACCGGCCGCGCAGCGACCCGCACCAAACGTGCTGTTGCAGATGGACGTCAAGGGTGACTTCGCGACCGACAGCTGGTACTGTCAGTCACTCACGGTGATCGACGATCACTGCCGCCACGCGCTCGGGCTACGCAGCTGCGGCGATGTGTGGCGGTGACGAAGCGCAGCCATCTCGCCGATTTGTTTCGATACCATGGCCTGCCCTAGGCGATGCTGGCTGATAGCGTCAGCCGGCTGGGCGATGGCACCCACGGCGCGCTGGAGGTGTGGCAAGATGCTGCACGGCCGGCTATCCCATCCCCAGATCGAGGGCCAGAACGAGCGCTTCCAACGCACGATCAACGTCAAGGTGCTGCGATCCAACCGTTTCGCCGCCGTAGCCGACTTCCAGTCCCGCTTGGAGGCTTGGCGACGCATCTATAACGAGGCCAGTCCGCATGAGGCCCGCAACCTCGATATCCCCGCCAGCCGATACCGGCCAAGCCCGGTCAGTGTCCCCGAGACCCTTCCCGAGCCTCACGACGATGCCGCGGACCAGATCCGCCGCGTCCGCCCGGACTGCTACATCCAGTTCAAAGGCCGCAGCTTCTGTCTGTCCCAGGCCTTCACCGGACAACATATTGCCTTGCGGCAAACACCAACCGAAGGATTATGGAGCGCCCCCGCCCCCGCCCCCGCCCCCACGTCCTGCAGTTCCACCCCGCGCGCGGCGCTACTCGGCGTTCGAGCGGAGGCGGTGGGTGGAGGAGGCAGCGGCGACCAGTCGGCCGCCTTCGTCGCGGACTTCGCTGCGGCAGAAGTAGATTTTGCTGCCGCCGCCGATCCGTGTGCCGGTTGCGGTCAGGCGGCCGCGCTGGGCGCGGCCGATGAAGGAGGTGGTGAGATCGACGGTGACGGAGCGTCGCGCGACGCCGCCCTCGGTCCATACTCCGGCAGAGGCCGCGGCCTCATCGAGCAGCGCCATCAGCACGCCGCCATGGGCCGTCTCGTTGCGGTTCATGTGCCGCTCGGCGAGGTCACAGATGATCACGCAATGGCCTTCGCCCCACTCGGTCATGCGGAAGCCCAGGAGGTCATGGAAGGGGGAGGAGCGGCCGCGCAGGTCGCTCGGTTCGGAATGATCGGTCATGCCGCCGATGTGCCGTGGCGCCCCGATGCCGTCAAACAGGGGCGCCGTCAATCAGGCGATTTGCAGGTTCTGCACCGCGGTTTCCAACTCTGCGAAACTGGGCATGTGCTGGTTGGGCGCCATTTTCCGCCCAGTCTCCACGCTCACCTGCGGCGCATTGCCGTGCAGGTGGGCGACGAGCACGGCGCGCACCACCTCGTTGTATTTCGCCTCCTCCTCGATCACCCCCTTGAGCCGCCCGGCGAAGGGCGCGGCGATACCGTAGGCGAGCAGAATGCCAAGAAAGGTGCCAACCAGCGCGCCACCGATCATGGCGCCCAGCACCGCCGGCGGCTCATTGATGTGGGACATCGTCTTGATCACGCCGAGCACGGCGGCGACGATGCCGAGCGCGGGCAGCCCGTCGGCCATGGTTTGCAGGGCATGCGCGCTGTGCAGCTCCTCATGCAGGGTCTTTTTCAGTTCCCGCGCCATCACGTCCTCGATCTGGTTGGGATCATCGGCGTTCATGCCGATCATGCGCAGGTAATCGCAGATCATGTCCGAGGTATGATGGTTTTTCAGCAGCTTGGGGAACTTCTGAAAGGCCGCGCTTTCGGCGGGCTTCTCGATATGTGGCTCCAGCGCCATGGAGCCCTTTGTGCTCGCGAGGCGGACGAAGAAATAGAGCAGGCACAGCAGGTCGACATAGTCGGCCTTTTTGTAGGCGGCCCCTTTGAGCGCCTTGCCGATGCCGGCCAGGGCGTGTTTCACGTCGTGCAGACTGTTGGCCATGATGAAGGTGCCGATCGCGGCGCCACCGATGGTCATCATTTCGTGCGGCAGCGCGTGGATCAGCGGCTCCATGCTGCCGCCGGCCAGGATGTAGCTGCCGAACACGCAGACCAGCACGAAAATCAGGCCGCCGATGGTGGTCATGGCGCGCGCCGCCCCGCTGCGAGATCGGTCTTCAGCACGGTGATGGCAACGCGGCGATTGGCGGATGCCAGCGGGTCCTCCGGCACCAGCGGATCACGGTCGGCCGCCCCGGTGACGCGGCGGAAGCGGGTCTCGCCGAGCCCGTGCTCCACCAGCAGGCGGCGGGTGGCATTGGCACGCTCAGCCGAGAGTTCCCAGTTGGAGCGGCCCTCGCCGCGGAAGGGCGCGGCATCGGTATGGCCGCTGATCGCGACATCCTCGGGCAGGCGGGCCAATACGGGGGCGATTTTTTGCAGCAGGAGCTTCGCCCGCTCATTCACCGTGGCCGAGCCGGTGGCGAACATGGGCTGGCGGTCCTCGTCGATGATTTGGATGCGCAGCCCCTCCTGCGTCATGTCGATGCGCAGCTGGCGGGAGAGCTCGGCCAGCGCCGGATCGGCCTGCACGGCGTCGCGGATCTGGGCGGCGGCGCGCTCGAAGGCGGCGCGTTCGCGCCGCTCCTGCTCGGCGCGGAAGGCCGCTTCGTCGATGGGATTGCTGGCTGGATCGCGCGCGGTGGCGCTATTGGCGAGATACTGGCCGTCGGCAGGGGTCTGCGCTTGTGCCGCCGCCTGGCCGCCGCCGGGGGCTTTGGCGCCGTCCGTGCGGAATGCCGCATTGGCCTGGCCGGCCGGGCGGGCGCGGCTGCCGGCGGTATCCGCCGGGTCGGCCTCATCGGGCGCCTGCTCGCTGTCGGGATCGTCGATCGGCGTGACCTGGGAGGATTGCTTGCCGGGCTGGATGGATTTGGTGCCACGGTCGGACACCATCGTGCCGTCCTCGAAGGGCGTGCGTCCGCCGAAGGGCTGCCCATTGCCGGAATGCCCGGCGCTCATCAGGTTATTGGGGGTGAAGTAGTCGGCGAGCCCGCGGCGCTGCTCCTCGCTGGTGGCGTTCAACAGCCACATCAGTAGGAAGAAGGCCATCATCGCAGTCACGAAATCGGCGTAGGCGACCTTCCAGGCGCCACCGTGGTGGCCGCCCTCGACGATCTCCTCCTTGCGGATGATGATGCTGCCGCCTTCGCCCTTCTTGCCCTTCGCGCTCATGCCACTCCTGCCTAGGCCGCGCTGGGCGGCCGCATGCAGAGTGGCAGCGAGGGTTTAACCGGCCATGAACGCCCTTGCGTCCACTCAGGGCCGCCAGACGGCAGGCATCGCGGCCAGGATGCGGGTGACGTCCGGCATCGCGTTATAGCCATGGAAGCTGAAGCGCAGCCGCCCATGGCCATTCCAGGCGAAGATCTTCTGCGCGTGCAGCTCGTTGCACATCGCCTGCGCCTGCGAACTGTCCATGCAGACATTGGCGCCATGGCGCGCGGGGGCGGCAGGGGTGGTGAGGGGGATGCCGAGTTTGCTGAGCCCGTCGATCAAAGCCGCGGTGAGGCTGGAGACATGGCGGTGCAGCAGCGCCTGGTCGTGGCGATCCAGATAGTCGAGCGCCGCGTTCAGTACATAGACCGGCCCATGCGCGGGGTTGCCGCGGGTGAAGCGCAGCCCGCCGGGCTTCACCTCGATCGGCCCTGCCCAATCCGGCCGGGAGAAGCCGGCGATCGAATGCCAGCCCGCGGTGGTCGGCACCCAATCGGGCTGGCGGGTGCGGTTCCAGTAGGCGATCGCGGTGCCGGTGGTGCCGAGCAGCCATTTGTAGCAGGCGGAGAAGGCGAAATCGGTCAGCGTCGCGTCGATCGGCATCCAGCCGGCGGCCTGGGTGAAATCGACCACCAGCAGGGCGCCGACCTTGTCGGCCGCGCGGCGCAGGGCGGCGATGTCGAAGCGCTCGCCGGTCATGTAGGAGACGCAGCTGGCCCCGACTACCCGGGTGCGCGCGTCGATCAGCCCTTCGAGCCGGTCCGGCGCGGTGCCGCGGGCGACGCGGATTTCGAGGCTGGGGTGGTGCTGCATGGCGAAGGGGGCGACGATGGAGGGGTATTCCAGCGCGTCCACCACGATGTTGTCGCCGGGCTGGAACTCCAGGCTTTCGGCGACCATCGCCACGCCGTCGGCGACCGAGGAGACGAAGCCGATCTCATCCGTGGCGGCGCCCCAGCGCGCGGCGACCCGGGCCTGGGCGCGATTGACCTGGGCTTCCATCGCGGTGCGGCCAGGCATGCCGTAGGACTTGTCCTCGGCGTAGAGCAGCAGGGCTGCATCATGCGCGAACAGGAAGGGCGGCTCGCCGCCGGCGCAGACATGGGAAACGCCCTCGGGGATGCGGAAATCCGCGGGGTCGAACAGCGGCCTATCGGTGTTCATGCCGCGAGCGCCCTGCCGAACACGGCGGGATCGACATTGCCGCCGCTGACGACGATGCCGACCACCTTGCCCTTCGTGTCAAACTTGCTGGCCAGCAGGGCGGCGAGGCAGACCGCACCGCCGGGCTCCACCACCAGTTTCAGATGGCTGAAGGCGAAAGCGATGGCGGCGAGAACTTCCGCGTCGCTCACCGCGAGCCCGCCGGCCAGGCGATGCTGATTGACCTCGAAGGTGAGTTTCCCCGGCATTTTCGACAGCAGCGCGTCGCACAGCATCGATCCCCCCGGCGCGTTGCCGAGGCGCGAGCCGCTGACCAGCGAGCGGGCGGTGTCGTCCCAGTCCTCCGGCTCCACGGCGTAGACCTGGGTGCTGGGCGAGGCGCCCTCGATGCCGAGCGCGCAGCCGGCCACCAGACCGCCGCCGCCGGTGCAGACCAGCAGCGCATCCATCGTGAGCCCGGCCGCCTTGGCATCCTCGGCGAGTTCGAGCGCGAGCGTGCCCTGCCCGGCGATCACGTCGATATGGTCGAAGGGCGGTACCATCACCGCGCCGGTGCGTTCGGCATGGGCGCGGGTGAGGGCCTCGCGGTCATCGGTCATCCGGTCGTAATGCACGATCTCCGCACCCCAGCGGCGCGTGCTCTCCACTTTGATGCGGGGCGCGTCATCGGGCATGAACACGGTGGCGCGCGCACCGACCGAGGCGGCGGCGCAGGCCGTGGCCTGGCCATGGTTGCCGGAGGAATGGGTGACCACCCCCGCGCGGCGCTCGGCCTCGGTGAGCTTGAGGATGGCGTTGGTGGCGCCGCGCAGCTTGAAGCTGCCGGTGCGCTGCAAGGGCTCGGGCTTGATGAGGATGGTACCGCCGGTGAGGTCATCGAGCAGGCGGTGGCGCATCATGGGCGTGCGCACGATATGCGGGGTGATGCGGGCACGGGCGTCGAGCACGTCCTGGTAGGTGGGGATCAGCATGGTGGTCCTCCTCAGCGCGGACGCGGCAGTAACACCACGGGCTCGCCGCCCGCAGTGCCTCCATCCGCCCGGCCGGTGACACGATAGAGCCGAAACCCCTCCGCCGTCATCCCGTGGCGGGCGCGCTCGAGGGTTCCAGTCTGTGAAATTTCCGCCCATCCCTCGGGCGAGGCCGCGTCGCGCCTGGTTGAGCGGATCAGCAACCCGGTGCGCCCGGCGATTGCGGCCGGCGGCAAGGTGAAATAGCGCCAGCGCGCCTCCATCGCGTAGACCGGCGTGGCGGGCGGCAGCAGCCGGGCGAGCAGGGCGGCGTGGCCGTAATTGTCGGAGACCACGAACTCAGCGCCGGCCTTCGTGCGTTCAACCTCGATATCCGCCGCCAGCCGCTCCCATCCGCCGAGGCGCAGCAGCGTCGGGTCGAGCCGCATGGGGAGCGCCAGCGGGGCGAGGGTCGCCTGGGTCCAGGCGACGAGGGTGAGGGCGAAGCCGAGGGCGATGCCGGGAAGAATGGCACGGTGCCAGCGGCCACCGAGCCCGGCAGCGGCGATGGCGGCTGCGGGGTAGATCACCGCCGGCCAATTCGCCTGCACCCGGTCACCCAGCGCGTGTTCGAGGAACAGCAACGCTGGCAGCAATGAGAGGGCGGCGAGCAAAGACCATGCGGGGTCGCGATCGCGCAGCCGCCGCCCAGCGAGCACCATGCCGGCGGCACACAGCACGGCGATCACTGGGGTGGCGAGGCCGAGCTGCCCGCCGATCAGCTCCCCAAGGAATTGGGGCGCGCGCGCGAAGTCGAACACCCCGGCGCGTCCGCCCTGCTTGGCGAAGCTCGCCCAGCCATGGGCCGCGTTCCACGCCAGCACCGGTGCGAAAACCAGCACGGCGAGCATCCCGCCCAGCCACGGCGCGGGCCGGCGCAGCCATGGCCGCATCGCTGGCACCGCCAGCACCCAAACCAGCACGCCGAAACCCAGGAGCAAGCCGGTGTATTTGCTTGTCGCCGCCAGCCCGATCGCGCCGCCGGCCACGAGCCACCAGTGCGCCTGACCGGTCGCGACCAGCCGGCCGAGCGCCCATAGCGCCGCGGTCCAGAACAGCAGCACCGGGGTATCCGGTGTCATCGTCACCGCGCCGACCCCGAACAGCAGCGTGGCATTCAGCAATCCGGCGGCGATCAGTCCGGCGTGGCGGCCGGGCAGGAGATCCTCTCCGGCGCGGGCCAGCAGGATAGAGCCGAGCGCCGCCGAGAGGGGCGCGAGCAGCCGCACACCGAGCGCGCCATCGCCGAGCAGGGCGGTGCCGGCCCAGATCCACAGCGCCACCATCGGGGGATGATCGAGATAGCCGGGCGCGAGATCGCGCGACCATACCCAGTAATACGCCTCATCCGGTGCCAGTGGCATGGCGGCGGCGACGGCGAGGCGGGCCAGGGTGAGGAAACTCAAAGCTATAAGCGGGAAGGAAGGGCTTCTTTTTGAAAAAAGAAGCAAAAACTTTTTATCCGTTTGCATCCCACCCTCCCGGGAGAGCGCGAAGCAAACGGGAAAACGTTTTTTGGTTCTTTTTTGCAAAAAAGAACCGCTTCCTTCCCCCACCAGATCTCAGAGCGGCACGCCCGCCAGGCTGCGGCTCGTGCGGATGGTTTGCAGCGTCTGCACCCGCGAGACGTTGGCCGCCCCGGTCAGCCGCGTCGTGAGCTGGTTCTCATGCGCGGTGTCACGCGCCACCAGCTTAATGAGAAAATCCCCACCGCCGCGGATCATGTGGCACTCCCGCACCTCGGGCCAGCCGGCGACCAGCGCCTCGAAGGCCGAGAGCACCACCTCTTTCTGGCTTTCCAGCCCGACGATGGCGAAGAAGGTGATTTCCCAGCCCAGCGTCTGCGGGTCCGTATCGGCGTGGTAGCCGCGGATGATGCCGGCCTCCTCCAGCCGGCGCACCCGGCGCAGGCAGGGGGGGGCCGAGATGCCGGCGCGGCGGGCGAGTTCGACATTGGTCATCCGCCCATCCGCCTGCAATTCGGCGAGAATGCGCCGGTCGATCGCATCGAGCGCATTGCCGGCGGCGGCGTCGGGGGGAAGGGGCTTCATGCGACTGGCTGGTCCTGGCGGTGGGTCATACGGCGTTTGGCCGCTTATGTCGGTAGTCTCAGGTTGCACGCAATATTATTGCACGGCGGCCGGGCCGCAAGGGCGGGGGAGCAGTTCCTTGTCCTGCAGGGGGGCGCGCCGCTATGGTCGCGCGGCATATCAGCCGGATTCTCGCCATGCCGACCACCCATCATCCCCGTGTTCTCATCATCGGTGCCGGCCCGGCGGGCTACACGGCCGCCATCTACGCCGCTCGCGCCGCGCTGAAGCCAATGCTGGTGGCAGGGCTGCAGCCGGGCGGGCAGCTTACCATCACCACGGATGTGGAGAACTACCCGGGTTTCGCGGAGACCATTCAGGGCCCCTGGCTGATGGAGCAGATGGAGGCGCAGGCCCGCCATGTCGGCACCGAGATCATCTACGACATCATCACATCGGTCGACTTCTCCGTGCGCCCTTTCCGCTGCACTGGCGATTCCGGTGACGTCTATCTCGCCGACGCGGTGATCATCGCCACCGGCGCCCAGGCGCGCTGGCTTGGCCTGCCCTCGGAGCAGCGCTTCCAGGGCTTCGGCGTGTCGGCCTGCGCCACCTGCGACGGGTTCTTCTTCCGCGGCAAGCAGGTGGCGGTGATCGGCGGCGGCAATACGGCGGTGGAGGAGGCGCTCTACCTCACCCATCACGCCGCCTCCGTCACGCTGGTGCATCGCCGCGACAGTTTCCGCGCCGAGAAGATTTTGCAGCAGCGCCTGTTCGCCAATCCGAAGGTAACGGTGGTGTGGGACAGCGTGGTGGACGAGATCACTGGCACCGAGGCGCCACTCTCAGTCACCGGGGCGCGGCTGCGCAATGTGAAGACTGGTGCGCTTAACGAGATCACCGTAGATGGCGTCTTCGTCGCCATCGGCCACTCGCCGACCACCGAGGTGTTCAAGGGCCAGGTGGCCTGCGACTCGGACGGCTACATCGTCACCACCCCCGGAAGCACCCGCACTTCAGTGCCTGGCGTGTTCGCGGCGGGCGATGTGCAGGATAAAATATGGCGCCAGGCGGTCACAGCAGCAGGAACTGGGTGCATGGCGGCGTTGGAAGTGGAAAAATGGTTGGCAGGACATGACGCCGACTCGATAAAGGCGGCAGAGTAGTGATAGCCATTCGCCGCGGCCGGACATTTCCGGCCGGGTGAATCACGGCGGGGGGTGCAGGGCTGATGGACTGGGACAAGCTGCGCGTATTTCACGCGGTGGCCGAAGCGGGCAGCTTCACGCATGCCGGCGATACGCTGAACCTCAGCCAGTCCGCCGTGTCGCGGCAGATATCGGCGCTCGAGGAGACGCTGCAGGTTCCGCTGTTTCACCGCCATGCCCGAGGGCTGATCCTCACCGAGCAGGGTGAGAGCCTCAATCGCACGGTGCGCGAGGTATTCGCCAAACTGGCGATGACCGAGGCGCTGCTCACTGAGAGCAAGGAGAAGCCGGCCGGGCGGCTGAAGATCACCACCACGGTGGGCTTCGG
>CAIPLM010000370.1 GCA_903865895.1 uncultured Rhodospirillales bacterium | reverse complement strand
CTACATGCAGACCGAGCCGATGGCTGAACTCATGGCGCCGACCATCGACGCCGCGCCAACCCAGATTGCCACCATCGCCGCGTGATTCATGGCTACCGCAAACGACACCCGAATTCCCACCATCTTGACGGACGTGACCCGGACGGACGTTGCAGCGGCTGCGCGTCGATGGCGACGGGCCGCCTTATATCCAATTGACCGGCCGGCGCATCGGCTATGCTGACTCGGACCTTCGGGAATGGGTGGCGGCCCGGCGGGTAGCCAGCACCTCGGCGGCCGGCCGATGAGCGTCTTTGCCTTTCGTACCGTCCCTGAAATCGATCGTATGATCGCCGAAGCCGTCATATCGGGCGCTGCGGCAACGGCCGAGTTGTTCCGGGTGGCACGGCGCGAAGACCTGCGGGTGTGCCTGGTCGAGCGCAGCGCCACGGTTCCGATCGGCTTGCTCAAGCGGGCGGGCGGGCCGGTGCTTGTGGTGCTCGGCGACGATGACCATGCATCCACCGGCCCCGATGGATTTCCCCGCCTGGCGCCGCTGCTGCGCTGGGCGAACGCCGCCACGGTCCATGCCGCCGGCGCCGACATCGTCACATATCGGAGCATCGCCGCGGCGGCGCAACGGGCCAAGCGGTTCCTACTGGTGGAAACCGACGCGGCGCACGCTGCCGACTGGATGCAGGCCCTCGCCAGGGAACGCTTGCGCTTCGATCTGATATGGCCGATCGGCGGCATTCAGCCCTGCGAGCGACAAGGCGAGGCGCCATGACCGGCGACGCGCACGATATCGCCCGAATGCTGAGCGCTCGTGCGGCGGACCTGGCGCGCGCGCTGCTCCCCAGGGGGCACCGGCGCGGGGCGGAATGGATCGAAGCGCGGCAGGATCAAGGCGGCTTCGGCGACTCCCTTTCCGTCTGCACCTCCGGTCCAAAGGCCGGCCTGTGGGCGCACCGCGCCAAGGGCGAAGGCGGCGATGCGCTGGACCTAGTGTGCAAGGTTCTCTTCCCCGGCGACAAGCGCGCCGCGCTCGCGTGGTCGCGCCGATGGCTTGGCCTCGGCGAAGGGCCCGTGCCGCCGGCGCGCCGGGAGGTGCCGCAGGGCCCCTCCGCCGAGCAGCTCGCCGAGGCCGCGGCCGAGGAAGCGGCGAAGCATGGCGAGGCGCTGGCGATATACCTTGCGGCCGCGCCCATCACCTCCGGCTCTCCCGCATGGCATTGGTTTACCGGGCGCAGGATTGCGCTGGCCGAACTCGGCCGCCTCCCGCGCGCGCTGCGCTGTCATGCCGGCCTGTGGAACGCCGAGGCCCGGCGATCCTTCCCCGCGGTGGTCGCTGCAATCCTGAATGCCGAGGGCGAGCATATCGGCACGCATTGCACCTGGCTCGCGCCGCAACCTGGCGGCGGCTGGGGCAAGGCGCCAGTCGAGACGCCCCGCAAGGTCAAGGGCAAGCTTGGCGGCGGGCATATCCCGATCTGGCGCGGCGCGACAGGCCGGCCGCTCAAGCGCGCCTTGCCGGGTGAGGCCGTGGTGTTGTGCGAGGGGATAGAGACCGCGCTTTCCGTTGCGCTGGCCTGCCCCGAATTGCGCGTGCTCTCCGCGCTCAACGTCTACAACCTCGGCAAGCTGACGCTGCCGCCGGCGATCACCCGGATCATCATCGCGGCCGAGAATGACACCAATCCGGCACCACGGGCGGCCCTCGAACTGGCGATCAAGCGATACGCCGAGGAAGGGCGCGATGTCCGCATTGCCCGCTCGCCGATTGGCAATGATTTTAACGACTGTTTGAAGGCGGAATAAATGGCACGGAGAGGCGGCAAGCAGAATATTGCTGACGCGATTGCAGGGGCAACGCCGCCACCGCCTCCGCCGCGGGCCGGGGCACCTGAATGGCTCGGCAAGCAGTTTGAAATGCGGCCGGGCGCTGGTCTGTTCAAGAAGGCCCTGAAGCCGGATCAAGCCGACATGTGGATATGTGCCCCGTTCCAGATCGAGGCGGAAACGCGCGATGTGGCAGGTCTTGCGTGGGGCGTCCTGATTTCATGGCGGGACCGCGATAATCAGTTGCACAAAGAGACATTCAGCCGCGCGCTATTCGTCGGCGAGTGCAGCGAGTTACGCGCCAGGCTGGCGAATGCCGGTTTCAGCCTCAATCCATCGCAGGCCGCGCGGCAAGCATTCGCTGAATTCTTCAACTTCTGCCGTACCGATGCGCGGGCGATATCGGTGAGCAGCACTGGATGGCACGACATTGATAGCAAAATGATTTACGTGCTGCGCGATCAGGTCTTCGGCACCCCCGCCGAGCAGGTGGTGCTTCAAACCCTCGAATCGTCCGATTCGCCTTATGGCGTGTCGGGAACGGCGATGCAGTGGCGGCAAGAAGTCGGCCTGCTTTGCCAGGGTAATTCACGCCTGGTGTTTTGCTCATCGTGCGGATTTGCCGGTCCCTTGCTCAAAATCGTCGAGTTGCCGGGTGGCGGCTTCAATATCGAGGGCCATAGCGGTTCCGGCAAGACGAACTGCCTACGTGTCGCCGCATCGGTCTGCGGCGGTAGTCCGAGGGATGGCGCGAGCGGCTATTTCCGGTCCTGGCGGGCAACCGCCAACGGTCTCGAAGGTGTCGCTGTCGAGCACAATGACGGTTTGCTTTGCTTGGACGAAATCGGCGTTGGCGACGCCCGCGAGGCAGGGGAGACGATCTACGCGATCGCCAACGGCATCGCCAAGGTGCGAGCCCATCGGCTGGGCGGCGCGCGGAGCGTCGCCCGCTGGCGGCTGCTCATTTTGTCCACCGGCGAGATTGGCATTTCGGCGAAGAACGCCGAGGCCGGCAAGCGGACCCATGCCGGCCAGGAGGTGCGCCTGGTCGACATTCCGGCCGATGCCGGCATGAGAATGGGTGTTGTGGAGCAAACCCACGGGTTTGAAAGCTCCGGAGATCTGATCAAGGAAATCGAGATTCGCTGTCGGCAATACTACGGCGCGCCGCTCCGCGCCTTCCTTGTGGCGCTCGTCGCGAAGCTCGACGCCGATCGTGACGGCTTCATTGCCCGCACGCGCGAACGGGTGGCGCAGCTCGCACGGGGATGGATGAGGGGACATGAGGGGGCAAGCGGCCAAGTCATGAACGTCGCGACCCGCTTCGCTGTGGTGGCGATCGCCGGAGAACTCGCGACGGCTGAGGGACTGACCGGATGGAGCGACGGCGAGGCGGCGGAGGCCGCTAAGATTTGTTTCGACGCCTATCTTGGCCAACGTGGCACGGTGGGCGCGCGAGAGGATGAACAGGCGGTCGACCAGTTACTCAACTTCGTGAGCAAGCATGCAGCCGGCCGGTTCGATGCCTGGCGCGAACTGAGGGCCGCCGTGGTGGGAGATGCCAACCCGGAAGCGTCCCCTCCGGTGGAGCGCGGGAAGACGTTGCAGCGGGTGGGCTGGCGCCGGTGGGATCGGCTGGAAAGCGCCGAATGGGGATATCGCTACTTCCTGACTCCGACAGGTCTGAATGAGGCGCTCGCTGGCCTGTCACCCAATGATGCCCGCCAAGCACTGGCCCGCCGTGGATTGATCGTGGCGCCGAGGGGCAAGGAGAACGCCGCGAAAGGTGTGCTGTCGGCAACCTACAATGTCCCTGGCGAGGGCAAGGTGCGGCTCTACCAGTTGGCCGATTCCATCATGTCCGCGGCCGGTGCGGGCGAGTGAGAGCTGGAACACCTTGGCTTGATGTGTTCCAGCAAGCCGCGCAAACATGTTCCTCAAACTTGCTGTTTATAACTACATCTTTGGCAAATGGAACATATACCACACCTAGAACACCGTTTTTTAGGGTAGAGGGGCAGGATCAGCGATGATCGATCACGATGACGCATCGAACAATCCCGGCCGCAACGCTGCTGAGCACCCCTGTTCGGCCGCTCTGCTCGACAAGATTCCGGTCGAGTTGCTTGACCAGATGGTCGAGGTAACGAGCAAGTTCACCCGCTTTCAGCTCCGACTCGCTGCGCGGGACAAGCATATTCACGCCGCCCGGGTCGAGCTCGTGCCGTCTCTGCCGATCACCGCGGCGGCCAAGGAGCTGGCCGCGAAGCTGAGCAGCTATGAGCGCGGACAATCCCGGAAAAATCATTTGAAGCTGGGCGCCCCTCCACGTGAGGCGGGACGAGAAGTCCAGTTGCTGTTTGCCATCATGCGCCTCAATGACGGTTCCTCCCTGTCAAGCCGCCAGATTTGCAACGTTTTGCGGGGGGACCGCGGCGGCTGAGGGACCACTTTTCGGCCGCTGCGGTCGATATGCGAAACTTGCATGGCTTCCCCGGCCGGTGGGGGGACGGAAGGGGTAGGGGGTATCCTGACAGGCCCGCCGCGCCCGCGTAACCGTGATGGGTCCACGCGTGCGATCTTTTTCGGCAGCTAAATCATTGATTTCAGGCCTGAAAATCAACAAAAATCAAAGAAATCTATGCGTTTGGCGCATAGCTTCGCCGGGCACTGGCGCTCAATTTAGCCGGCTTGGCGTTTGAAATTGCACATCTCGCGCGGTCGAGGTGACGGAATTCGGTCTTGCCTCAAATGAGTCCGCCGTGAGTCCGCGAGGGGACCGCGAACCTCACGCGGCGAAACGATAATCCTCTAAGTCATTGAAAAAATGGTGCCGCTTGTGGGAATTGAACCTACGACCTACTGATTACGAATCAGTTGCTCTACCCCTGAGCTAAAGCGGCATGCGCGGTCGTATAGCGCAGGACTTTGTGCATTCCAAGCGCTACCTCGGCCCCTCAGGACACGATGTCATACACGGCCCCTCCGCGCTTGAGCAGACTGCGGGCCACCACGGTGCGGTGGATCTCCGATGTGCCATCGAATATCCGATAAATGCGCGCATCGCGGTAGTAGCGCTCGATCGGCAGGTCCTTGCAGAACCCCATCCCCCCAAATACCTGCACCGCCCGATCCACCACCCGCCCCAGCGTCTCCGCCGCCTGCACCTTCACCATGGCGATGAGATCCCGCCCATCCCGCCCCTGGTCCAGCTCCCAGGCGGCGCGATGCAGCAGAAGCCGGGCCATCACGATCTCGCTCGCGCTGTCCGCCAGCATTTGCTGGATCAGCTGAAAATCACCGATCGCCTGCCCGAACTGCTGCCGCTCCCGCGCATACTCCGCCATCAAATCCAGCACCCGCGTCGCCTTGCCGATCGCCCGCGCCCCCACCTGCGCCAGCCGCACCCGCCCCAACGTCTCGAGCGCCAGCCGCAGCCCCGCCCCCTCGCCCCCCAGCAGGCACTGGCCATCCAGCCGCACGTCCTCGAAGCTCAGTTCCACATGGCTGGTCCCGCGCAGCCCCATCATCGGCTGATCCCGCCCGATGGTGAAACCGGGCAGCCCCTTATCGACCAGGAACAGCGAAATCCCCCGCCCGCCCGCCGCCGGATCGGTCACCGCGGAGACCACGAAGAAATCCGAGAACAACCCATCGCTGATGAAATGCTTGCCCCCCGTCAGCCGCCACCCATCGCCATCCCTCACCGCCCGGGTCCGAATCGCTGCGGCGTCCGAGCCCGCTCCCGGCTCGGTAATAGCGATCGAACAGGTCCGCTCGCCCCGCACCGCCGGCAACAGCCAACGCGCCCGTTGCCCCTCATCGCAGCGCAGCAGCACCTCATAGACATTGCCGAACGCGCGGCGGATCAGAATGTCGGTGGTGCGGCCGAACTGCTCCTCCACCAACATGGTATCGAGCGCCGAGAGCCCACCGCCCCCCAGCTCCTCCGGGATGTTCATCGCGTAGAGCCCAAGCGCGCGCGATTTCTCGAATATCCCCCGCGCCACCTCCGGCGCCAGCACCCCGCACGCCTCCACCTCCGCCTCCAACGGCTGCAACTCGCGACCGATGAAAGCACGAACGGTCTCGATCAACATCCGCTGCTCGTGGCTCAAGGCAAAATCCATCGTGTGATCCTCCGTGGCCGCCGCCATAGCACGATCGCAGAACCGCTTCAGCCACTTGCCCGGCACGACCCCGCACCGCATGCTCGCCGCCGCAGCGGAGGGCGGATTGGCATGGATGACGTGGTGGATGTGCTGATCATCGGTGCCGGCGCCGCCGGCGCGGCCGTGGCCTGGAGCCTCGCCGACACCAAAATGCGCATCGTCTGCCTCGAACAAGGCGGCTGGACCGACCCCGCCGCCTACCCCACCACCGGGCGCGAATGGGAAGCCCGCACCCTCGGCGATTTCCACGCCAGCCCCAACGTGCGCGGCCGCCGCGAGGACTACCCGATCAGCGAGGACAACTCGCCCATCAAGGTCGTCAACTTCAACGGCGTCGGCGGCTCCACCATCCTCTACGCCGCCCATTTCCCCCGCCTGCAACCCTCCGACTTCCGCGTCCGCAGCCTCGACGGCGTGGCCGAGGACTGGCCGGTCGATTTCGACACCCTCGCCCCCTTCTTCGCCGAGAATGACCGCATGATGGGCGTCTCCGGCCTGCGCGGCGACCCACTCTCCCCGCCCGGTGACCCCGTACTCCCTCCCCTCCCCCTCGGCCGCTCCGGCGCCCGGCTCGGCGCGGCGATGAACCGGTTGGGCTGGCATTGGTGGCCGTCGGACACCACGGTCGCCACCGCCGACTACGAAGGCCGCGCCCGCTGCATCAATCTCGGCCTCTGCGTTTCCGGCTGCGCCCAGGGCGCCAAGGCCAGCACCGACATCACCTACTGGCCCGCCGCCCGCCGCGCCGGCGTCGAGCTGCGCACCCATTGCCGCGTCAGCCGCATCGAAACCAACGACGCGGGCATGGCCACCGGCGTCACCTATTTCGACGCCGCCGGGGTCGAGCATTTCCAGCGCGCCGAAGTCGTCGTCGTCGCCTGCAACGGCGTCGGCACCCCCCGCCTTCTGCTCAACTCCGCTTCCGCCCGCCACCCCCACGGCCTCGCCAACCGCTCCGGCCAGGTCGGCCGCAACCTGATGTTCCACCCCTGCGCCAACGTCTACGGCTATGTCGACCAGCGGCTCGACGCCAATCACGCCCCGCCTTTGAGCCTGTGGAGCAAACAGTTCTACGAGACCGACCCCTCGCGCGGCTTCCTGCGCGGCTACATGATGCAGTTCATCCGCGGCACCGGCCCGGTCAGCGAAGCCGTCCAGATGTCCGCCAAAGCCATGCTCCCCTGGGGCGAGCCCCACCACGACGCATTCCGCGCCCATAACGGCCGCCGCATCGGCCTCAACGCCCTCTGCGAAGACCTCCCCGAACCCCATAACCGCGTCACGCTTGACCCCACGCTGACCGACAGCAACGGCATCCCCGCGCCCAAAATTGACTACACCATGAGCGAAAACTCTGAGCGCATGATGGACCACGCGGTCGCCAAAGCCCGCGAAGTGCTCACCGAAGCCGGCGCCACCGACATCTGCGTCAACGCCCCCTTCGTCTATGGCGGCTGGCACCTCCTCGGCACCGCCCGCATGGGCACCAACCCCGAAACCTCCGTGGTCAACGAATGGGGCCGCGCACATGACGTGAAGAACCTTTTCATCGTGGATGGCTCGATCTTCGTCACCTCCGGCGGCGTGAACCCCACCTCGACCATCCAGGCCCTCGCGCTCTACATCGCGGACCAGATGAAGCGGCGGCTGGCAAATCTGTTCGATTGAGCGGATATTGGTTCGATTTAGCAACATATTAGGCGCACCCCTCCCCTCAATCCCGCGGCAATTTTTTCGGCAGCAGCTTCATCGGCTTGCCCTCCGAATTCGCATACCAAAGATTTACCTCCCGCTCCTTCCGCGTAAGCCGCCGTCTCCCCTCTCCCTCTCCCGCCTTCGCGGGAGAGGGCCGGGGTGAGGGTGGTTCCCCAGCCGCCGGGCTCGCCTTACGAGCCCGCACCAACCGCGGCACACACGCCATCTCCAGCCCCAGCACATGAAACATCGGCCGCAACACCCGTTGCGCCTGCGGCGAGGCCGCAACCAGCGCCGCCATCTCCGGCTGCTCCAGAATAAACTTCAACTGCCCGGCAAACCCGCGCACCTGATACCCCAGCGAGCCCACCCACCCCTTGTGCCGCGGCATCCACACCCGCGCACGCGCAGTCCGTGCCTCCCCAGCCCGCGATTTCCGCACCCGGAACACCTCGCCCGCCGCAATCCGCTGCAACACCCGGGCAAACCGCCGCGCACCCCCCAACAAATAGCGATGCATCGGCACCGCATGCTCCCGCCAGGGATGCAGCCGCAGCAGCAATCCCATCATATTCAAGAGGTTGAGCATCACCCGCACGAAGGCCTCCCCCGCCGCGGCACAAGCGCCGGGGGAAGGTCGGCCCAGGCACGCCTGGGGTAGCTCGGCAGGGATCTTCATAACATTCACGACTTACATATTAACTTCACCGCGCAACCGAATGCAAGGAAATTTTGCTCCCCAGCATCCGAAATTCGCGCTGCCGGCCGCTCAGTCCCGGGCGAAGGTATACACCGTGAAACTATCCGCCCGGAACGTGTTGGCGTAGAACGGGCTCACCGTGGTGGTGATCTTCTTGGCGAAATCCGCACTGCCCTCGGCGGCGACGGCATGCAGCTTGTGGCTGGCCGGATCAACCGCCAGCGTCCGCAGTCCGGACCGCGTGCCCAGCGCCTCCACCGGGCGATATGTGTCGGCATCCACCTGCTCGAACACGTTCAGCACCGCCCCCACGCCATTGGCGAGGAAAATGCGCTTGAGCCCGGGGTCATAGCCGATGGCATCATTGCCGCCGCCGATTTCCGCCGTATAGATCACCTTCCCGCTCCCGGCATCCATCACCACGAAGGACGGCTTGATCTTGTCGCTGCCGCGGCACCCCAGGAAAATCCGCCGGTTGGCCCGATCGATCGTCAGGCTGTTGGCCTGGGCGCAGCCGGCAACCGGCCAGGTCGCGGTCAGCGCCAGCGCCTTGCTATCCACGCGATAGACCGTGTCGGTATCCCGTGCGGCGATGAAGAATCCGCCAGCCCCATCGGAATCCGCCCCCTCCATCTTCTTGGTCGGCAGCCGGATCGCGCCCAGCTTTTCGAGCGACGGCACCGCGAGCACGATGGCATCCGTGCCCTCCTTGTCCGGCGCCATGTTCATCACCATCCGCTTATTCACCGGGTCGTAATGCCCGGTATCCAACTCCTCCCCGAGCTTGATCGCCGGACGCGCCTCAAGCGTGGAAAGGGTGAACGGAATGATGCTGCCATTCTCGTTCAGCGAAATGCCGAGATCGAATTCCGGGATCAGCGTCGCCCCATTGGAACTCGCCGCCGCCGTGCCGCCGATGGTGGCGACCATCTTGCGCGCCGCAAGGTCGAACACCTGCAACCCGTCATGCCGATGGCCGATGAACAGCCGGTTGTGCTGCGTATCCAGCGACACATAGTCCCAGGCGCCGGTCTTGCCGGGAATCACCGTTGCTTGCTCGACATGCCAACCATCGAACGCCCGCGCCGCGCCTGGCAGCAGGAGCGCCGCCGCAACTAAACAGGCACCGATCCGGGACGGCGCGGAAATTCGTCCGGCGCACACTTGCTGATCCATTCTTCACCCCCTGCTTCGCCCCATACGCTGCGGCACTCTTGTATCTCCACACCATGCAACCCCCGCCGGCACCACACAAGGGTGGCACCGCATGGGGGTGGACCCCGGCGGCGACAAGACCCCGCTCCTGGTGCCTGGCAAGGGCGCGATGGAGGGCGTGTTCCGCGCCAACCGGGCCGACATCATGCTCGGCTAATGCAGCAGCGCCGGCCCCATCCGCAAGGAACTGCCCGACCTCGTCAACATCCCTCTGCCACCCGGCCGGTCCAGCTCGCCACCCATCTCAACGCCACCGCGCTCCCCGCCGCCGGCCTCCGCCTCGTCGTGCCCGGCGAGAAACGGGCGGGCCGATCGGTGCGCGATGTGGTACGTATTGACGTCGATTGAGCGCGAAGGAGAGCAGTGATGGTGCGCGAAAGCGAAATCCGCGACGGCGAGCTGGCCGTCGCCCCGCCCGCGGCGGCGGATGCCGGTCTGGTGTTCATCGGCCGTATCCACACGCCCTGGACCTCGCGGATGCAGACGCCCCGCCAGGGCCGGCTGGACGGGCCGATCTGCCGCATCGAAATCTTCGACCCCTGGGTGCCCGCGCTGGCCGGCGTGGAGCGCTATGAGCGGCTGGAAATCATCTACTGGCTGCATTTGTCGCGCCGCGACCTCGTCCTGCAAAGCCCGGCCAATGACGGCGTCACCCGCGGCACCTTCTCGCTCCGCTCCCCGGTGCGCCCCAATCCGCTCGGCACCTCGGTGGTTCGCCTCCTGCGCATCGAGGCCGCCTCACTCTTCGTGCAGGGGCTGGACTGCCTGGACGGCACGCCGCTGATCGACCTCAAGCCGGACCGCACCCTGTTCACCCCGATCGCCCCGCCACAGCCCGGCGATTCTGAGGGCGCGACGCCAGAATAACCGCGCGCGGCGGAAAAGGCCCGCTTTCGCCGCAGTATTCCCCCGCCCCCGCTTGCGGCCTGGCAGCGGCGATGATTGTCTGGCGAGTGAACCGAATGGAACAGGGGAGCATAGAATGCGGATCGGGCGGCGGGCAGTTTTGGCGGGGATCGGCGGCGCGGCCGTGACAGCACAGGCGCGGGCGGCGGATACCACCGTGCGGATTTCCACCGCGGCACCGCCGTCGGATTTCCTCGCCAAGGCCTGCGAAGCCTTCAAGGCCCAGGCCGAAGGGGCCAAGGCCGGGCTCACCGTCAGCGTGCATGCGGCCTCCTCGCTGTTCAAGCAGGGCACCGAGGTGCCGGCCCTCCAGCGCGGCACGCTCGAGATGAGCACCATGACCACCTTCGAGGTGGCGCAGCAGATGCCGGAATTCGGCTTCCTCAACCGCGCCTATTTGTTCCGTGACCACGCCCATCTCCGCGCCGTATTCGACGGCCCGATCGGGGCCGCCTACCGCAAGGCGGTGGCCGAGAAGATGGGCATCGTCATCCTCTCCACCGCCTATCTCGGCACCCGCCAGGTGGCGCTGGCCAAGAAGCGCGCGGTGAAAGGCCCGCAGGATCTCGCGGGGGTGAAGATGCGCATGCCCGCCGGGCCGGACTGGCTGGTGCTCGGCCGCGTGCTCGGCGTCAGCCCGGTGCCGATGGGCATGCCGGAAGTCTATCTCGCGCTCAAAACCGGCACCATCGACGGCCAGGAGAACCCGCTCTCGGTGTTCAACGCCGCCAAGCTGTTTGAGGTGAGCGAGCAGATCGTGCTGACCGCCCATATGCTGCAACCCGTGTTCTTCTCCATCGCCAAGCCCTTCTGGGACAAGCTGACGTCGGAGCAGCAGGCCGCCCTCACCGCCGCCGCGCTGACCGCCGCGAAGGGCAATGACGATGGCCGCCTCGCCGACGAGCGGGACATCGTGGGCGCCATGAAGGCCAAGGGCATCGCGGTCGATAGCCCCGATCTCGCGCCCTTCCGCGCTTTGGCCGACAAGCTCTACGCCGAGGAGCCCGGCGCCAAGGCCTGGGATGCCGCGATGGCCAGGCAGGTCGCCGAGGCGAAGTAATGCTCCGCCTCGGCCGGCACATCACCCGCGCGGCGGAAGCGCTGTGCGCGGCGATGTTCGCCGGCGTGTTCATTGTCTTCGTCTACAAGATCGTCATGCGCTACGCGGCGCATGACGCGGTGGCCTGGGCCGATGAGGTCTCGGTCGTGCTGTTCGTCTGGATCGTCTTCCTCGCCAATGGCTTCGTGGTGGAAGACCGTCGGCAAATCGCCTTCGACCTGTTCTACCGCCATCTCGGCCCGTCCGGGCAGCGCGTGGTGGCGCTGCTCCGCACGCTGCTGATCGCCGGCCTCATCGCCGCCGCTTTACCGGGATCGCTCGACTACATCGCCTTCCTCTGGCGCGAGAAAACGCCGGTGCTGCTCTGGCGGCTCGACATCGTCTACGCCTGCTTCGGCGCCTTCCTGGTCGCCGTGCTGGTGCGCTATCTCGTCCGCCTCGCTGGCCTCGCCGGGCGCAATTGGCGGGAGCAGCTCTGACATGGGGCTGACCGTGCTCGGCCTCGTCTTCGTACTCGGCGCCCTGCTCGGCGTGCCGATGGGCCTCGCCATGCTGGCGGCTGGCTTTGGTTACCTGATGGCCACCCACCAGGATGTCGGCCTCGTCGTCGATCAGACGATGAACGGGCTCTACAACAACTATTTGCTGCTCGCGGTGCCGCTGTTCATCTTCGTCGCCAACGTGATGAACGCGTCGGGCGTGCTGGAGCGGCTGCTCGCCTTCGCCCAGGCCGGCGTCGGCCGGTTCCGCGGCGGGCTCGCCCATGTCAACATCGTGGCCAATCTGGTGTTCTCCGGCATGAGCGGCAGCGCGGTGGCCGATGTCGCCGGACCCGGGCTGATCGTGGCGCGCATGATGGTGAAGGGTGGCCGCTACCCCGCCGGTTTCGCCGCCGCCACCTCCGCCGCCGCCGCCACGCTGGGGCCGCTGGTGCCGCCCTCCATCCCCATGATTTTCTACGCACTGATCGCCAATACCTCCGTCGGCGCGCTGTTCCTCGCCGGCGTGGTCCCGGCACTCGGCACCGCGCTGGCGCTGATGGCGGCGATCGCGGTGATCGCGCGGCGCCGCGGCTTCCCCGCCGAGGCCCCGGTGGGCTGGCGGGCGTTGCTGCCGATCTTCTGGCGCGCTTTGCCGCCGCTTGCTTTGCCGGGGATCCTCCTCGGCATCATCTACTCCGGCATCGCCACCCCCACCGAGGCGGCAGCCATCGCCGCGACCTATGCACTGGTGCTGGCGATTTGCGTCTACCGCTCGCTCAGCCTCGCCCAGCTCTACGCGGTGATCATCGAGACGGTGCGGCAGACCGCGGCGATCGGGCTGATCATGTCCGGCGCCTTCGTGTTCAACTACGCCGTCGCCAATGAGGGCGTGCCGGACGCCATCCGCGCCACGCTGGTGGGCTGGCAGCTGAAGCCGGTGGCATTCCTGCTCGCGGTCAACGTGTTACTTCTCGTGCTCGCCATCGCCATTGACGAAATCACCATCCTGCTGGTGATCGTGCCGCTGCTGGTGCCGGTCGCCGCCGGGCTCGGGATCGATCTCGTGCATTTCGGCGTGGTGATCATGCTGAACATGATGGTCGGCCTCGCATTGCCGCCGCACGGGCTGCTGCTCTTCGTCATCAGCGGGCTGACCGGCACCTCAATCGGGGCGATTTTCCGCGAAATCCCGGTCTTCATCGGCACCATGATCGCGGTGCTGCTGGCGGTGACGCTGCTGCCGGGCATTGCCCTGATGCTGCCGCGGATGTTCGGCTATGCTGGCGGCTGACCCGAAGGAGTCTCCGTGCCGCTCGCCCCGCCCCCCCTGCCCCGCCTCGAACTGACCGAGCTGACCTACCGCTACGGTGACGTCCTCGCCGTCGGCGACCTGAGCCTTGAGATCGCCGCCGGCGAATGCCTCACGTTGCTCGGCCCATCCGGCTCCGGCAAAAGCACGGCGCTGGCGATGGTGGCGGGGTTCCTGCGGCCGCAATCCGGGCGCATCCGCATTGATGGCCGCCCGGTGATGCGCACGCCGCCGCACCGGCGCAATATCGGCGTGGTGTTCCAGGATGCGCAGCTCCTGCCGCATCTCACGGTCGCCGAAAACGTCGCCTTCCCTCTCAGAATGCGCAACGCCGGGCGCGCCGAGCGGGAAAGCGCGGTCCACGAGATGCTGGCCCTGGTGCGCCTCGCCCGCCATGCCGGCCGCTACCCGCATGAACTTTCCGGCGGCCAGGCCCAACGCGTCGCCCTCGCCCGCGCCTTGGTGTTCGCCCCCCGCCTCGTGCTGCTGGACGAGCCCTTCGGCGCGCTTGATCGGCAGTTGCGCGAGGAGATGCAGATCGAGCTGCGCGCCCTCCAGCGCCGCCTCGGCGTGGCAATGCTCCACGTCACCCACGACCAGGACGAGGCGATGGTCCTGTCCGACCGTATCGCGGTGATCGAGGACGGCGTGCTGCGCCAGGTCGGCACCCCCACGGCGCTCTACGACACGCCCGACAACGCCTTCGTCGCCGGCTTCATCGGCGAGAACAACCGCCTGCCCGGCCGGATCGACAGCATCGACGAGGATGAGATCGCCACCATCGTGCTGCCCGGCGGCACCCGCATCGAGGGCTTGGCGGTCGGCGTCGGCGAAGGCCATCGCTGCGTCGTCGCCCTGCGTCCGGAGCGCATCGCGCTGGCCGCCACCAGCGCCGCCGAGATGGGCGAAGGCGCCTACCCCGCCACGCTCCGCGAGATCGGGTTTCGCGGCAACCATTTGCGCCTGGTTCTCGATTTCGCCGGGCAGACCCTGCTGGTGATGCGCCCCGCGGCCGCGCCGATGGCCGGGCTACGGCCGGGCGAGGAGGTCGCCATCGCCTGGCAGCCCCACCATGCCCGCGCCTACCGCCCGGAAGCGGGCGCGTGACCGCCAACCTCGCCACCACCCCCGGCCGCATCACGCTGTCCGGCGAACTGGATGCCCGCAACGCCAGCCCGGTCTGGGCGCCCGCCATCGCGGCGGCAAAAGCCGCCAAGGGCCAGGCGCTGGAGGTCGATCTCGCGGGGGTCACGCTGTGGGACACCGCCGGCATTACCCTGCTCGCCGAAATCGAGGCGGCCTTCGGCGCCGCCCCCACCTATGCCGGGGCCACCGACAAGGTGACCGCCCTCCTCGCCCGCGTGCATGACGCACGCAAAATACCGCCGAAATCCGGCGCCGCCCATGTGGCAAGCTGGGGCGAGGTCTTCACCTCCTTCCTCACCGCCGCCACCGACGGCATCGCCTTCCTCGGCGAGGCGGTGCTGGCGCTCGCCATGCTCCCAGTGCGATCCAAGATGTTCCGCATGCAGGACCTGTGGCGCGCCGCCGACCAATCCGGCGTGAAGGCGGTGCCGCTGGTGCTGCTGCTCGGCGTGCTGATCGGCCTCATCCTCGCCTTCCAGTCCCTGGTGCCGATGCGCCGCTTCGGCGCCGATATCTACGTCGCCAACCTCGTCGCCATCAGCCTGATCCGCGAACTCGGCCCCCTGCTCGCCGCCGTCATCCTGGCCGGCCGCAGCGGCTCGGCCTTCGCCGCCGAGATTGGCACCATGAAGGTAAACCAGGAGGTCGACGCCCTGATCACCATGGGGCTGGACCCGGTGACCATGCTGGTGCTGCCCCGCCTGCTCGCCACCATCCTGGTGATGCCGGCGATGACGATGGTGCTCGATTTCGCCGGGCTGATCGGTATGGCCTTGGTGCTCGTCGGCGACGGCATTCCCCCCGTCGCGATCGGCAACCAGATCGCCGCCTGGGTCGTGCCAGGCGATCTCTACGGGGCGCTGGCGAAATCCGCCGTGTTCGGCGCCACCATCGCCGCCGTCGGCTGCCGGGCGGGCATGGCAACCGGCCTCGGGCCAGAGGCGGTCGGCGTCTCTGCCACCCGGGCCGTGGTGGGCGGCATCGTGAGTGCCATCGTGCTCGACGGCATTTTCGCCATCGCCTTCTACCGGCTTGGAATATGATACCGGCCCGCAAAATACGTGACACTACCACGCATTT
>CAIPLM010000369.1 GCA_903865895.1 uncultured Rhodospirillales bacterium | reverse complement strand
GCCAGCCGGCCAGGGCAAAGCGGCGAGAGTGTGTCCCGATCGGCGCTCGACCGCTACGGGGTTGCCGTTAACGTATTGTTTCTAATCGGCTGTTTGGTGGGCGCGACAGGGATCGAACCTGTGACCCCTTCCATGTCAAGCAAATATTGGCCTCCGTTTGCTTCCGACAGCTTCCAACTAGAGACGGCGACATTAGGGTGTAAAGCCCTATAAAACACGGCAATGTCGTGCGATCCGATGGAATGGCGCCGAGGATTGTGGAAGCCGTAGGAACTGTGCAAGCTGTGCCCCAAGTGTGCCCCAAGATCCGGGGCATGCGTCTGGAGCGCCACCCATGCCGATGCTCAACGTCGAGTCCATCCGCCGCCGCAAGCCGGGTCCTGACCGCATCCGAATCGCCGACTCGGCGGCTCGGGGCCTTGTCTTAGTCGTTGAGCCGACCGGCACCAAGCGGTTCGTGCTGCGGTACAAGGCGACGGACCCTGACGGCACTGAGCGCCAGCGGAAGCTGTCCCTCGGCACCTTCGGTGACGGCCCGGGGGAGATCAGCCTAGACCGGGCTCGGGGGCTGGTCGCGGAGTGGCGCGAGCGCATGAAGGCGGGGGAGTACCCGCACCGCGTCCGCGAGGCGGAACAGCGGGCCGGCGTTGCCGCCAAGGCTGAGGCCGCCGCCGCCCCGACCGTCAGCGCCCTCGTTGACCTGTTCCGTGCCAAGTACCTCGTGCCGAATACCCGCCGACCTGACGACCGGCTGGTGACCGCCAAGAAGTGGCTACTCGACCCGGAGACCGGCATCGGCGCCATGCCGCTCGCTGAGGTTCGCCGTCGGGACCTGAATGCACTACTGGACCGAGTGGTCGCCGCCGGCAAGCCGGTTGCCGCCGCGAGCCTCGGCCGACTACTCGGTCAGATGTTCCGGTTCGCGGTTGATGAGGAACTGATTGACGCGTCGCCGGCTGAAAAGCTCAAGAAGGGCACGGCACACACCCCGGGCGACCGCGTGCTGTCCGATGACGAAATCCGCCGGTTCTGGGTGTCGCTGGATCAGCCTGGAGTACGGATGTCCGCCGCGATGAAGCACGCGCTGCGCATCCTGCTACTGACCGGCGCCCGGTGCGGCGAGATCGCTGCCGCGCGCTGGGAGCATGTCAGCCTGACCGGCAAAGAGCCTGTGTGGACGATCCCGGCCACGGCTACGAAAATGGCGCGTACGCATCTGGTGCCGCTGTCCAAGCAAGCCGTCGCGGCGTTCAAGGCGCTTCACTCATTCACGGGTGACACACCGTGGTGCCTGCCGGCCGCCGAGCGCGTGAAGGGCCTGAAGCGGGGCGGGGAGCGCGATGGCATCCCCGGACCCACATGGAGGCCCATGCCTTCGCGACCGCGCTGGGGCGGCTACAGCCGCTTGAGGGCGTGGCCCCGTTCGGCGCGCATGACCTGCGGCGCGCCCGGCCATCAATACCTCTCTTAACTTCTCTTTAGAGCACGCGAGCGTGCTCGTTGTGACAAAGGTTTGCGAATGAACAGTGAACAGCGTGCAGATCGCATGGGCTTGGCCGTGGTGATGTCCGCAGACGGGCATGACCTACGGCAGACTCGTCGCGTGTTGTCATCGCGACCCCGGGCCGCACTGCTGGGGCTCTGTGTACTGTTCGCGACCCTGGCCGTCGACACGGCGCAGGCGCAAGCGGTCGGCACGCCCGTAGCGCTACCTGATACGGGTGTGACCGAACCGGTTCTCCAGACCGTCACGCTGCCAGCGGGGCAGCTGCTGGTCGGCAATACCACGACACGCACGTATTTCGTCATCTATACCGGGCTCACCGGACTGACGGCGAGCAGCGTCGACACCACCATCACCGACCCCACCGTTACGCCGCCGGTCAGCGTCATCGTGAAGTCGGTGACGCTGTCGCCGCTGACCGGGCAGGCGACCTCGATCACGGTCCTCGACGGCACCGTCACGCGACAGGTCAGTACCTTCGTCGAGGTCAGTGCCGCGATCGCGGCGCAGATGCCGCCGCCGCCGCCGCCGGGAGCCCCTGGGGCGCTGCTGCCGCCGCTGCCCGCCGGCGCACAGGACAGCAGTACGCGTATTCAAAACATAGCAACCGGCCAGACGGGCGCGAGCGGCAGCGACGGGGGCGGCATTGAAGTCTTGGGTGTCCTCCTCGGTGTGGCTCCCACGGCAGGCGACAAGGGCTACACCGGTCCCGCCCTGACGAGCAATGCGACGCAGCCGATCACCACGGTCTCGAACAACTTGCCCGCGATGGTCGTCGGTAGCATCGGCGGCAGCGGCGGCAATGGCGGCGATGCGTACCTCAGTGCGGGGCTGGACGGTCAGGCCGGCGGCGCCGGCGGTGACGGTGGCGCTGCCTTTGGCGGCAACTTCACGCAGCTGCAGACCAGCGGCGAGTCGGCGTTCGGCATGTGGGTTTACAGCCGCGCGGGCAGCGCCGGTACAGCCGGCAGTGCCTACGCCGGGATTGTCAGCGCCGGTGGCGCGGGCGGGGCTGCGGGCAACGGCGGACAAGCCACGGGCTACAACTACGGTCAGGGCGGCTCGATCCTCACCCATGGGGATGGTGCGATCGGCCTGCTGGTGCAGAGCCTGGGTGGCGCGTCGGGCAATGGCGGCGCCAGCTACGGCATTTTCGCCGGCCTACCCGGCGATGGCTCGACCGGTGGCAATGGCGGCTCGGCCTTCGCCCAGAACGATGGCGTCATCCAGACCGGGGGCAGCGGCGCCCACGGCGTCGAAGCGCAGAGTGTCGGCGGCACCGGCGGTTTGGCGGGGGCGTCGTTCGGTCTGCTGGTCGGGACGGCGGCCAGCGGCGGTAAGGGCGGTGATGGCGGGATCGCGACGGCGCGCAACACCGGCACTATCCAGACGGGCGGCGATAACGCCTATGGCCTCATGGCGCAGAGCATCGGCGGTGGCGGTGGCGACGCGGCGTGGTCCGGCGGCCTGGTCGCGCTCGGCTCCAGCGGCGGCGCCGCAGGCAATGGCGGGCAGGCGATCGCCTCGCAACTCAACACCGGCAGTATCGTGACGCAGGGCACGGCCAGCTTCGGCATCTTCGCGCAGAGCGTGGGTGGCGTCGGCGGCAACGGCGCGGCGAGTGGTGGTCTGGTCGCGATTGGCGGCACCGGTTCGGGCGGCGGCAACGGCGGCGCGGTCAGCGTCGACACCGGCGCCGGCACCTCAGTAACGACCTGGGGATTCGTGGCCAACGGCATCTTCGCCCAGTCGGTGGGCAAGGGCGGTGGTGTCGGTGGCGTAGCCGGTGGCGCGGTGGCGATCGGCGGCGACGGCGCTGGCGGCGGCAGCGGCGGCACGGTGGTCGTCAACAATCAAGGCACGGTGTACACCAACGGCTACGCCGCGCGCGGCATTCTGGCGCAGAGCATCGGCGGCGGTGGTGGCGAAGCGCTGTCGGCCGGCGGCATCGTCGCGGTCGGCGGCAAGTCCGGCGGCGGCGGCGACGGCGGCGCGGTCACCGTCACCAATGGCGGCACGATCGTCACGGCCGGCCAGGCACTGGTGCCGGGCGCGAGCCCGTCGCCACTGACGATAGAGAGTCTGCTGGGCGGCGGCGACGGCATCGCGGCGATGAGCATCGGCGGTGGCGGCGGCTCCGCGATGGCTTCCGGTGGCGCGATCACGGTCGGCGGTACCGGCGGTGCCGGCGGCAATGGCGGCATCGTCACGGTGACCAACGACGGCGCGATCACGACCGCGGACATGCGCTCACGCGGCATCCTCGCGCTGTCGGTCGGTGGCGGTGGTGGCGTGACCGGTGATGCCGCGGGTCTGGTCACCATCGGCGGTGGCAGCAGCACCGACACCGGCCCGGCCGTGCTCAACGACGGCGGCCAGGTCATCGTGACCAACCATGCCAGCATCAGCACGGCAGGCGTCCTCTCCGATGCCATCGAGGCCAAGTCGGTGGGCGGTGGCGGTGGCGACAGCGGCGTCGCTGTCGGTATATTCGCGGCCATTGGTGGCTCCGGCAACCGTGGTGGTGACGGTGGCGCCGTCACCGTCACCGACAGTGGCGACCTCAGCACGGTCGCCAACGATTCACACGGTATCTACGCCTCGTCCATCGGCGGCGGCGGCGGCAGTGCCGGCCAGACGGTGTCTGTCAGTGCCTTCGTCGGCGTCGGCATCGGCGGCAGCGGCGCCGCGGGCGGCGCCGGCGGCGCGGTCGAGGTCGACCTGCAAAATCATCAAGTCGACCTCGGCGGCGGTGCCGTCGCGTCGGCGATGCCACAGATCACGACGCAGGGCGATCGCTCGCGCGGCATCTTTGCCGAGTCGGTCGGCGGCGGCGGTGGCAACGGCGGCAACGTCGTGCAGGTGACGGCGGGCGCTGTGGGTGCGGTGGGCATCGCCATTGGCGGCAGCGGCGCTGCCGCCAGCGCGGGCGGTACGGTCACGGTGAAGGGCGACGCGGTCATTCAGACCCTCGGTGTCTCGTCTGAAGGCCTGTTCGCGCAGTCCGTCGGCGGCGGTGGTGGCAACGGCGGTTACGCCATTGCGGTCGCGGTGGGGGCGAGCGTCGAAGGCGGTGCAGGCGCATTCTCGCTGGCACTGGGTGGCAGTGCTGGCGGTGGTGGCAAGAGCGACAAGGTGACCATCGACGCGGGGGGCTCGATCCTCACGGCGGGCACCTTCTCCACCGGCCTGGTCGCGCAGTCGATCGGCGGCGGTGGCGGCAACGGGGGTTTTTCCGTGTCGGCTGCAGTCGCCGTCGGCGGCGGTGGCGGCGCGTTTTCGGTCGCGGCCGGCGTCGGCGGCAGCGGCGGTGCGGGCGGTGACGGCGGTCAGGTCGACGTCACTTATAACGGCGACATCACGACGCTAGGGCTCGATGCCGCCGGTGCGCTGGTGCAGTCGGTCGGTGGCGGCGGTGGTAACGGCGGCTTCAACGTCAGTGCCTCGGTGGCCTTCGGGGCGGAAGGCAATGGCGGGACCTTGCCGATCGGGGTGGGCGGCTCGGGCGATCATGGCGGTGACGGGCAGGCCGTATCCGCGACCATCAATGGCACGATCAGCACCGGCGCGGCGGGCAGCGGCGTGCTGTCGGCGGCGGCCGCACCCTCAGCGGAGTTGGCGGCCTATCTGGCCGAGCTGACCGCGAATGGCACCCAGCAGTCGACGGGCCTGCTCGTGCAGAGTGTCGGCGGCGGTGGCGGCGCCGGGGCGTTCAATGTCTCCGGCGGCATCAGCGGCGGCTCGTTGGGCGGCACGGCGATTACGGTTGGCGTCGGTGGCTCCGGTGCCGGCGGTGGCGATGGCGGCACGGTGTATGCCAGTGCGCGGGATATTTTCACGACCGGCGCGCTGTCCGCAGGCCTGCTTGCGCAGAGCGTCGGCGGCGGCGGCGGCGAAGGTGGCTACAACGTCTCCGGCTCGATCGCGGCGGCCGGCGAAACAGGCTCGCACAGCGTGGCGGTCGGCGTCGGCGGTACCGGCGGTGGCGGCGGCAACGCGAGCTTGGTTGAGGTCCATGACAGTGGCACCGTCGCGACGCAGGGCAACCAGTCCGACGGCATCATCGCGCAAAGCATCGGCGGCGGCGGCGGTAACGGCGGTTTCAACGTCTCCGGCAGCATCAGCGCTAGTGCGACCCAAGGCGCGGCGCTGGGGGTCGGTGTCGGTGGCGCTGGCGGCAAGGGCGGCGATGGCGGCGCGGTGATTGCGACCGCCCAGAATATTTTCACGCGCGGCGATCTGTCGACGGGCCTGCTTGCGCAGAGCGTCGGCGGCGGCGGCGGCAATGGCGGCTACGACGTCGCCGGTTCGATCGCAGGCTCCGGCGAAGCCGGCTCGCTCGGCGTCTCCATCGGCGTCGGCGGCGCTGGCGGCGGTGCCGGCAACGGCGGTGAGGTGACGCTGGCCGTGACCGGCACGACGCACACCGGCGAGGTCAGCAGCTCCGGCCTGCAGAGAGGCAACTTCAGCGCGGGCATCGTCGCGCAGAGCCTCGGTGGCGGTGGTGGTACCGGCGGCTTCAATGTCAGCGGTCAGATCGCGCTCTCCAACGAAGCGGGCGGCGGCTCGATCGGGGTGTCGATCGGCGGCGTCGGGGGTGGCGGCGGCGACGGCGGCCTTGTGCACCTGCACGTTAATGAGGGTGTCGTCGATGCCAGCAACTCGCTGTTGGCGGTCGTGACCCAGGGCGCCGACGCGACCGGCATTCTGGCGCAGTCGGTGGGTGGCTCGGGCGGCACGGGCGGATTCACGGTCGGCGCGGGCCTCGCGTTTTCCTCCAAGGTCGGCGGCAACCTGGTCGTTGGCGTCGGTGGTGCTGGCGGCGGCGCCGGTCAGGGCAAGGACGTGGATGCGGTCATCAATGGCGATGTCATCACCACCGGTGATCGCTCCGGCGGCATCCTGCTGCAGAGTGTCGGCGGCTCCGGTGGCAATGGCGGATTCAGCATCGCCGGCGGCATCGCCGGCTCCTCGCAGGGCGCCAGCTTCAATGGACTGTTCGGCATTGGCGGGATGGGTGGCGATGGCGGCAACGCCGGCGCCGTCACTGCTCACGTCAACAGCGACATCCACACCGGTAGCGTCCATACCGTCACCCTGCCGATTTTCGGCGAGTCGACCTGGTTCACGGGCGAAGAAGCTAACGGCGCCACGTACCAGAGCATCGGTGGCTCCGGCGGCAACGGTGGCTTCAACGTGACGGGCGGCCTGAGCGTCAGCACCGACCCGGCGTCTTCCGGCACCTTCGGCGTCGGCGTTGGCGGCTTTGGCGGCGGCGGCGGCAATGGCGGCACGGTGACGGTCGTCCAGTCAGGGTCCATTAACACCGTAGGCGACTTCGCCATGGGCTTGCTGGCGCAAAGCGCCGGTGGCGCCGGCGGTAACGGCGCCTTCAACGTTACCGGCGAGATCAGTCTCAGTGCGGGCGCCGCCGGCACGATCGGTTTCGGCGTGGGCGGCTTCGGCGGCGCGGGTGGAGATTCACTGGGCGTACTCAATACCGACGGCACGTACCAGGCAGTGGTTGATGTGCACACGTACGCGGACGTGACAACGCGCGGCGCCGGCTCGGTTGGTGCGTTGATCCAAAGCGTGGGCGGTGGTGGCGGTAATGGTGGGTTCAACATCAATGGCGACCTGTCGCTGGCCACCGGCGAGGCGCTGGCGGGCTCGGCGAGCATTGGCATCGGTGGTTTTGGTGGTGCCGGTGGTGCGGCCGGCAGCGTCGTTGCTGTCGTCGGTGGCAACTACCTCACCCGGGGCGACCTTGCGGCGGGCGTGATCGCCCAGAGTATCGCCGGCGGCGGCGGCAATGGCGCCATGAACATCAATGGCAACGTCGCCCTCGGCAAGATTAAGGGCGTCGATGCGACGATTGGCATCGGTGGCTTCGGCGGTACCGGCGGCTTCGCCGCAGGTTCGGTGGCGCTCACACGCGTCGGTGACACGACAACCTGGGGCGCCGGCTCGACGGGCATTGTCGCGCAGAGCATTGGCGGCGGCGGCGGCACCGGCGCGATCAGCGTAGCCGGCGGCGTGACGATCGTGACGCAGGCGACCGGCACGTCGTTGGGCTTTGCCGGCGGCATCGGTGGCTTCGGCGGTGCCGGTGGCGATGCGGGTGACGTGTCGGCGACCATCATCGGCAGTGTCTATGCGCATGGTGCGGCCGCGAGTTCCGACTTCGCGCTGATGTCTAAGCTCACCGGTGCCAATGGCGTTGTCGTACAGAGCGTCGGCGGCGGCGGCGGTGAGGGCGCTATTGGTGTAGGCGTACAAGCCTCGCTGACCCCTCTCACGAGTGATGCACCGGCCCAGCTCGCCCTTATGAAGCCCAGCGAAGCACCGCAGCCGGCGCCGAACCAGCAGCTCAAGAAGGGCTTGGTTCTGGCGGGAACCCTGGGTGTAGGTGGATTTGGTGGGCTTGGCGGCGATGCCGGCAGCGTGGTGCTCAACATAGTGCGGCCGATTGTGTACATCACGGTCACCCCCGACAGTTGCGCGCAACCGCCGTGCACGCCGTACCAGATTGAGGATCCCAATGCCATTGGACAGATCGTCGGCAACGGCGACTACATGTCTGCGGTGGTCGCCCAGTCCATCGGTGGCGGTGGGGGCGATGGCGGGATCAGTGTTGCCGGGTCCATCGCGACGGGTGGCACGGTGGGTGTCGGTGTGGGCGGCTTCGGCGGTGATGGCGGTACCGGTAAGGACGTGACCGTCAGCATTGATGCGAACCTGTATGCCAGCGGCGTCAGTGCCTACGGCCTGCTTGCGCAGAGCATCAGCGATGGTGGTGGCGCAGGTGGATTGGATGTTTCGGCTTCCGGCACGCTGGGCAAGCAAACCAGTCTGGCTGTTGGCATCGGTGGCTATGGCGGCAAGGGCGGTCTCAGCGGTGACGTGATGGTCCATCAGAATGGCCAGGTCTCCGTGCAGGGCCAGGGGTCCATCGGCCTGCTGGTGCAGAGCCTCGGTGGTGGTGGCGGCGCGGGCGGCGTGAATGTGACGGTCGACATGAGCTCCGCCAGTTCGGCGGCAAAGACTGACCTGACCAAGGGCTATGGAGTTGCGCTCGGTGTCGGCGGTTCGGCCGGCGCGGGCTCCGATGCCGGCAACGTTGTGCTCGTCAGCACTGGCAACATCTACGCCGATGGCACGACCAACCAGACGGCGACCGGCCAGAGCCTGACCGACATCATCAATGCCGACCCGGACTCGGGCCTCAAGCTCAGCCAAGAAGCGCACGCGATCGTCGCGCAGAGCATCGGCGGCGGCGGCGGTCTCGGCGGCATGAACGTGACGGCAGCGATTGTGCCCGCCGGGAACCCGCTCGCGATCGGCGTCGGTGGCAGTGGCGGCTCCGGCGGCAATGCCGGGACCGTGACCGTGCTGCGCGGTATCGATGAAAACGGCGTCCTGCTCGGCGGCAGCGCCGGCGGCGGCGTATTGCGCACCCACGGTGCGGCGTCGGGCGGCTTGCTGGCACAGAGCATCGGCGGTGGCGGCGGCATGGCGGGTGTCAATATCGCCGTGCCGTTCGAAATCAAGGCCTCTCCCGGCAAGGCGGTAGGCGGGGTGATCACCATCGGCGGCAGCGGCGGCGGCGCTGGTGCCGGCAACACGGTCGTGGTGCAGAACTACGGCGACATCGTCACGGGCGATCTGGTGGCCCCGCTCGATGGCGTTGACCAGCCGCCCAGCGGCGACGGCAGCATCGGCTTGCTGGCGCAGAGCATCGGTGGTGGTGGTGGCAGCGCAAACTGGAATATCGGTTTGGGGCTCGTCAAGGGCGCGACCGCGATCGGTCTGGCGCTAGGCGGCGACCCGGGCGCGGCCGGCGCCGGCGGCGAGGTCGACGTGACGCAGCGTGGTCTGATCGCAACCTACGGCGCGGACTCGGCGGCGCTGGTGGCGCAGAGCATCGGCGGCGGCGGCGGCAACGCATCGACGAGCGCGGCGACACCCGGAGCTGCCACCAATAGCTTTTCGGTCGCCATCGGTCGCAACGGCGGCACCGGTGGTGCAGGCGGTCATGTGACGGTCGACGTCGATGGTCAGATCAGCACCTTGGGGGATCGCTCGGTCGGCGTGCTGGCGCAGAGCGTCGGCGGCGGCGGCGGTACCAGCGGCTCGATTTCGGTGTCGGTGACAAAAGGTGCGCAGACCACGCCTGGAGCCGATAGTCCGAGCACCAGCTGGGCCGGGTCCGTCTCTATCGGCCTGGACGGTGGCGTCGGCGCCATGGGTGGCGCGGTCGACGTGACGGTAGCCGGCCAGGTGCAGACGAACGGCGCCGATGCAGAGGCCGTGTTCGCGCAGAGCATCGGCGGTGGCGGCGGCATCGGCGGCAGCGCCGCGGCGACTCTCGTCCCCGCCAATTACTCGGGCGGGGTAGCCGTGGGCGGCAAAGGTGGCGTCGGCGCCGACGGTGGCCGCGTGACAGTGAACTCCTCTGCGACGCTGGTGACGAAGGGCGCTAATGCCGAGGGCATCCTCGCGCAGAGCGTCGGTGGCACGGGCGGCAAGGCCGGGACGGCGGCCGTATTGTCGTTCCCCTCGACGGTGGGGGTGCAGGGAAACTCGCGCAATCTGACCGTGAGCGTGGGCGGCAACGGTGGCGTTGGCGGCAACGGCGGGGAGGTCATCGTCAACAATCATGGCCTGATCTCGACCGAGCAGCAGTCCGCTTTTGGCATCCGCGCGCAGAGCGTCGGTGGCGGCGGCGGCATCGGCGGCGCTGTGCTGGTTGGCGGCATTGCGGCGGCGAGCGCGAGCGCGGGAGCGAACCAAGGTCTGGCGATCGGGATCGGCGGCTCCGGCGACCAGGGCGGCGATGGCGGCATCGTGACCGTGGTCAACGATGGCTCCATCTGGACACACAAAGACGATGCAGTCGGCATTGCCGCGGGTAGCATCGGCGGCGGCGGCGGCGATGGTGGTGCCGTCCTGGAACTGTCCATCGGCGCAGTTAGCACGTCGACCAGAATGCAAAAGGTCGATATCAACGTGGGCGGTAGCGGCGGTCTGGGCGGCGATGGCCACGCGGTGACCGTCACCAACAACAGCCCGAGCCTCGGTCAGGGACAGATCGTGACGATCGGCGCGAACGCTTACGGCATTTTTGCGCAGAGTCTGGGCGGCGGTGGCGGCAACGGCGCCGCGGTGGTCACAGCGACCGGCGGAGTCTCTACAAACAACGGCTTTCTGATCGGCTTTAGCCTGGGTGGCTCGGGCGGTACGGGTGGCACCGGCGGTGACGTCACGGTGACCAACGGTGGCCTGATCGACACGACCGGCGCCGGCGCGCACGGCATCCTCGCCCAGTCGGTCGGCGGCGGTGGCGGCAATGCCGCGATGGCGATCAGCGGCGGCGTGTACATCGGCGCGGTGCTGAACAGCCATGTCGTCGCCCTCGGCGGCAGCGGTGGCGATGGCGGTGACGCCGGCGTGGTCACGGTGACCAATGACGGCAGCATCAGCACGCGTGGTGCGCACGCTGACGGCATTCTCGCGCAGAGCTTCGGTGGGGGAGGCGGCGACGCCGTTCTCGCCTTCGCGCTCGGCGGCGATCCCTTCACGACCCTCAGCTCCAATGGCCTCGCCGCGATTCTCGGTTCGGAGCGTCAATCGAGCGGTGGTAACGCCAAGAGTGTGACGGTCACCAACAACGGCAACATTACGGTGCTGGGCATGGGCTCTACCGCGATCAAGGCCGAGAGCATCAACGGTGGTGGTGGCAACCTGTCGCTGAGTTTCGACAGCGTGGCGGCTGCCTTCGATCCGGGCTGCATTCCGGTCGAGCAGTTCGGCGGCTGCTTGCCGGGTACCGGCCAGCCGCCGTCAACGGAGCTTATCCCGCCGCCGGTAATGAGTGTGCAGGCCGGCTCGGTCGCCAGCAACGGCATGTCCGGCGGCCTCGTGACGATCAACAACAACGGCACCATTGGCGCGGGCGGCGACCACGCGGCTGGCGTGCTGGAGCAGTCGATCGGCGGTGGTGGCGGCGACACACTGTTGACGGCGCTGCTCACGGCGACGCCTGACCCGGTTGCGCCGGGCGCGGCCGTGGTGACGCGCGGGCCGCTCCTGCTCGGGGCAACGGCGCACGTGACCGTTCCGCCCGGGTTGCCGGCGCAGCTGGATGTGCTGGCGATCCTCGGCAGTTCGAACGGCGCCAACAACCGCGGTGGCGATCTAATCGGCTACAACATCGGCGATGTGCTGACCACGGGCGTGGACTCGCCGGGTGTGCTGGCGCAGTCCATTGGCGGCGGCGGTGGCCGGGCGATGCTCGACTACACGGCACCTATCGGCACTTCGCTCGGTACCGTTACGCTGCAGCTGGGCAGCAGCCAGGGGGCTGGCGAGTCCGGCGGCTCGATCGACGAGATGCAGATCGGTGCGGTGGTCACGACCCAGGCCATCTCCCCGGCCTGGCTGCTGCAGAGCATTGGCGGTGGCGGTGGACTGGCGAGCGCGAGGCTGGTGTTGGCGGATCCCACCAACACGGTCGTCGCGCCGACACTCGGCAGCGACGGCGGTACGGACCTCGGCGCCAACAGCGTGACGGCGTTGATCAACGGCGACATCGCGACCCTCGGCGATCATTCGGTCGGCCTGCTCGTGCAGGCCATCGGTGCTGGCGGCGGCGTCGTGGAGTCGCTCGGCAGCGAGCACCTGACTGCCGTGCTCGGCGCGACCGCAGGGGCGACCGGTAACGGCGGCGTGCTCGATGTCACGCACAACGGGCAGATCGTCACCAGTGGTGTCGGCTCGCATGGCGTGCTGCTGCAGTCGATCGGCGGCGGTGGCGGCGCGGTGCTCAGCGATGCGCAGCAAGTTAGCGTCACGACGCGCGCCGACAACCTCGGCGATGGCCTCGCGATCAGCTTCCACCAGGTCGGCGACATCTGGACCGACTCTGCCGGCAGCGATGGCGTGATCGCGCAGAGCCTGGGCGGCGGCGGCGGCTGGGTCGACGGCGCGTTTGCAGGCGCTGCGGGCGGCGTGGGTACCGGCGGCGCGATCGACCTGTCGATCGACGGCAAGGTGCTCGCGCTGCAGGCCGACTCGACCGCGATCTTCGCGCAAAGTGCGGGCAGTCTGGGCGGCGGTGACATCACGGTGCACGTCGACAACACGATCCGCGGCGGCAGTGGCAGCGGTGTTGGTATCCGCCTCGATGGCGGTGCCGACAACACACTGTTCATCGCCTCGACGGCGAGCGTGACGGCGGTCTCGGGCGTCGCGATTGCCGGCGGCATCGGCAACGACGTGGTCAACAACCTCGGCACCGTGATCGGCAACCTCGATCTGGGCGCCGGCCACAACACGTTCAACAACCTGCCCGGTGCGACGTTCGTGGCGTTCAACCGCATCGGTGCGGTAGGCGGCACGACGGACTTCGTCAACGACGGCGAGTTCCACATGGGCCTCGACGCGCCAAGCTTCCCGCTCGATCTTGCCAAGGGCGCGCTGTTCGCCACGGTCGATCAGCAGGGCCATCCGGCCTACAACCTGCTGTACGGCGCGCGCGTGATTAACGCCGTGGCACTGACCGGCAACTTCACGCAGTCGGCACAGGGGCACCTGGCGTTCGACATCGCGTTTGGCCCGTACGCCTCGGACCAGGTCACCGTCAGCGGTGACGCGACGGTGGCCGGTCGCGGCGATGTGACGCTGACGTGGCTGGAGAACACGACGCCTGTGCTGCTGTTCGCGACCGGCGGGCAGGGCATCGACAACGGCCTGACGATCCACGACAGCATGGCGCTGCACTATCGCGTCGCCGGCGGCGCGGATGGCATCGCGCTGTCGTTCGTCAGTGACTTCGGCCAGCCGTTCCTCAACCGCAATGGCCGCGCACTCGGCGCGCATCTGGACTCGGCGCTGGGGCTGGGTGGTGCGCACGGGCTGGGTCGGCTGCTGGCGCTGCTGGGCAACCTGCAGCCGGGCCAGCAGAGCGTCTACCAGGCCGTGTTCTCACAGCTGGATCCGGAGCCGTACCTCGCGCCGTGGCTGGTGCAGTTCGATGCGGCCAACACGTTCGCGCGGCAGGTGTTCGGCTGTGCGGGCGATGCCTCGATGCCGGAGCGGGGCTGCAACTGGGCGCAGATGAACACGCACGGGTTCACGCGCGGCAGCGACAGCGAGAACGTCGCGATCGACAGCAGCGGCGTCTGGCTCGGGTTTGGGTTCGAGCGGCCGCTGGACAACCGCTGGTCGCTGTCAGGCGCCTTGCAGTACGACACGACCGACCATCTGCAGGTCGATCACTACCGCGCCTTGCTTGGTGGCGATGGCGTTCATGCCGGCCTGGGCGCGACCTATCGTGCGGGCGATGGCACGGTGGCGTCGCTGTCGGTGTCCGGTGGCTGGCAGTGGTTCCAGGGGGCGCGTCAGGTGGGTGTGTTCGGTTCGCAGCAGGGCCGGGCGAGCATCGGCACGGGCTACCTGCAGGCCGATGCGCGCGTTGCGCGCCCGCTCGAGGCGGGACGCTGGTTCGCGCGGCCGTCGCTGACGGCGGCGCTGACGGCGCTGCATCAGGGCCGCTTCCAGGAGCACGGGCTGGAGGGCCTCGGCATCGCCGGGCTCGGCAACAAGGAAGTGCTGCTGGCGTTCACGCCGGAGATGGTGCTGGGCGTGCTGCTGCATGGCCAGGCCGATCGTCACACGGCGCTGGAGCTGTCGGTGGCGCGGGTGTTCAACTCGCAGAGCGAGCTGTCGATGCCGTACCGGCTGCAGGGCGGCGACCCGGCCGCAGCGCCGGCGCTGATCAGCACCTCGTTGCCGCGGGCGGGCTATCGCCTCGGGATGGACCTGAACGTCGTCGCCGGCGAGCGCTTCGACCTGCAGCTCGGCCACCGCATCGGCGGCGGCAACCTGACCCACACGCGCGAGACCAACCTGACCGGCCACTGGCGGTTCTAGCCGACCTCGACGGGCCCGCGGGCGTTCCGGAATGGGACGCCTGCGGGGCCGGGCTGGGAGCGGTCCGGGTACGGCTGCCCCGGTCCGCAGGAGAGGGGGGATTGGCGCTAAACTGCCCGATCCACGCCACGCCTGCCGGAGCGCACCGTTGAATTTCAGGCCCACTCGATTCTTCTGGCTCGTCGCGACGACGTTGCTGATCACCACCGTTCTGTGGGCCGGCGCCAATCAGGACAGCTTGCTGCGCGCGAGTCTCTCGCCCTGGCGAGCGCTGGCGCAGCTCGCGGGACTTTGGTCTACGTCGACGGCGATCCTGGCGTTGTTGTCCATCGTGCGCTCCAGCGCGATGGAGTTCTTCTTCGGCGGCCTCGACCAGGCGGTGCGTCTGCACCGCAAGCTCGGGCTTGCGGCACTGCTGCTGCAGGGGGGGCACGTCCTCTTTATGACGATCTTCCTGGCCAGTCGCGGCGTTTCGGTGGCGCTTGCGCTGGTGCCGGAGGCCTCGAACGTACGCCGCCTGGACATTGTCGTGGCCTACGCGCTGCTGCTGTTGGGGGCGCTGGCCTACGGCCGCTGGCTACGTCACGAGTGGTGGCTCAGGCTGCATCGGCTCATTGGCCTGCTGTTCCTCGCCGGCATCGTCTCGGCCTCGACGCTCAACGGCGTCACGCAGGCCTTTGAGCCGCTGCGCACCTGGGTGGTCATCCTGTTCCTGCTCGGTAGCGTGGCGTGGATCTATCAGGCCTTTCTTTTCAGGGCCTACGGCCCACGCTTTCGGTACCAGCTCGTCACAGCTACGCTGCGCAACCACGATATCGTCGATCTGCTCATGCGTCCGACCGACAAACGGATGATGTATCTGCCCGGTGCGTTTGTTTTCCTCCGCGTACCGGGCTTCAAGGGCAGCAATCGTGAGCTGCATCCGTTCAGCATCTCGTCGAGCCCCAACGAGCGCGAGCTGCGGCTGTCGTGTCGGCGCGTGGGTGACTACACCGAACAGTTGGCGACGCTGGCATCGCTGGCGCCGAACCAGACGCGCGATCTCGACCTTTACGGGCCGTTTGGCGCCTTCACGCCGCATCACTATGCGCCGTATCGGCGCATGATCTGGATCGGCGCCGGCATCGGCATCACGCCGTTCCTGAGCATGGTCGCCTTCGAGCGTGGCAACCAGGACTTCCGGCGGATCTGGCTGTACTACGCGGCGCGCTCGCCAGAGGACGCGGTCTACGACCAGGAGCTCAAGGACAACATTGCGCGCGCTGATTCCCTGATCGACTAGACGCTGTGGTTGTCGGGCACCAACGGACGCCTGAGTGCCGCCAGGATCCTCGCTGACATCGAACTCGACGACTACGCGGTAATGCTCTGCGGCAGCAAGAGCTTCGTCGCGGAGATGGCCGCCGGCTTTCGCGCTGCGGGGTTGGCGCCAGAGCGGATCATTGTCGAGGAGCTGCAGTTTCGTTGATTGCTGTCGGTGGTGTGGCTGACAGGCGCTGCCGGCGTTCATCGAGGAGAGGCACGTCTATGACCAGACGACGCGCGCTTGCGCTACTGTTCGCCACGACGCTCGCTGCTTGCTGCTGGGCGGCGCCAGCGGCCGAGCCGGTGCGCGGCGACCGCGCCAGCGGCTGGCTCGGTCAGACGCGCTCGGAAGTCATCGCTCGAAATGGCATTGTCGCGACCAGTCAGCCGCTAGCGGCCAGTGCCGGTCTGGATGTGCTCAAGCGCGGCGGCAATGCCTTCGATGCCGCGATCGCCACTGCCGCGGTGCTGAATGTCGTCGAGCCGGTCAGTGCAGGTATCGGGGGCGATGTCTTCATGATCGCCTGGGTGGCGAAGGAACACCGGCTCGTCGCGCTCAACGGTAGCGGCCGCTCGCCCAGCGGTGCGACGCCTGCGCACCTAGCGGCGCGCGGCTACGCCACGCGGATGCCGATGCATCGGATCGAGGCGGTCACGGTGCCGGGTGCGGTCGATGCCTGGGACGCAATTCTGCGGCGCTATGGCACGCGGTCGTTTCGCGAGTTGCTGGAGCCCGCTGTCGTCATCGCCGAGCAGGGCTTTGGTGTGTCCGAGCGCATTGCCCACGACTGGATCTACGGCGCGGAAGTGGTCGCGGACGACCCGGACTCGGTGCGGACGTACCTGCCGGGTGGCGTGCCGCCCGCTCGCTACTCGATCTTCCGTAACCCGGATTTGGCCCGTGCGCTGCGCGTGCTGGAGCGCGACGGTCGCGATGGCTTCTATAAAGGCGAGATCGCCACCGCTTTGCTAGCCAAGTCGCAGGCGCTGGGCGGGACAATGACGGCGGCCGATCTGGCTGCGACCGAAGCCAGCTGGGTCGAGCCGCTGAGCACCCGCTACCACGGCTACGACGTGGTGGAGATGCCGCCGAACACGCAGGGTTTCGCGGTGCTGGAGATGATGAACCTGCTGGAAGTCTGTGCGCCGAAGCTGGGCGTTAATCTTGCGAAGGTCGGGCCACGCTCGGCCCGTTACTGGCACTTGCTGGTGGAGGCGAAGAAGCTCGCCTACGCCGACCTATACGCCTACAACGCCGATCCGGGCATGAGCCCCGTGCCGGTCGAACGGCTGATCTCGAAGCCGTACGCCGCGGGGCTGTGCCGCCGGATCGATATGCAGCACGCCCACGCGCCGTCCCCGCAGGGCGATCCGGTCGGTGGCACGGTATACCTCGCGGTGGCGGATCGCGACGGCAACATGGTGTCCTTTATCTACAGCATTTACGACACGTTCGGCGCCGGCATCACCGTGCCGGGCTTCGGCTTCGTGCTCAATGACCGCGGTGCGCTGTTCTCGCTGGACCCTGCGAGCCCAAACCTGCTCGCGCCGCACAAGCGCCCGTTTCATACGTTGCTACCGGGCTTCGTCACCAAGGATGGCCAGCCGGTGATGGCCTTCGGCCTGATGGGCGGTAGCCAGCAGGCGCAGGGTCACGCCCAGGTACTGGTCGACATGATCGACCTGGGTCTGAATCCCCAGGCCGCCTCCGATGCCGCCCGCTTTACCCACGCCCAGGCCAACAATACGCTGCGGCTGGAGACGGCCCTCTACGGGCAGGTGGGCCCGGCATTGCGCGCGCTCGGCCACGCCGTCACGGCGGACAATGGCGACGACATGGGCGGCTTCCAGGCGATCTGGTTCAGCCCGGCCGCGGCCGGCGCTGCGACGCCCGACAGCGATGCCAGCGCCGTGCATGGCGTCTACCGCGGCGCTTCGGATCATCGTAAAGACGGCGCGGCGATTGGCTGGTGGATAGTCTCCGGCTGCGTCGTGGCGTTCTTTGTCGGCCGCGCGCTCATCAACTGGATCTTTCTTAAGTCCTAGACATCGCGCCACCGTGGCCGAGGGGGCAGTCAATGGCGATACGAAACTGGACCGATGAGCGGTTCAACCTGCTCGGCGTGCAGGATCGCGCACGGGCTCGAATATCTACGTTGGAGGCTGACTTAGGTATCCGCGAAGCCGCACAGCGGGCCTCCGAGGGTTCATTCCTCCCGGTTGGCATGACGAACCCTGAATTCTCGGACGAAACCGCGAGCGACTGGGAGTATGACGACCGCCGGCGCGGCATCCGCGGCCTGTATTTCAAGGTCGCGGACGTCGAAGGTCGCAAGGCGCTGATGGCGGCACAGGTCGAATTGCGGCGCGCCATCGACGACATGCACGCGGTGCGGCTAAGTAAGGCGCGGGCGTCGCTGGCGTCGGCCCGCCGGAAGTTCGCGATTCTGCCGTGGGTCTACGGCGCCATCGTCGGCGTGATGTCCGTCTACTATGGTCAGCAACGGTATGGGCAGGCGGGCATAGTCGGCGGCGGAGTCGCCGGACTGTTTCTCGGATTCGGCGCGAGCGCGTGGACGCGTTCGGAAGGCGAGGGCGAGATTAGCCTAGCGCAGAGCGACGTGACGGACGCGGAGAAAGACATAGCTGAATTCGCGCGCCTCCCGCCGTACTTCACCGAGAGCGAGGCGGCGACCGGCGAGCCCGATGCCGGATTCGACGCTCAGAGCGCGATGGGAAATCGTGCCCGGGGTTGACAGCAGAGGGCGCGACCGAATGCCCCAACCAGAGTCGCCGGGTCGCCCTCGACGTTAGAATTCCGCCGCACGCGAATTCGGCGTCGTCGCTACCCGGCGAGTAGCTCCGGACGGTCCCGCAAGTGTTCGAGGGCCCACTGCGAAATGGTTACCTCGATTAGGTAGTCATCCTTGCCCATGCTGAAAGTCGCGGTCTGCGAGCCCGCGCTCAGGATGCCCGCGCGCATGAGGGCATTCAGGGCGCCGCTGCTCTGCGGGATCTTCACGGAGCGAACGTTCTTCTCTACGTAGGGCTGGAGCAGCCGCTTTTCATCGGTAGTGAGTTGCGTCAGGCGCTCGGCCGCTTGGCGCTTGATCCTCGCTTTCCGGCGTTCCTCGCCAAGGTAGGCGCCGACGTGCCGCCAAACCAGCGCGCCGAGTTCGGCGACGAGCAGGGCGACGGCAGCGACGAACGCGAATCCGATCCATCCGCGCTGACTTGTGGCCACCTCGGCGAGGCCGAGTCTGGCCACCCATGGGGCGGGCAAAAAGAGCAGGGCGCCGGCGACGAGGGCAATCGCCGCAGAGACCTTCGCGGGCAGTTTTAGGTACTCGACGAACGCGCCCCACGTGAGATCAGGCATTCAGCGACGCTCCGCGATTTTCTGGCGTGGCCACGCCCGCTGAGGGATGTCTGACGTGTGCGGGCTGCGCGGCGCCCTCGGCCGTATCGGCGATCAGGATCCGGGCGGTGACGACGTATGCGCGCATCCACTAATCGTCGCACGGCGGCGGGCGGGCGGGAACTGGTCGCGGCGGCGCCTACCGCATTGCGGCGGCGACCTTCTTTTTCGACGCAGCCAGCGCCTTCTGCGCCCGCTCGAAGTCGCCCTCAGCGGTCGCGAGATCCTTCAGCGCCTGTTCCAGCGGGGACCCGGCGAGCCAGCCGGTGACGACGCTGATGTCCGCCGAATTCGGGCTGACGATGGCCGCGCCGCTGCCCGCGAGGATCGACAGCCGGTGCTTGCAGTATTGGCCGGTGGTGCCGGCGGGGCAGGTGCAGTGCGCCGAGAGGCGGCCGGCATCCTGAACGAAGGTGACGGTGTACGGGGTTGCCGCCGAGCCCTGAACCTGAAACTCGATGATCGCCATTTGAACTCCGGCATGTCCCCAGCTCAGGGCATCGTAATGGGCCCGTTGGTCGGCCGTGTGTAAGTGTGCCCCAACGTGTGCCCCGAGCGGTTGCAGCCGACTCCCACCGCACGCCGGGCCGCCCTGATTTGGTGCCGTCGGCTGGGTCCGAAGCCGGTGCGGATGGGGGCGGAGGCGTGGGCAGGGGGTAAACCCACGAAAGTGTGCCCCAAAGTGTGCCCCGAGCGAGTCAGTGTGCTGAGAGTGGGGCCGCTAACTTATTGTTTTTATGCGGCTATTTGGTGGGCGCGACAGGGATCGAACCTGTGACCCCTTCCATGTCAAGGAAGTGCTCTACCGCTGAGCTACGCGCCCTTAAGGGACGCGGAAGAATACTGGACTAGTGCTGTACCCGCAACCTTACTCGCAGGGTCGTGC
>CAIPLM010000368.1 GCA_903865895.1 uncultured Rhodospirillales bacterium | reverse complement strand
CCCCTGGCAGGAACCAGACGCTCAGCCGCGGTTTTTCAGCCACTCCGCATAGGCGGCGCGGGTTTCCGCGTTGGGCGGATAGGTATCGGGCAGGCGGGCGCCGCCCTGGATGCGGGTGAGGAGGAAGGTTTCCAGCACCTCCTGCTCGGCGGCGTCGCGCGCCACTTCCTCGGCGAGATGGGCGGGGATCACCACCACCCCGTCACCGTCGCCCACGATCATGTCGCCGGGATAGACCGGCACGCCGCCGCAGGCGATCGGCACGTCGACATCGACGGCGTGGTGCACGGCGAGGTTGAGCGGGGCCGAGGGGCCGGAGCAGAAAACGGGGATCGGCAGCTTGGCAATGGCGGCGGCATCGCGCACCCCGCCATCGCTCACCATGCCCGCCGCGCCGCGCACCATCAGGCGGGTGGCGAGGATTTCGCCACCGGAAGCCGCGCGGGCGTCGCCACGGCAATCCACAACCAGCACCTTGCCGGCGGGGGCGTTCTCCACCGCCCAGCGCTGGGGATGGGCGGGATTGGCGAAGACGGACATCACGTCGATATCCTCGCGGGAGGGGATGTTGCGCAGCGTGAAGGCGGGGCCGACCATGTTCTCGCCATAGGCGCCGAGCGGGCGGACGCCCTGGATGTAGCAGTTGCGCAGGCCGCGCTTGAACAGCTGGGTGGTGATGGTGGCGGTGCTGACCCGCTTGAGGGCGGCGATGCAGTCGGGCGAGAAATCGGTCATGGGCGTCCTCCGTTGTGGCAAGGCTAGCAGCGCCGCGTGGTCTGCGCCAAACTCAGGGTATGGTCTCCCTCGTGCGCCCCTGCCTCGCACTGCTCCCCGGCTTTGCCGCGGCGCTCGCCCAGGGCTGGTCGCCCGATAACACGCGCGACGTGAGCGCCGAGCAGTTGGCCGCTCTGCGGGAGGACCCGGAAGCCTTCATCGACAGCCAGCTCAACCCTCCGCCGACCATCACCCTGTGGGATGGGCGGCAGGTGCCGCGGCTGCCGGGGTTCCGGCACTGGATCAGCGACGGCGAGTTCTGCGGCTCCATCGGCTTTCGCCACCAGCCCGGCACGGATGAGCTGCCGGCGCATGTGCTCGGCCATATCGGCTACGCGGTGGTGCCGTGGAAGCGCGGCCGCGGCTATGCCGGGGCGGCGCTGGCGCTGATGCTGACGGAGGCGCGCGGGCTTGGGATGGGGCGGGTGATGCTGACCTGTGCGGAGAGCAATGCGATTTCCCGCCGCGTGATCGAGCGGGCGGGCGGGGTGTTGGAACGCAGCTTCGATCATCCGGCCTTTCCCGGCGATACTGATCTGGTGTTCTGGATCGCGCTCTAGGCTAGCGGCCTCGCGAGGGCAAAAAAACTTATGATATAAGAAAATTTCTCTTGCATGCTGGTGGGGGATATGAGAACAAATAGGGAATTCATATCATCATGAAAGGTCGCCATGCTGTCCCGCCCGTCCCTCCACCGCCTGCTGCTCTGTATGCTGCGGCAGCTTTTGCCGGCGCTTGTCGCCGTGCTGGGCGCGCGGGCGGCGGAGCTGCGCGCGCGGCTGGCGGCGCTGCCGGCGGGGCATCGCCGGCGGGCGCGGATGCTGGGCGAGCT
>CAIPLM010000367.1 GCA_903865895.1 uncultured Rhodospirillales bacterium | reverse complement strand
GCCATCTCGGCGCTGCCCGCGGCGGGGGCATAGGGTTTCCACAAATGCTCGGCGAAGGGAAAGCGGGTCGGCGGGGCGTGGCGCAGGCTGGCGTAGAGGCCGAGGATCGGGCCGCCGAAGACGTAGAGCGCATCGTCCTCGGATAGTTCGGGCGCGATCCGCGCCGCCGCGGTGGCCACCGGATCGCCCCATCCGACCTCGCCGGCGGCACGGCGGGCCAAGATTTCGGCTGCGGCGACGAAGGGATCGCGGAAGCCACGCCCGTCCTGCGCGACCGCAGAGGCCATCAAAATCGCGAGTGCCGTGGCGCCGAGGGCGCGGCGGCGCAGCAGCCAGGCCGCTAGGCAACCGGCGGCGAGGCAGGGGCCGGGGAGCAGTTGGATCATCATGTGATCGGTGAAACGGCCGAGCACCAGCAGGGCGGTTGCGTCGGCCAAGGTGATCGCGCCGGCGACGCCGATCGCGGCACAGCGTTCGGCTCGTGGTGCCAGGCCAGCGGCGGCGATCGCCAGCAGCCCGCCGCCGAGCGGCACGCCGTAGCGCAGCGCCATATAGGCGGGATCGCCGGTGACGAGCTGCCAAGGCGCGCGGACTGCGCCGATGACGCCAAGATTGGCGTCGATATTGGCCTCCCACCACAGGCCAAGCTCTCCGGCGGCGATGAAGGGCATGACCGCCAAGAAGCTGGGCAGCGCGAGGCCAGCGAGCGTCGCGGCGACCTCCGATGGGGCCGGCGCGCGCCGGCGCATTATGGCCGAGGCGATGGGGATGGCCAGGCAAAAGAAGGCGGCGTTGTATTTGATCTGCACCGCGCTGCCGAACAGCAGCCCGGCGGCAAGGAAGTCGCGCTCGCGAACCGCGCCAAGCAGCCGGACGAGGCCGAGCAGGTTGAGCGGCACGAAGAGCAGCTCGGTGTTCAGCCCCCCGCCATCGGCGCGCCCGGCATAGGCGATCCACAGCAGCCCGGCGATGTATCCGCCGCGCGTGCCGGGCGCGAGGCGACCGGTGAGATGGTCGAGGCACCAGGCGCCGAGGCCTAGCCCGAGGGCTGGCAGCAGCCGCAGCGGGAGCATCGGCATGTCCACGAGGCGCAGTAGCCCGCCGAGCAGGAAGAACAGCCCGGCCGGCTTGCGGTCCCACAGTGCGGCATAGGGGAGCTCGCCTCGCGCCACGCTGCTGCCGATCAGCAGATAGAGCTGTTCATCCCAGTTCACCTCGCTGAACGCGAAGCTCGGCGCCCGCCATGCGAGCGCGACCACCAGCCAGGCAAGCAGCGGGCCAAACCGGGAGGGCGGGAGGGGCGGCAACAGGGCAGTACGAACCTTCGCGCGGCGGGGGCATCCGGCTCGCAGCTTCCCGCGCGGCGGGCGGGGGCGCCAGACAATGCCACGTCAATCGCCGGAACAACGGCGATTTCACGCGGGCTGGTGGCTCAATTCCCGGTCCGCGCCAAGCGGAGTGCTTTGCGCAGGCGCATGATCCCGGCACGCACATGGCCGCGATCGCACAGGCGTGAACCCTCATCGGCCAGCATGCGAGATTCGCCTGACGCCTGCGGATGAGTGCGGAGTGTGCGGGCGAACTCATTGCTGAGATGCCCGCAATATTCGTGCGTATCGCTGGTCATGCGAGGCGGTGGCGGGCCTGGGGGCACCGGCTGGGCCATCGCCGGACAGGCGGCGAGGAGCAGGCCCAACAGCGGCAAGGGGTGCCATCCGGTCATCATGTGCCTAATCATCATCGAACTAGGATACGGACGCATTGGTGTACTGCCGCTCTACGCCGAATGACAGGGCGGATAATTTTGCCGCGCGCCCTGTCATGCCGCCCGCGCCCGTAGGGTGAGCACGGCGCGCAGGCCGGGCGCGTTGTCCTCCAGCGCGAAGCTGCCGCCATGCAGGGTGGCCACGGCCTGCACCAGCGCAAGGCCGAGGCCTGATCCCGGCGTGCTGCGTGCCTGTTCGCCGCGGAAGAAGCGCTCAGTGGCCCGCGCCAGGTCGGCCGGCGGCATGCCGGCGCCACGATCGGCCACCGTGATGCGCCCGCCCTCACTGTCGGTGGCGGCGGATAGGGTGATCGTGCTGCCGGGCGGCGAGAATTTCAGAGCGTTGTCGAGCAGGTTGGCGACGGCCTGCTGCACCATGTCACGATCGCCAAACATCGGCATTTGCTCGGGTAGTTCGGCCGCCAGCTCCTGCCCGTTATCCTCGGCGACCGCGCCGTAGAGATCGACCATGTCCTGCAGCATAGACGTAGCGTCGAACCCGGCGAAGGCGGAGCGGCGGGAGCCGGCCTCAATTTCGGCGATGCGTAGCAGGGCCTGGAATACCGAGACGATGCCGTCGAGATCGGCCACCGCGCGTTCCACCGCGGCGCGCAGCTCCTCGGCTGAGCCGGCATGGGTGGCGGCATCCTCCAGCCGGGCGCGGGCGCGGGTGATCGGGGTGCGCAGATCATGCGCAATGGCGTTCGAGACCTGGCGCACCCCATCCATCAGCAGCTCGATGCGGGCCAGCATATCGTTGATGGTCTCGGCCAGCACGTCGAACTCGTCGCCATGGCCGGTCACCTTCACGCGGCGCGACAGGTCTCCCATGCCGATGGCCGCCGCGGTCTCGCCGACATCGGCGAGGGTGGCGCGGAACAGGCCGCGCACCGCCCAGGCGCCGAAACTGCCGAGCGCGATGGCGATGCCGGCGGCCCAGATCATCGCATCCTGCAGCATCAGCCGGAGCTGGGACTTGGCCTCCACGTCACGGCCCACCAGCAAATGGAACCCGTCCTGCAGCTCGTAGCTGCGCACCAAGGCGAGCGTGGCGATGCCGGCGCGCATCATGCGCACCTCGCCGCGGGCGTCCTCTCCGGTCAGCCCGCGCGGCCAGGAATCGAGATTGCCGGCGATTGGGCGGTAGCCGGGGTCGGCGAGCAGGTAGACCGCGTCGTCATCCACATTGCCGTCGACGCGCTGGCGGATGATCTCGCTCAGCGCGGGAATGCCGCCCTCGGTATAGCGTTCCGACAGCGCCTGGGCGTCGCTGTCGATCGCCGCCTCGGTCTGGCGTTCCAGGAGTCCGGCGGTGGACCACCACAGGAAGGCGGCGAGCGCTGCGGCGCTGATGCCGAACAGCGTGGCGTAGATGACGCCGAACCGCACGCCGGCCGAGCGGAACAGCCGCTCGGCGAACCCCGGCGGCGGAGGTCTCAAGGTGCTTCGGGCCTGAGCATGTAGCCGGCATTGCGTACGGTGTGGATCAGCGCCACCGGGTAGGGCTTGTCCACCTTCTGGCGCAGGCGCGAGACGTGCACGTCAATCACGTTGGTCTGCGGGTCGAAATGGTAGTCCCACACGCCCTCCAGCAGCATCGTGCGGGTGACCACCTGGCCGGCATGGCGCATGAGGTATTC
>CAIPLM010000366.1 GCA_903865895.1 uncultured Rhodospirillales bacterium | reverse complement strand
GGCATCGGCAAGGCGTGCCGCTTGCCGACCGCGAAATCGTTGAAGTCATGCGCCGGGGTGATTTTCACCGCGCCGGTGCCCTTTTCGGGATCGGAGTATTCGTCGGCGACGATGGGGATGCGGCGGCCGACGATGGGGAGGATAGCGAATTTGCCGACGAGGTCCTTGTAGCGCGCATCCTCGGGGTGCACGGCCACCGCGGTGTCGCCGAGCATGGTCTCGGGGCGGGTGGTGGCGACCGTGATGAAGCGGCCTTCCTCGCCGTCAATCGGGTAGGTGATGTGCCAGAGATTGCCGCGGACTTCCTGGTTCTCCACCTCGAGGTCGGAGATGGCGGACTGGAACTTGGGGTCCCAGTTCACCAGGCGGCGATCGCGGTAGATCAGGCCCTGCTTGTAGAGGGTGACGAAGACTTCGCGCACGGCGGCGGAGAGGCCGTCATCCATGGTGAAGCGTTCGCGCGGCCAGTCGAGCGAGGCGCCGAGGCGGCGGAGCTGGCGGGTGATGGTGCCGCCCGATTCGCCCTTCCACTGCCAGACGCGTTCGAGGAATTTCTCGCGGCCGAGGGCCTGGCGAGTGGTGCCTTCCTCGGCCAGCAGGCGCTCGACCACCATCTGGGTGGCGATGCCCGCGTGATCGGTGCCGGGTTGCCACAGCGCATCGCGGCCGCTCATCCGCCGCCAGCGGATCAGCGTGTCCTGGATGGTGAAGGTGAGCGCGTGGCCCATGTGCAGGCTGCCGGTGACGTTCGGCGGCGGGATCATGATGGTGTAGGGCGCCGCGTTGCTGTCAGGCTTGGCGGCGAAGGCGCCGGCGGATTCCCAGCCCTCATAGAGGGAGGTCTCGATCTCGCCGGGGGCATAGGTTTTGTTCAGCATGGGGATACTCGCTCGGGGGTTGCACCCGGGCAAGCCGAATGCGGAACGGACGCAGGCTTAGAGGGCGCGGCTTACCACGCGCTCGATCTCCGCCCGTACATGGCGCTCGACGATGGGCTGGAGGTTGGTATCGAGCCAATGCTTGAGCAGGGCCCGCACTTCGTCCCGCACGAGATCCTCGATCGTCGGCCCGCCGCGATAGACGGGCACGGCCTCGCGCTCGGCGATCAGGGTGCGGAGCAGGCCGCCTACGGAGGAGGCGACGGCGGCCTCCGTCTCGGGCGCGACCAGGCCGGTGCCACTGGGGGGCGAAGGAGGGGCTGCTTGGATAGGGGCAGGCTGCGGGGTGGCGGGAGGAGGGGTCATGGGCAGGGGTTCTGGTACAATCATTGAAGCATCGAGGGCAACGACATCCTCCTCCGGCTTGGCAGCTTCCGGCGCGGCGGTGGCACCCTCCGGGGAGGCCTCGTCCTCGCTGAGGATGCGTCGGATGGAGGCGAGGATATCCTCCATTGACGGATCGGCGGCAGTGGCGGGCGGTTGGGGGGTGGGTGTGCCGCTCATTCCTGGGTCCTCAGCGTGCGGGCTGCTCAGTCGCGTAGTCGCTGGTGCCGATCAGACGGTTACGCACCGCATTGTAATACGCCGTCTCGTCGTAGAGCGCCACGGGCAGCGCGAGGTCACGCGCCGTCAGGCGGCCGATGCCGGACGCCACCTGGTAGGAGGCGGTGACGAGGCTGGCGAGGTTCTGCACCAGCGTGGTGCGCGAGGTGAGCAACGCCTGCTCGGCGTTCAGCACGTCGAGCGTGGTACGGCTGCCGACGAGGGCCTCGCGCTGCACGCCCTCGAGCGCGATCTCGTTGGCGCGGACCTGTTGGCGAGTGCTCTCGATCGCCGACTTCGCGGCGCCGTAGGTAGCCCAGGCGGCGGCAAGCTGCTGCACGGCGGTGCCACGTGCGGCGTCGAGCTTTTGGCGCGTGGTTTGTTGCGCCTGGCGGGCCTGGCGGATGGCGGCATATTCGACGCCGCCCTGATAAAGCGGCAGCGACAGGACGGCGGCGATCTGTCCGGTGTTGGTCTGGAGGTTTTTCGCCGTGGTGTCCTCGTTACGGCCGTACGTGGCCTGCAGGTTCAGCGTCGGCATCAGCCTCGCGAACTGCGCGTCGAAGGAATCCTTGGCGGCCGCGTCGTCGAACAGTGCCGCCACCACGGTGGGGTTGTTGGTGCGGGCCATCGCCTGCGCCTGCTCCAGCGTGCGGACCGGCAGTTTCAACGGTTGTGGCTCAACGAGGTTGCCCGGCAGCGCACCCACGGTATCGCGGAAGGTGGCGCGTGCCGTTTGCAGGTTGCCCTCGGCCGTCTGCCGTGTCGCGGTGGCGCCGGACAGTGCCGCCTCGGCCTGCGCAACATCGGTCCGCGTCAGCTCGCCGACACGGAAGCGGTCATTGGTCGCCTGCAACTGGCGGGCGAGCACCTGCTCATTGTTGACGTTGAGGGCGAGGATCTGGGTGGACTGGATGACGCCGACATAGGCCTGCACGGAGGCCAACAGTGTCGCCTGCTCCTGCGCCATCAAACGGCCGCGCTCCGCCATCACCTGATTCTCGGCGCGGTTGGTCGCCGCCTTGGTGGCGCCGCCGCTGTAGAGCTGCTGCGTCGCGGTTATGGTCTCGGCGTTGAGGCCGCGATCGACAACGGTCCGGGAGGTGCGCGGCGAGGGCAGAGTGGTGTGCGTGATGCGATTGTCGTTCGCGTAGCCGGCGTTTGCGCTCACCGTGACTGTGGGGCGCCACCCCGCCAGGGCGGCTGGAACGTTTTCGTCCACTGCGCGAACGTTGGCGCGCTGTGCGAGCAAAGTGGAGTTGGTGGAATAGGCGAGAGCGAGGGCCTCAGGGAGGCTACGCGGCGCGCCGGCGGCAGCGGGTTGCGCCGGGGCGGGAGGCGGGGGGGTTTGCGCCCAGGCAACCGGCGTCAGCGCCGTCTGGCAGAGGAGCGCCAAGGCTACGCCAACCTTAACCCACTGCCCCGCCTTGCTCCCGCCTTGCTTCATCTGCGCGAATCCCGTCCTGCTATCGAAGTTCATGCTGGCAGATGTGCCACAGCTTGTTGCACTGCGCCATGGAGCATTGCGATCGATGTGGCGATCATCGTGCAGCCACAATCAGAACACGAAACCGGCGGCCTGGCGGAAGCCTGGCAGGCGGGGGGTGGCGCAATCGAACAGCGGCCGCAGCGCGAGGCCGGCGCCGGCCCGCATGCCGCTCACCGCCTGGGCGGTACGGCCATCGGTGGAGGTGATGCCGATGAAACGGCCGCCGGCCTGCTTTACCTGGGCGGCCAGTGCCTCGGGAATCTGTTCGGCGGCACCTTCGAGAAACACCACATCATACGGACCACCGCTCGCCCAACCGGCGGCCGGTGCGCCCTCGGCGATGGTGACGGAATGGCCGGCCAATGCGGAGCGCGCGATGGCCAGCAGCGTCTTGTCATCCTCAAGCGCGGTGACGACCCCGCCGCAGGCAGCCAGGAGCGCCGCGCCGTAGCCGGTGCCGGATGCCACGACCAGCACGCGCTCGCCGGACCCCACGGCGGCGGCCTGAACGAGCCGCGCGATCACCATCGGCTCCAGCAGCACGCGGCCACCCCCCAGCGGCACGTCCTCATCCGCATAGGCCAGCGCCGCCGCATGGGGCGGCACGAAACGCTCGCGCGGAATCGCTTTCATCGCATCGAGGATGCGGCGATCATTCACCTTGTTCGGCCGAACCTGGCTATCGACCATCATGGTGCGGGCGGCGGTGAAATCGGTGTCGTGCATGCAATTGATCCGGACCGGCTGGCAGAGGGCGCAGTATAGAGTGCCGGCCGGCCGTTCGCAAAGAGTGAACCGCCCTGCCCCGCCGTCGCGCCGCCCATGCCGCGCAGATATGCGTGCCTCGAAGCCCCGCCGAGGCTTGACCGCGAGGTGCGCGTGAGACGATAACCCGGGCTCGCCGTGAGGTCCGGTGGCAGAGTGGTGATGCAGCGGACTGCAAATCCGCGAATGTGGGTTCGATTCCCGCCCGGACCTCCAGCGTGCGCCCGCAAGCGGCGCCCCCGGCATCGCATGATCCGGTTTTTATACATCAGGACAGTGCAATGCTCGGGGCCCTCGGCGAGACGGATTTTGCGCAAGGCGCCTTCTGGCTCGCACTCGCGGAAATCACCGGGCTGAACCTGCTGCTCTCCGGCGATAATGCGGTGGTGATCGCCATGGCGAGCCGCCTGCTGCCGCCCGCCCAGCGCCGCCTCACCATCCTGCTCGGCAGCCTGGCCGCGACGCTGCTGCGCATCCTGTTCTGCGCCATCATCACCATTCTGCTCGATGTGCCCTATTTGCGCATGCTCGGCGGCATCGGCCTGGTCTGGATCGGTATCCAGCTTCTGCTACCTGCTTCGGGGCCGAGCGACACCAAGGCCAAGCCGGATATTTGGGGCGCGGTGATGACGATCGCCGTCGCCGATACCGTGATGTCGCTCGACAATGCAGTGGCAATCGGCGCGGTGGCGAAAGGCAATGTGACGCTCATCGTGCTCGGCCTCGCGATCTCTGTGCCGATGATCGTGGCCGGCAGCCAGGTGATCCTCGGCGCGCTGCTGCGTTTCCCCGGCTTGGTCTACGCCGGAGCCGGGCTGCTCGGCTGGATTGCCGGCGAGATGATCGGCAGTGACGCCGCCCTCGCCCGCTGGACCGGCATCGCGCCAGCGACCCTCGAAGAAGCACTGCGCACCCCACTTGCCGTGCTCGTCATCGCCACCGGTATCGCGCTGAAACGCCGGGCCCGTCGGCGCGAAGCGTTGCAGTGATCTCTTGCGCCGGGCCCGGCCCGGTGGTTATTCCTGACACCCTAGCGGCACGCGGGTAGAACGCGGGCGCAGACACAGGGAGAGCCGGGACATGGAACGACGCAAACTGGTGAAATCGGCCGGATTGGGCGGCATCGCCGCGGCGGCCGCCCTCGCCACGCCGGCCATCGCGCAGACGATGCCGGAAGTGAAGTGGCGGCTGACATCGAGCTTCCCGAAATCGCTCGACACGCTCTACGGCGGTGCCGAGCTCCTCGCCAAATCGGTCGCCGAGATGTCCGACGGCAAGTTCCAGATCCGCACCTTCGCCGCCGGTGAAATCGTCCCCGCCCTGCAGGTGGCCGACGCCGTGCAGAACGGCACCGTGGAATGCGGCCAGACCGCCTCCTACTACTATTTCGGCAAGGACCCGACCTTCGTGCTCGAGACCGGGTTGCCCTTCGCCATGAACCAGCGGCAGATGTACGCCTGGCTCATGCATGGCGGCGGGCTCGAGCTGATGCGCGAGTTCTACAAGCCCTACGGCTTCACCAGCTACATCCTCGGCGGCACCGGCGCCCAGATGGGCGGCTGGTTCTCCAAGGAAATCAACACCGTCGAGGACCTCAAGGGCCTCAAGTTCCGCGTCGCGGGCTTCGCCGGCGAGATCCTGCGCAAGCTCGGCGTCATCCCCCAGCAGATCGCCGCCGGTGACCTCTACCCCGCCCTCGAACGCGGCACCATCGACGCCGCCGAATGGGTCGGCCCCTATGACGACGAGAAGCTCGGCCTGCAGAAAGTCGCCAAATACTACTACTATCCCGGCTGGTGGGAGGGCGGATCGGTGATGTCGCTCTACGTCAACAACAAGGCGCTCGAAACTCTGCCGCCGGCCTACAAGAAGATGCTGGAAATCGCCTGCGCCGAAGTCACCGCCTGGATGGTCCCGAAATACGACGCGGTGAACCCCGCCGCCCTCAAGCGCCTGGTCGCCGGCGGCACCCAGCTCCGCGCCTTCCCGCGCCCAGTGCTTGAAGCCTGCTTCGATGCCGCCTACGCCTCGTACGACGAAATCTCGGCGAAAAACCCGGCCTTCAAAAAAGTCTACGACAGCATGAAAGCCTTCCGCACCGACCAGAACCTCTGGTTCCGCGTCGCCGAAAACTCCTTCGACAGTTTCAACTTCCTGATGTCTTCGCGCGGCCGGTAGGCCGCTCGGAGCCGAAGTGAGGCAAGGGGGCGCTGCCCCCTTGACCCCTGCCAGGGGCCGAGCCCCTGGACCTCATGCATT
>CAIPLM010000365.1 GCA_903865895.1 uncultured Rhodospirillales bacterium | reverse complement strand
GAGCCGGAGCCGCCATGCAGCAGCACGAGTGCGGGGCCCTCGCCCCAGGCGCGCAACACCATGTGGCCCTCGCCGCAGGGGGTGGCGAAATGCTCGGCCGCCGCTTCCAACTCCGGGAAGGGCTCGTCCGCCGCCGGCACCGGGCGCATGCCCAGCCGCAGATCCATTTTCCTGCCGATGTCCAACGTCACGCTCCCTGCTGCCTGGGGCCAAATTGCACTCAATGCCCCATGAGGCAAGGCGGCCAGATGGTCAGGCCGGCCGCAGAGGGGCGCGGAAGCTCGAAACGCGGCTCTGCTCGTAAGGCTCCTCGGTCAGCGTCTCCGCCGCCCACATGCTGCGGTGCGGGTTGAAGAAATCCCCGTCATAGACGTGGATCGCGCCGCTGATGCGGCTCACCGGGTTGATCACGGAGTGGATGATGTCCTTCCCCAGCACGCACACATCGCCGCTGCCGATCGCCTTGCCGCCGGCCGCCTCGATCTGGAAGCGTTCGGGGTTCGGCACCTTGCGCCAGAACACATTATCCTCCCGCCCGTCATACATGCCGATCACGGCGCCGAGCATGTGATTATGCGGCAGTGTCATCTGCCCGGGCGCCCATTTGATATTGAGCACCGTGAGGTCCTGCCCGTGATACAGCACCTGCGCCCCCGCCTCGTCCGGTGTGCCGATGGCGCGGTAGAGCGACGCGGTGTCTCTGATGGCGCGGGCGACGATCGCCTGCATCGCCTGGCGGGATCGCTCGGTGGCGGAGGCGCGAAGGTCGGCGATGAACTGGTCGAGATCGAACATGATCCTGTCTCCCACGGTGCCCAAGCGGTAGCGCCGGCGGTTTCGCCCTGTCAATCATGCCGCGCTTGACAGTCTCCAGGCCGCCCCGCAGCGTTCCGCCCGGAAACGCCGCATGGAGAGACCAGAATGGCCCGCCTCGACTATATCGACCGCGAAAACCTGCCGCCCGAGCATCAGGACCTGCTGAAGCGCAACATCAACCTCTTCCGCCTGCTGGTGCACAGCCCCAACGCGGCGCGCGCCTTCAGCGGCCTCGGCGGGTATATCCGCTTCGGCTCCAAGCTCGACCCGCGGCTGCGCGAACTGGCGATCCTCCAGGTCGGCTGGTGCGCCCGCTCGCCCTATGAATGGTCCCACCACGTCAAGATCGGCTATGATTTCGGGGTGACGGACGCCGATATCGCGGCCCTCATCGCCGACACCGCCGGGGAGGCCACCACGCTGGCCCCGCTCGACCGCCTGGTGATGCGCGCGGCGCGCGAGGCGCATGTGGGGCCGGGCGTCGGCGAGGGCACCTTCCAGGCGCTGCTGGCGGAACTCGGATCGGAGTGCCTGACCGATCTGGTGATCACCATCTCGTTCTACTGCGCGGTGGTGCGCATCCTCGCCTCGATGCAGATCGACGTGGAGACCGTCTACATGCCCTACCTGGAGAATTACCCGCTCCCGGCATGTGGCTGCCCGCCTGGCTGCGGCCGAAGCGGCGCGTGT
>CAIPLM010000364.1 GCA_903865895.1 uncultured Rhodospirillales bacterium | reverse complement strand
TGGCCGCCGAAGAAGTTCTTCTCCTTGCTGAACATGTGCATGGAGCCGCCCTTGCCGCGCGAATAGCCACCCTCGCGCCCGGTCAACTCCGCCATCACGCCGCGCGCCTCCATTCCGGTGGCGAGCATGTGGCCGTGGTCGCGGTAGGAGGTGATCACCTGGTCACCCTCGCCGAGCGCCATCTGGATGCCGACCACCACGGCCTCCTGGCCGATATAGAGGTGGCAGAACCCGCCGATCAGACCCATGCCGTAGAGCTGCCCGGCCTTCTCCTCGAAGCGGCGGATGAGCAACATGTCGCGATAGGCGCGCAACAAATGGTCGCGATCGAGGCCCTCGGGCTCATTGGCAAGCTTACCCTTGCCGCGTTTCCTGCTGTCCGCCGCCTGCGCCATGAAGCCGCCTCCTGCCGGGGATATCCGCCATACTGGCGCAGAGTTAGCGGCGGGGTGGCCCCGCTGCAAGCATGGAAGCGGGAAAAAGGGTTATTGTGCAATGCAATAGAGCATATTAACCGAAACACGGTTAAGTCGTTGTCAGATGCGGATTCGGGTGTCGGGCGTGCCGCGTGCGGTTGCGCGTATAGGATGATCCACGACACATTATGTCGCCATCCCCTGTGATTTCGCATCGAGATTGCCGCTGCGTAAGCCAAGCTTGCCACCCCGGCGTCAAACTGGGCATGATCGAGCGATAGCACGGGATCGCAATACCACCATGGAAAAGCCTTTAGCGCCTGACGGTTTCTGGCAGCGCCCGTTGTTTGATGGGCCCGACTATTATTACATTCTCCAGCGCCTCCACGCCGTTTTGAAGCCGAAGACCTATCTCGAGATCGGTACCCGCGACGGCGGATCGCTCGCCCAGGCCGCTTGCGAAGCCATCGCCATCGACCCGAATTTCGATTTGCGGATGGAGGTCGTCGGCGTCAAGTCGGCCTGCCATTTATACCAGCAGACCAGCGACAGCTTCTTCGCCGAGCGCGATCCCGCCGCGATCCTCGGCCGCCCGGTGGACTTCGCCTTCCTCGATGGCATGCATCTCTACGAGTTCCTGCTGCGCGATTTCATCAATGTCGAGCGTCATTGCCGGCCCAACAGCGTGATCGCGCTGCATGACTGCATTCCGAACGACAGCTTCGTCGCCCGCCGCGCGCAGTCGGATCTCAGCCTCGCTCCCTATTCCGAGGCCCCCTCCGGTTGGTGGGCGGGAGATGTGTGGAAGATGGTGGCGATCCTTCAAGAATTTCGTCCGGAATTGCGCATCGCCGGATATGCGGTGCCGCCGACCGGCCTAGTTCTGGTCACCGGCCTGAACCCGCAATCAAACGTGTTGTCGGAACTCTATGGCGATGCGGTGGAAAGCATGCGCGACACCGGGCCGGCTGATCACGAGGCCTATATGGCGCGACTCGGTATCACACCGGTGTCGTTTTTCGACAGTTTCGAGGATATCGCCGGGCGCTACTGGCTGTAGCCGTTCAGAACAGGCGCTGGCCCTGCGGATATGGGATGATGATGTCCCGCGGTTCGGACAAGTTGAGCATCGCGCGGGCCCGCTCGTCCAGCGTATCGCTGTCCACGCGTGAGGCACGCATCGCCGCCACTCGGCGTTCCCAGGTCGCGAGGTCGGATTCGGCGCGGGTGAGTTCGGCCTTAGCGCGCTGCAGGTCGAGCGCCCGCTGGCTGGCGGTGTTGGTGCCGCGATCGCCTTGCTGCGCTTGCCACATGAAATAGGCAACCAGCGACAAGAACACCGCCGGCACCATGGCGGCGGCGGTCGTGCGCTTGACGGTGCCGATAAGACGCATGGGACCCGGGGATTTCCACAAAGCAAGTTGAATCATCTACATACACCGCTTTATAGATGTGTCAAATGATCATCGTGGATGATCTTCCGGTTGCGAATTGTCCGCGGGAATGTGAGACTCCGGGCGCGGAACAGCTGGGCAGGAGGGGCGGGAATGCTGTTCAACTCCTACGCCTTCATTCTCTTGTTCCTTCCCGCCGCGCTGACCGGCCATACCCTGGCGGCGCGACATGGCAACCGGACGGCGGTGCTGTGGCTGGGGCTGATGTCGCTGGCCTTTTATGCCGGCAATGGTGCCGCCCATACCGCGTTGCTGCTTGGATCGATCGCCGTGAACTACCGGATTGGCCGCACGCTCGCTGATGGCGCGGGGCGCGGATGGTTGGCCGCCGGGGTCGCCGGGAACCTCTTGCTGCTCGGCTGGTTCAAATACGCTGTCTTCGCCACCGAGACCCTGGGCATCGAGACCGGCCCCGGCGCCGCGGCGGCGCGGGCGGCTTTGCCGATCGGCATCTCCTTCTACAGCTTCACACAGATCGCCTGGCTGGTGGATGCTGCCTCCGGCCGTGCCGGCAAGGCCGATGCGCCGGGCTACCTGCTGTTCGTCACCTGGTTTCCGCATCTCGTCGCCGGGCCGCTGCTGCACCACGGCGAGACGGTGCCGCAATTCCAACGGCCCGCCAGCTTCCGGCCGGATGCCGAGAGTATCGCGATCGGCGCCAGCGTGTTTGCCGTGGGGCTGTTCAAGAAGGTGATCCTGGCCGACGAACTCGCCCCGATCGCCGATGCACTCTTCACCCCTGGCGCGGTGTCGGGGGCCGGCGCGGCCGGCGCCTGGGGGGGCGCCCTGGCCTATACGTTCCAGCTCTACTTTGATTTCTCCGGCTATTCTGACATGGCGGCGGGACTGTCGCGGATGTTCGGCGTGCGCCTGCCGGCGAATTTCGACAGCCCGTACCGCGCCGCCTCGATCGTCGAATTCTGGCGGCGCTGGCACATGTCGCTCTCCGACTTCCTGCGCGCCTATGTCTACATCCCGCTCGGGGGCAACCGTCGTGGGCGGGGGCGGCAATACACCAATCTGATGGCGACCATGCTGCTGGCCGGGCTGTGGCATGGCGCGGGATGGACCTTCATCGCCTGGGGTGCGCTGCATGGCGCGCTGCTCGTCCTAAACCACATCTGGAGCGCCCGCCTGCCACGCGTGCCCGGCCCCATCGGCCGTTCGATCGGCTGGAGCATGACGATGCTCGCGGTGATCGCCGGGTGGGTGCTGTTCCGCGCACCGGATTTCACGACCGCGCGCGAGGTCTACGCCGCTATGGCCGGCGCCAACGGCATCGGCGCCCTGCCGCCGGCCCGCGCGCTCCTGCTGCTACCACTCGCCACCGGTATCGTGCTGGCGGCGCCCAATATGCGGCAATGGATGCCCGACGGGGCTTTGCTTCTGCCCGGCTCCACCACCCCCGCGCCCATCGCCTTGCGCTGGCGCCCGAGCGTATTCTGGGCCGTTGCCTGCTTCGCCCTGCTCGCCCTGGCGTTGCTGCGGATGAGCCGCGCGAGTCCATTTCTCTATGCACAGTTCTGAGCATGTATCACCTCTATAATAAGGTGCTGGCCGGACTACTGCTGGCCCTCCTCGCTGGCGGGCTCATCGCCACCGCGCTGCTTGATCCGCTTGATGGCGATCTCACGCGCCTCGGCGGCTACAGTGAGAACCGTTTCGGCTGGACACTGCCGCAGGCTCGCTTCGCCCCGCCCCTCGCCACCCCCGGCGGGCGCGATATCGTGGTGATCGGCGATTCCTTCTCCTCAGCCACCTCGCCGGACCGGGCGCATCGCGCGGGAATGTTCTGGACCGACCACCTCGCCGCCCGCACCGGCCTGGCCGTCGGCGTCTTCGCCATCGCAACCACCCCGCTCGGCCGCCTGCTAGATACCCTGGCCACTGCGCCGCCGCGGCTGGTGGTGCTGGAGGTGGTGGAGCGTGGCCTCGGCCGCCTACCCATGCTCCCCGGCATCTGCGTGCCCGCCCCCTCCCGTCTGGCCGACCTGCCGCGCGCCGCTGCGACGGCTGCGCGCGAATTCGCCCGGCCACGCGCCGCCTGGCCCGATCCGGCGCGGCTCGGTGAGGCACTGGGCCAACTCGGCACCTCACTGGAGCGCCTGCCCGGCGGACGAGATATCAATAAGGTACGCCAGCGCCCGCTCTCGCGCGTCGACCTGTTCAGCAGCGCCGATCCCGCCACGCTGCTCTTCTATAATGAGGACCTCGACCGCCGCGCCTGGACGGAGGCGGACTGGGCCACCATCGCCTGCCGCATTCGCGCCATCCAGGCGGCCGTGCGAGCGCGGCTCGGCGCCGCCTTCCTCGTGCTGGTGGCGCCCGACAAATCCTCAGCCTATGCACCCTATCTTCCCGCCGCCGATCGCCCGATCGACGCCATTGCCCGCCTCGCCGCCCTGCCGGACCTGCCATTGGTGCGCGCCGATCTCGCCCTGCGCCGGCTGATCGACGCCGGGACGCGCGACGTTTATCTGCCCAACGACACCCATTGGGGCAGCGCCGGCGCCGCCGCGGCTGCCGAGGCGGTACTGGCGCACGGGCGGTGACGGCTTGCACCGCGGCGCCAAGCTGGCAAAGTCGGCACAGCAGAAGCAGGAAGCCGCCATGAACGATGCAACCATGCCGCGCGTGCGGCCCGTCCCGGTGGCGGTCGAGCCGCTGTTCGACACCGCGCCCGTGCTGGGGGCACGCGGCCTGCCGGCGCCGCTGCTCTATGACGCGCGCCCCGCCGCGCTGCGGCTGCGCCAGGTGAGCTTCGCCGCCAAGCGGCTGGTCGATATGATCCATGTCAGCGGCCTGCCGGTCGCAGAGGCGGAGCGGCGCCTGCGCTGGCGCCCGGTCGCCGCCCCCGGCGCGCTCGAGGTCCGCACCGATCTCTCGCCCGCCCAGGCCGAACTGGATGCCGCGGTGGCCGCCGGACAGCTCAGCGTGAGCTACGAGGGCCGCATGGTCGCAGTGACGTGGAATGACCCGTCCTTCGGCGCCATTACCGGCCGCGCCGTCGCGCCTCCAGGCTATGGCGGCATCGTGCTAGGCGCCGCGAGCGCGCTGCGCTTCGAGCCCACACCGATTCCGCGTAAGCCGGCCGTGCCCGGCTATTGGGACGACAGCGCCGCCGCATCGGCCCCGGCCGCAGTGCGCCACGCCGCCGAGACCTTCCACGCCGCCGCCCCCGGCATGTACGGCATGCTGGTCGCCGCCCCCGGCCGCGTGCTGTTCGAGCGCTACGGCAATGGCGGCGCGATCGACCGGCTGACGCCGAGCTGGTCGATGACCAAGTCCGTCACCGCCACCCTGATCGGCCGCCTGCTACAGCTCGGCTGGCTGCGCTCGGTGAATGACTCCGCCCCGGCGCCGATGTGGGCCGACCCGCGGGACGCGCATTCGGCGATCACGCTGGATCACCTGCTGCGCATGCGTGCCGGCCTCGGCATGACCGTGCTGCACGGCGATGGCTCGGCGAGCCTCGGCTTCGAGAATTCCGCCGTCTACCAGGATGGCGTGGACGCCTTCGATGCCGCCCAGCGCAATATCGTCGCCACCCGCCCGGGCGCGGTGTTCCGCTACATCAACGCCGGGCCGAACGTATTGGGCTCGATCATCCGCAATGAGATCGAGCACCGTGGCCTGCCCTACCCCGCCACCGTCTATGAACTGCTGGCAGATCGCATCGGCATGTCCTCCTATCAGCATTCCGCCGATATCGCGGGCAACCTGATCGGCTCCGGCTCCGGCTTCGCCACGTTGCGCGACTACGCCAAGCTCGGCCTGCTCTACGCGCAGGACGGCGTGTGGGAGGGCGAACGCCTCCTCCCCGAAGGCTGGGTCGACTACGCCAGCACCGCGACCCACGGCGGCACCACCTACACCGCCAGCTTCCGCTGCAATGCCGACGGCCTCTTCCCCGACCTCCCCGCCGACACCTTTTGGGCCGTCGGCGCCTCCGACCAACGCATCTTCGTCTTCCGCCGCCACGGCCTGGTGGCGGTGATCACCAACGAGACCGACCATGCGATCGATCTCGGCCGCCTGAACACCTTCCTCGCCACCGCGCTCGCCGCATTCTGAGGCCCGCCATGCAGCTCCACTTCCAATCCGCCACCAAGCTCGCCGCCATGGTGCGCCGCGGCGATGCCTCCTGCCTCGAACTGCTCGACCATTTCATCGGCCGCATCGAGGCGCTGGATGGCACGATCAATGCCGTCGTGGTGCGCGATTTCGAGCGTGCCCGCAGCCGGGCCAAATCGCTCGACCGCCAGCGCAAGCAGGGCCGCGCCGAGGGCAGCCTGTTCGGCGTGCCGATGACGGTGAAGGAAAGCTTCGACCTCAAGGGCCATCCGACCACCTGGGGCATCCCGGCGCTGGCCAACCACAAGGCGGAGACCGACGCGCTGGCGGTGCAGCGCCTGGAGGCCGCCGGCGCGGTGGTGTTCGGCAAGACCAACGTGCCGCTGTTCCTCGGCGACTGGCAGAGCTTCAACGCGATCTACGGCACCACCAATAACCCGTGGGACACGTCGCGCGGCCCGGGCGGCTCCTCCGGCGGCGCGGCGGCGGCGCTGGCGGCAGGGTTCACCGGGCTTGAGCTGGGCTCCGATATCGGCGCCTCCATCCGCAACCCCGCGCATTACTGCGGCGTGTTCGGCCATAAGCCGACCTGGGGCATCTGCCCCTCCACCGGCCACACCATCTTCGGCAATGTCGCCGAGACCGATATCGCGGTGATCGGTCCACTCGCCCGCTCGGCGGCCGATCTCGGGCTCGCGCTCGATGCCATCGCCGGGCCGGAGCCGATCGAGGCCGGGATGCAGCTCAAGCTGCCCAAGCCGCGCCTGACGAGCTTCAAGGGCATGCGGGTGGCGATCATGACCAATCACGCGCTGGCCGATGTCGACGACGAAGTGCAGGGCGAGTTGGAGGCGCTGGCGAAGCACCTGCGCGCCCAAGGCGCCAAAGTCAGCATGACTGCTCGGCCGGAGTATGACATCGCGCGGGGCCATGAGCTCTATGTGCTGATGCTGCGCGCTATCACCGCCGGGCGGTATAGCGAGGCCGAGATGGAGGCCTTCGCCGCCGAGGCGAAGAAATACGCGCAGGGCGATCTCAGCTACCCCTCGCTGCTCGCCCGCGGGGTGCCGATGCGCCATGCCGAGTTCTACCGCTTCAACGAGGAGCGGGAGCGGATGCGCCGCGCCTGGTTCGAGTTCTTCCGCAGCCATGACGTGTTCCTCTGCCCGGTCGGCGCCGGCACGGCGATGCCGCATATGCAGAGCGGCGAGCGCTGGGAGCGGATGATCACCATCAACGGAAAGCAGCAGCCGACCACCGACCAGATGTTCTGGGCTGGGATTTCCTGTTTCTTCCGCCTGCCCGGCACGGTGGCGCCGCTTGGCCTGTCCAAGGCTGGCCTGCCGTTCGGCGTGCAGATCGTCGGCCCGCAATATGGCGACCGCACCACCATCGGGTTCGCCAAGCTGCTGGAGAAATCCTGGCGCGGCTTCACCCCGCCGCCCGCCTTCGCAGGAGCATGAGATGAACCATCAGGCCACGTTGCGCATGCTCGACCACCCCATCACCGACGCCCGCGCCTGGGTCGGCGAGGACCTCTCGCCGGCGGATTGGACCATCACACTCCCGGCCGAGGCGCTCGCCGAGCTACGCGACGTGCTCAAGCAACTCCGCTACGCCCCGCTCAACACGCTGCTGCTCGATCCCCAGGATTTCGCGCTCGATGCCTGCCGCGCGGTGATGGAGCGCCTGCGCGAGCAGCTGCGCAACGGCATCATGTTCGCCGTGCTCGATCGCCTGCCGGTGGAGGAGATGACCAAGGCGGAGGCGACGCAGCTCTACTGGCTGCTCGCCAACATGGTCGCTCGCCCGGTCGCCCAGAAACTCAACGGCCAGATGTTCTTCGACGTGCGGGATACCGGGGCCAAGCTCAAGCCGGGCTCAGGCATCCGCCCCACCGTCACCAACGTCGATCTCACCTACCACAACGACAATTCCTACAACGACACCCCGCCCGATGTTGTGGCGCTGCTGTGCCTGCATCACGCGATGGAAGGCGGCATCAGCCGCGTGGTCAGCGTCTATTCGGTGCATAACGCCCTGCTGGCCGACCACCCGGCTTTGCTGCGCAGGCTCTATCAGCCGGTGTGGTACGACCGGCATGCCGAGCATCTGCCGGACGAACCGAACGCCTTCTCGGCCCCGGTGTTCGAATATACCGACGTGCTGAACACCCGCCTCGCGCTGTCGGAGATCTACGCCGGCTATGCGCTGAAGGGCGGCGCGCCGGACCAGGAGACCAGTGAGGCGCTAGCGGCCGTGCAATCCGTGTTCAACCGGCCGGATCTGCGGGTGGAGTTGCAGATGCAGGCAGGGCAGATCCAGTTCGTCAACAACCGCGCGACTGGCCACGCCCGCACGGAGTTCCAGGATTTTCCTGAACCCGAGCGGAAACGCCACCTCGTCCGACTGTGGCTGCGCGAGCATGGGAAGCGCTCCTATCGCGGATAGACGCCTGCCGGGCTGGGCGCAGCTTGCGGTGATCGGGCTCGGCACCTTGCTGGTACCGCTCGACACCACGGTGAACGTCGCCTTCCCTCATATCGTCGCGCGCTTCGGCATCGCGATCCCCGCCATCAAATGGGTGGTGATCTGCTACGTCGGCGTGCATGCCAGCCTGATGCTGGTGTGCGGCCGGTTGGGCGATTTGTTCGGCTACCGGCGGATTTTCATCATCGGTTGCGCCTGGAGCGCGGTGGCGTTCGTGCTGTGCGCCACTGCCCAGAATTACGCCTGGCTGCTGGCGGCCAGGGCGATGCAGGGGGTGGGGGCGGCGCTGGTGCTGAGCGTTGGCGCGGCGTTGGCGACCGGCGCCTATCCGCCCGAGGCGCGCACGCGGGTGCTTGGGCTCTACACCATGATGTTCGCGATCGGCGCGGCGATTGGCCCGCCGCTCGCGGGTCTGCTGATCGCGCGCTGGGGCTGGTCCGCCGTCTACGCATTCCGGGTGCCGCTGGCACTCGCCGGTTTCGCGCTGGCCTGGAAGCTGCCGGCGGGGCATCCCTCCGGGCAGGCGCGGTTCGATGTGCTGGGCGGCGTGCTAATGGTCGCCGCGACGGGGTTCCTGCTGCTCGGGCTCGACGAGATCCAGGCCGCCGGGCCGTTGCTGCTGCCGTTCCTCGCGTTGGCCGCGCTCACCGGCTGGGGCTTCATCCGGGTGCAGCGCCAACGGGCGGACCCGCTGATCGTGCTGCGCCACTTCGCCAACCCCACCCTCTCGCTGGCGCTGTCCATCGCGACGGCGCTGAATGTGGTGACCTTCGCGATCCTGCTGCTCGGCCCCTTCCTGCTGGCGCGAGCGACGACACTGGCGCCGATGGCAAGTGGCGCCATGTTGTCCGCCTCGCCGCTCGGCATGATGCTGGCCGCCCCACTGGCCGGGCGGCTGGCGGGGCGGCTCGGCACACGCAATCTCGGCCGCCTCGGCCTCGCCGTGACCGCCGCCGGGCTCGGCGGACTCGGGCTGGTCTCGGCGCCGCTCGATCTCGCGCTGATCGCGGCGGCGATGTTCGTGCAAGGCATTGGCCAGGGGCTGTTCCAGGTCGCGAATTTCGACGTGGTGACCTCGGCCCTCCCCGCGGGGGATCGCGGAGTGGCCGGCAGCCTGGCCATGCTGACCCGCACGCTCGGGCTGATGCTGGGCGCCACGCTGCTGATGCTGGCCTCGGCCAGCTTCACAAGCTGGGCCGGGGCGAGCCTGACGGCGGAAGACGCCTTCATCGCCGGGATCGCGCTGACCTTCCGCCTCGCCGCTGCCGTCGCGTTTTTCCTATTGGCGATCGACCTGCTGGTCAGGACCAGTCGACGCTGACGCCCTGGTTGGCCGCCTCGGCCAGCGCGAGGATTGCCAACGCGCTGGCGAGATCCTGCGCGGCGACGCCGAGCGAGCGATACAGCGTGATGTCATCCCGCGCGGTGCGTCCTGGCTTGGTGCCGTTCAGCACCTCACCGATCTCGGTAAAGCGCTCGCTCTCCGCCACCAGCCCCTCCCGCCGCGCCGCGATCACCTCGGCGGCCTGGGCTTCCAGCGACGGGCGGTAATCAGTCACCCAGGTCACCGCCGGGACGATATCGGTGGCGATTTCCTGCATCACCGGGATAGAGGCGCCGACCGCGTTGATGTGCATGCCGGGCTCCAGCATGGATTTCAGCAGGAAGGGCTCGGCCGCCGGAGTCGTGGTACACACGATATCGGCGCCCCGAACCGCCTCCGCCACGCTGCCCGCCACCTCCGTGCCGTTCTCCGCCGCAAACGCCGCCGCCCGGCCGGCATCGCGGCCCCAGACCACGAAGCGCTTGATCGGGCGGACGGCGCGCATCGCCGCGATATGGGTGTGCGCCTGCTCGCCGCAACCGAGGATCGCCACCACCTCCGCGTCCTCCCGCGCCAGCGCCCGGGTCGCCACCGCCGTCGAGGCCGCAGTGCGGATGCCGGTCAACTCGGCGGCATCGATGCAGGCGATCGGCAGGCCGGTGTCGTTGGCGAAGATCACCACCACCCCGCAATGCGACGAGCGGCCGTGGCGGGGATTGCCGGGATAGAGCGACAGCAGCTTGGCGCCATGCACCGCGGGCTCGTGCATCGCCCCGGTCATGATGCCGAATAAATTGGACCCGCCGACCTTGATCATGCTGCGCAAGGGCATGTCGGTCTTGCCCTCCGACACCCGGCACATCGCCGCCTCGATCCCCGGGATCAGCCCGGCGACGCCGGTCAGCGCGCGGATATCGTGCTTATTGAGGATACGCATCTCTATTCCCTCAGCAGTTCATCGCGCGCGGCGGCCAGCCCCGCACGATCGGTTTCGGACAGGCGGGGCGGGTGCAGGTCCAGCGCCTCCAGCGCCGCGATCATCGCGGTGACGACGACGAGGCGGGCGAACCATTTATGATCCGCCGGGATCACATACCACGGTGCCGCCTTGCTCGCGGTGGCGCGGATCGCATCCTCATAGGCGTCCATATACTCGTCCCAGTGGCGGCGCTCGGCGATGTCCCCGGCGTTGAATTTCCAGTTCTTGCTCGGATGGTCCAGCCGGTCGAGCAGGCGGCGCTTCTGCTCGCCGGGCGAGACGTGGAGGAAGAATTTGAGGATCACCAGGCCCTGGCGCGCGAGATAGCTCTCGAAATGGGCGATATCGCTCAGCCGGTCGCGCCAGACATGCTTGCCGGCGTGCTGGTCCGGCAAATGCTGACGGGCCAGCAGCTCCGGATGCACCCGCACCACCAGCACTTCCTCGTAGTGGCTCCGGTTGAAAATCCCGATCTTGCCACGCGGCGGCAGGCGGCGGGCGACACGCCAGAGAAAGTCGTGGTCCAGTTCCTCCGGCCCCGGCGCTTTGAAGGCGGTGACATCGACGCCCTGCGGGTTCACGCCGGACATCACATGGCCGATGGTGCCGTCCTTCCCCGCCGCATCCATGGCCTGGAAGATCGCCAGCATGCCCCAGGAACGCTGGGTGGCGAGGAGGGCCTGCAACTCGGCCAGCCGTGCTACCCCTGCCGCCAGCAGGGCATCGGCGTCCGCCGGGTCGATCAGCTTGGGCGCGGTATCGTCGCAATCGTAATCCTTGAGCCTGAACCCATCACCCTTGGTGACGCGATAGCGCTCCAGGAGCTTTTCCGCCGTGCGCTGCCGCATGTCACTCTCCCTTGCAAGCCGTATGGTGCGGGCATCGACGCGACGCTTGCAAGCAGCGCGGGAATCGTGTGGATGCAAGGCGGCGTGCAGGATGCGCGCGATACCGACGGAGGCTGGCTATGGCGGGACGGACGATCAGCGGGGCCTATCTTTCGGGCGTCACCTTGTCCGATGCCCTGAACACCAATCCGGTCTCCATCGCGCTCGGCGCGACGATCTCCTCCACGACAGGCGCCGCGGTGACGGCGACCGGGACGAGCGACTGGACGATCGACAATTTCGGCCAGGTTGCCTCCACAGCGGCGGGCACGCTCGGCGTTGGTATCGCGCTCGGCACGGCTGGCGGCACGATCACCAATGAAGCGGGCGCCGCCATCAAGGGCACCGCATACGGTATTCAGGGCAGCGTGGCCGCCACCGTGGTGAGCGCCGGCACCATCGCGGCGACCGGGACGGCCACCGGCTCGGGCATATTGCTGCCCGGCGGCGCGGTAATGAACGGGGCGGGCGCCGTGATCAGCGGCGGCTTGAACGGCATCAACCTGACAGGCACGGGTGTGGTGGTCAATTACGGCACAGCGTTCGGCAGTAGCGGGTCCGGCGCATTATTGAGCAGTGCCTTATTTAACAACGCCAACTCCGCATTAGTTTCAGGTTATTCATTCGGCGTCACGGCATCATCAATTTCTACTATAATAAATCAAGGCACAATTTCGTCTCGCGAGACAAATGGCACTGGTTTTTTCGTAAATACGAAAACAAACAATGTTTACGTAACATCTGCTGGAATTGATATCGTATCTGGTTTTATTTCAAATTCGAGTAGATCGGCCATTATTTCACCCCTGATTGGCGCGGTTATACATGAATCTAGCGCGAAAATCGATAATGCAGGATTAATCAAAGGGCAAGAATCTAAAAGTTCCGGGAGTAGTACATACCTAATTGGCTTCGGCGCCTGGCTGAAATCAGGTGGTACGTTGAGCAATGCAGTAAGCGGCTCCATCATCGGCGGGCACTACGGCGTGGTGGTGACCGGCTCGGGCGCCACCACCGTGACTAACGACGGTTCCATCGCCGGAAGTGTGTTCAGCGGCGTAGACCTGTTCACTTCGGGCACGGTGAGCAACGCCGCGACCGGCACCATCACCAGCGGCTATATCGCCATTCTCGCCCGGGCCGGCGGGCAGTTAATCAATTCGGGCAGCATCTCCGCAGCCTATGGCATTGATATCGCAGGCGCTGGAAGCGTGACCAATACGGCGAGCGGCCATATTGCGACAACCGGCGTGGCGATGATCTCGCTGGCCGCCGGCACCACCATCGTCAACCAGGGCACGGTCTCCAGCACCCACACCTTTGGTGGCGCCGGGGTGGAGCTGCGCCAAGGCGGCAACTTCACCAACAGCGCATCGGGCGTGGTCAACGCGCAATCGATCGGCGTGCAGTTCGGTCAGGCGGCCCAGGGCACCATCGCAGCCATCTCTGGCAATGGCACGCTGACCAATGCCGGCACCATCTTCGCCTCCGACGGCACCAATGGCGCGGCGGCCTGGATGCATGGCACCGGGGTGATCTTGAACCAGGCCACCGGCACGATCACCGGTGGCCCCTACGGCGTCGTCGCCTACTACGACCTCACCATCGTCAACGCCGGCTCCATCGGCGGCACCCAATACTCCATCTTCCCGGCCAATGCCGGCCACACCATGCGGCTGGACGTGACGCCCGGCGCGAAATTCAGCGGCCTTGTGCTCGGCGACAAGCAGGGGGCGGCCACGCCGAAGGGCATTCTCGAGCTCGCTGCGCCCTTGGGCGGCAGCCCTGCAGTCGGCACCATCAGCGGGTTCGGCTCGAAATATGCCGGCTTCGCCTCGGTAATCGTCGACGCCGGAGCGACGTGGTCGCTCGGCGGCACCGTCACCTCCACACAAACGATCAGCATGGGCGGCGCCGGCAGCACGCTGACGCTTGCCAATCCCGGATCGGTCGCCGGCACCATTACCGGCTTCTCCTCCGGCACCACCTTGGCGCTGGGGGGTATCACCGACGTCGCCTCCGCGACGCTCGGGGCCGGCAATGTACTGTCGGTGGTCGAGACCGGCGGCGGGACCATCACGCTGCACTTCGACCCGGCGCAGAATTTCGGGACGATCACCGGCTTCAACCATTTCATCGCGGGCAGCGGGACGGATCTTGTGCTGCCCTGCTTTGCCGAGGGCACAAGGATCGACACCGCCCATGGCCCCGTCGCGGTGGAGCATATGGCGGCGGGTATGCACGTCGCCTCATTGTTCGGCGGCACGGCGCAGATCGTATGGATCGGCCATCGGCGGGTGGATTGCGCCGTCCATCCGCGCCCGCGGGACGTCTGGCCGATTCGCATCGCACCGCATGCCTTTGGCCCCGGCATGCCCGAAGCGCCGCTGTGGCTGAGCCCGGACCACGCCGTCTATGTCGCCGAGGTGCTGGTGCCCGTGCGCTACCTCGTCAACGGTCGTACCATCGTGCAGGAGCGGCGGGATAGCGTGACCTATTATCACGTGGAACTGCCGGCGCATGACGTGATCCGCGCCGAGGGCCTGCCCTGCGAGACCTATCTCGACACCGGCAACCGCGGCGCCTTCGCCAATGGCGGCGGCGCGGTGGATCTGCATCCCGATTTCGCCCGTGCGGTGTGGGAGGCCGAGGCCTGCGCGCCATTGGTGCTGGGCGGTGAGCGCCTCGCCCGCATCCGCGCCGCGCTGCTGGCCCAGGCCGCGCGCCAGGGCCACCGGCAGACAGAGGCACCCGGGCTCGTTATTCTGGCGGGAGGCCGCCGCCTCCCCGTGATCACCGATGGCACGACCTGGCAAATCGACGCGCCGCCCGGCACCACCGCGATCGAACTGCGCTCGCGGGTTCACATCCCCGCCGAGACCCGCCCCGACGCGACGGACACACGGCGCCTCGGGGTCGCGATCGCTAATCTGCGACGGGATGGTAAGTCGGCGCAGCTCAGCGACCCTGCGCTCTGCCAGGGCTGGCAGGACGCCGAGCCGGCATGGCGCTGGACGGACGGTGCCGGGCGCATCGAAACCGGCGGGGCGGCGCGGATCAGCTTCGACCTCGCGCTGACCGGCCTCTATTGGGATGACGACGCGCCGCTCCGTGCCGCCACGGCATAGCCCGCGTGTCGCCCCGCTTGCGTTCCTCCTTGGCAAGGATGCATCATGGCGGAGCGTAAATTCAGCGCCTGGGGGAAGTCCGTGAGCAGGATCTACCGCTTGATCTTCCGTCCCGACCAGGACGCCGCGGATCGCCGCACCACCAGCCTTGCGGGCCTCGCCGTCATCCTGGCGATCCTCGTGGTCTCGATGTGGCTGACCAAGCAGTTGCAGCGTAAATCGGCGATCGAGAACTGCCTGATGGCCGGGCGCATCAACTGCGACATGCTGGTGACAGGCCAGCGCTAGTTCGGCAACATGGTCCGGTCGGTCGCCCTGCTTCTTCTGATGCTGTGCGGTGGTGCGCGCGCGCAGGCCATCCTCGATTCGGCAGCGGTGCCGCATTTGCCCCAATCCGGACGGGCATCTTACGAGGCCTTCCTTCTCGTCAACCTGCCGCGCGCGTTTGCGGTGTCCAGCGATGGCAAAATGGGCTGGCAGACCGGCGGCACCATCGAGACCGCCCGCGAAAAGGCGCTCGCCTCCTGCGCCAACAAGGGCGGCAAGGATTGCGCGATCTACGCCGAGAACCTCCAGGTGGTGTGGCAGGGGCGCAAGCCCGAAGCACTGACCCCGGTGCCAGGCCCGTTATTCGGTGGCAGCGGGTGGGAGTTCGTGCCCGACCAGCACTATTTCTGGCGCGGCCCGGCGGCGGCACGCGGCGTCTACGTGTTCGGCCACGGCACAGCCGCTACCACTCAGGGCAACCGGGATGCGCGGGGCTTCCAGCCGCATTCCTACGTCCGGCATTTCAACAATAACGGCTATGACGTCATCCGCTTCGATCGCGCGCCCAGCACCGACCTGACCGATAGCGCCGCCGGGTGGCTGCGCGAGGGGCTGCGCAAAGTGCGCGCCATGGGGTATCGGCAGGTCATCGTGGGTGGCCAGTCACGCGGCGCCTGGAACAGCCTGCAAATCCTGGATACTGCCGGCCTCGCCGACGTGGTGATCGCCGTGTCCGCGGCCGCCCACGGCACCGACTCCATGCGCCAGTCCGCCAACGGCATGGCGGAACTCTACCAGATGTTCCGCAGCGCCGCCGCGCCCGCCGCGCGGGTGGCGATCGTGAATTTCCGCAACGACCCGTTCGAGGAGAATCCCGACAAGCGCTTCGCCCTCGCCGATGACCTGCTCGCCCCGCGGGTGGCGGCGCTGCTGAAGATCAACCAGCCCGAGGGCATCAAGGGGCATGGCGGCGGCTATTCGCTCGACTTCGCCAACCGCTACAGCGCCTGCTTGCTGCGCTTCGCCACCGAGGCCGTGCCGCCCGCAGCGTGCTAGGCGCGCCGCCGGCTCAGCCGCGCCGCAGCGCCCAGGCAGTCGCGAGTGCCTGCAGCCCCAGCGTCAGCCCGACCGCCCAGGCATAGCCTTGCGCATCCCAGCCGCCGCTGGCGGTGCGCGGCCATTGGTCGAGGATCCAGCCGATGGCGTATTGCAGGACGAAGACGGTGGCCAGCATGGTCGCGTTGATCGCGGTGGTCACCCGCCCGGTCAGTTCCGCCGGGAAGGCGTTGGCGATGGCCGCGTAGCCGGCCGGGCCGGAGGAGGCGAAGGCGCCGAAGACCATCCACAATAACGTCACCTGCCAGCGCCCCACCGGCTCCAACACCAGGAAGGCCTGGATCGCGAGCAGCACCACCGAGCACACCGCGGGCACGGCGATCGGGCGGATGCCCTTCTCGGTGAGGCGGCTGGAGAGTTGGCCGAAGACGGCGCTGCCGAGCATCATCCCCATCGCGTAGACCGCCAGCGTATTGGCGCGGGCGACCGTGTCGAGCCCGGCGACATCGCGCAGCCAGGGGCCGGCCCACAGGCTTTGGTAGGTGAAATTCAGCACGGAGAGGAAGGCGACCATCGGCGTGTAGCGCCAGAAATTTCGGTCCGTCAGCACGCGGCCGAGCAGCACGATTTCGGCGCGCAGCGAGCGGTCCGGCCGCCGGAAGCCCGGCGGATCGCGCAGCGACAGGCCGTTCCAAATCGCTACAGCCACCGCGATGCCGGCGAAAATGACGAACACGCCGCGCCAGCCGATCACTGGCATCAGGGCGGCGACCGGCGTGGTGGCTGCAAGGCCGCCGAGGCCGCCGACCACCAGGCCGATCCCGGTCATGGCGGCAAGCCTGGTGCGGGGGAACCATTGGCTGATCCCCTTCATCAACCCCATCAGCCCCGCCGCGACGCCGACGCCGGTCACGGCGCGGGCGATGGCAAAGCCGGTCAGCCCGTCGGCGAAGGAGAACAGCAGGAACCCGGTCGCCGCCGTCATCGCCATCACGCTCTGCACCCGGCGCGGGCCGAAAATATCGAGCGCGAGACCGACCGGCAGTTGCGACAGCCCGTAGAAGGCGAAGAGCACGGCGGAGAGCAGGCCAAGCTCCGTTGCGGTGAAGCCGTATTCGACCGCGAGCACCGGCCCCACCACGGCCAGACCGGCGCGGGCGCATTGGGTGAGGAAATTCATGCCCGCGAGGGGCAGGGTGATGCGCAGGAAGCGGACGCCGGTGCCGGGGCCGATGCCGCTCATCTCAATTAGGCAGCCGCAGGCGAACCGAGACCGGGCAGTGGTCGGACAGGCGTTCCTTCCAGCCTTCGCCCGACTCCGTGTAGACCTGCACCTTGAGCGTGTCCTTCATCATCCATTCCCTGGCGGCGCCGCCGGCGATGATGTGGTCGATGAACCCACCGCCACCCCAGCACGGCGAATAGGTGCCCTCGGTTGCCCGCGCCAGGGGGGCGGCCTGTGCCAGCCCCGCCCAGAACGCATCCCCGTTATCCATCCAGCGATTGAAGTCCCCGAACAGCACGAAGGCTTCGCCCGCCGCGTGGCGCGCGGCGATCCAATCCCGCAGTGCAGCATTCTGGCCGCGCAGCACTGGACAGGCCTCGCGCGTTCGGGTCGTCAACGGTTCCTGCCGGCAGCCTGACTTCAGATGGACGGCGAGCAAGCGCAGCGGGCCGGCGGGCAAATGCAGCGTGACATCGGCGCCGCTGCGCAGATGGCGCCGGCCCGGAGGAGACTGGTCGAGGGCGGCGAGGTCGGCATTGGCTGTGAAAGTGAGGTCCCGCCTGATGGCGATCCCGACTCGCTGGACGACGGAATCGTGCGTCATATGAAGCACATAGCGGCTGGGCGGGAAGATCCGCGCGGCGATCTCCGGCCCGTCCACCTCCTGGATCGCCACCACATCGGCGGCCAATGCGGCGGCATAACGGGCTAGGCGGGCGATATCCTCATCCCGCTTCGGGACGACATCGCGCGGCAGTGCAGCATCGCCGGCCGGCCGCGCGGTCAGCCATTCCAGGTTCCAAGTCGCGAGTTTGAGGTCGGCCGCCCCCGCGGAGGGAGAGATCAGCAACAGAAGCAGAGCGATCATGCGCATCCCGCCATCAAACCCCCTTCCCAACCCGCGAACCAGCCCTTAGGTGAACGCTTGAACGCGCCCCTACCGGCTCGAAAAGACCGGTGGCATAATGCGCGGCCCCGGTCATACAGGTCACCGGTATAAAGCACATCATGCGGCCAACGCCGCAGAGGACGGGAGTGACTGCGTCTTGAAGCCAACTGACATCCGCAATCCCGACTATTTCCATAAGGTCGTCGATTGCCAGTGGGCCTGTCCCGCCCATACCCCGGTGCCCGAATATATCCGCCTCATCGCCGCTGGCCGGTATGACGACGCGTATATGATCAACTGGAAATCCAATGTCTTCCCGGGCATCCTTGGCCGCACCTGCGACCGTCCCTGCGAGCCGGCGTGCCGCCGCGGGCGAGTCGAGGAGGAGCCGGTGGCGATCTGCCGCCTCAAGCGCGTCGCCGCCGATTTCAAGGGCGACGTGTCGGCGCGCATGCCGCAGGGCCCCTTCCCCAGCAATGGCAAGCGCGTTGCCGTGGTTGGCGCCGGCCCCGCCGGGCTTGGCGTGGCGCGGGATCTCGCGCCCGCTGGCTACCAGGTGACGGTGTTCGACAGCGCGCCGAATGGCGGCGGCTTCATCCGCAGCCAGATTCCCAAGTTCCGCCTGCCCGATTCGGTGATCGACGAGGAGGTCGGCTACATCACCGATCTCGGGGTTGAGACCCGCTACAACACCTATGTCCCGAGCCTGAAGGGCCTGATGGACGAGGGGTATGACGCGGTGTTCGTCGGCTCCGGCGCGCCGCGCGGCCGCGAGCTCGATGTGCCCGGCCGCCAGGAGGCCGCCGCCAACATCCATATCGGCATCGACTGGCTGTCCTCCGTCTCGTTCGGCCACGTGAAGTCGATCGGCAAGCGCGTGATCGTGCTTGGCGGCGGCAACACGGCGATGGATTGCTGCCGCTCCGCCCGCCGCCTCGGCGGCGAGGACGTGAAGGTGATCGTCCGCTCCGGCTTCGAGGAAATGAAGGCGTCCCCTTGGGAGAAGGAGGACGCGATGCATGAGGACATCCCCATCCTCAACTTCCTGGTGCCCAAGGAAGTCATCCAGAAGGACGGCCAGATTGTCGGCATGAGCTTCGACAAGGTCGAGGCCAAGTATGACGACAAGGGCCGCCGTAGCCTGATCCCGACCGGCGCCGTGGTGCAGTACGCCTGCGACGACGTGCTGGTGGCGATTGGTCAGGAGAACGCCTTCCCCTGGATCGAGAAGGATATCGGCATCGAGTTCGACCGCTGGGGCATGCCCAAGGTCGATGACGTGACCTTCCAGTCCACCAACCCCAAGGTGTTCTTCGGCGGCGACGCCGCTTTCGGCCCCAAGAACATCATCTGGGCCGTCGCGCATGCCCATCATGCGGCGATTTCGATCGACAAGTTCTGCCAGGCGCAGGACATCGCCGAGCGGCCGGCCCCGGGCGTCACCCTGGTGTCCCAGAAGATGGGCATCCATGAGTGGTCCTACGACAATGACGTCTCGATCGACCTGCGCTTCAAGGTGCCGCATCGCGAGAAGAAGCTCTCGCTGGTGGACATCAAGGCTGAGGTGGAGCTGGGCTTCGACCCAGAGCTGGCGCTGAAGGAGGCCCATCGCTGCCTCAACTGCGACGTGCAGACGGTCTTCGCGCCGAAGCTGTGCATCGAGTGCGATGCCTGCGTGGATATCTGCCCGGTCGACTGCATCACCTTCACCGATGACGGCGAGGAGGACGAACTCCGCACCCGCCTCAACGCCCCGGCGCTCGACAAGACCCAGGACATCTATGTGTCCGACGGCCTCAAGACCGGCCGCATCATGGCCAAGGACGAGGACATGTGCCTCCATTGCGGCCTGTGCGCCGAACGTTGCCCCACCGGCGCGTGGGACATGCAGCGCTTCCTGCTCGACATGGCGCAGGTGAAGCCTGTGTCCGCCCCAAGAGCCACTACAAGCCTGGAGGCGCTCGCGTGAGCCAGCTGCAAGCCGTCAACGACTTCGTCGTCAAGTTCGCCAACGTCAACGGTTCGGGCTCCGCCTCGGCCAATAAGCTGTTCGCCCAATCCGTGCTGCGGATGGGCGTGCCGGCGACGCCGCGCAACATCTTCCCCTCCAACATCCAGGGCCTGCCGACCTGGTATGAGGTGCGGATCTCCGACAAGGGCTACATGGGCGCCCGCGGCGGCACCGACCTGATGGTGGCGATGAACCCGCAGACCTGGGACGCCGACATCAAGTCGATCGTGCCGGGCGGGTATCTGTTCTACGATTCGACCCGCTCCATCCCGGCCTCGAAGTTCCGCAGCGATATCAACGTCATCGGCATGCCGTTGACCCAGATCTGCAACGCGGAATACACGCTCTCGCGCGAGCGGCAGCTGTTCAAGAACATCATCTATGTCGGCGCGCTGGCCGCCCTGCTCGACATGGACACGGACGCGATCAAGGGCCTGCTCGCCGACCAGTTCAAGGGCCGCGACAAGCTGATCCAGGCGAATTATCACGCGCTGGAGCTCGGCCATTCCTACGCGCTGAAGAACCTCCCCTGCCCCATCGGCCTGCGGCTGGAGAAGTCCGACAAGGTGGGTGATCGCATCTTCTTCGAGGGCAATGCCGCCGCCGGCCTCGGTGCCGTGTATGGCGGTGCCACCGTGTGCGCCTGGTATCCCATCACCCCATCGACCTCGCTGGCCGAGGGCTTCACCAAGTACTGCGCCCGCTTCCGGGTGGACAAAGAGACCGGCGAGAAGCGCTTCGCCATCGTGCAGGCCGAGGACGAACTGGCCTCGATCGGCATGGTGATCGGTGCGGCCTGGAACGGCGCGCGCGCTTTCACCGCCACCTCCGGCCCCGGCATCTCGCTGATGCAGGAATTCCTCGGCCTCGCCTATTTCGCCGAGATCCCGGCCGTGCTGTTCGACGTGCAGCGCGCTGGCCCCTCGACGGGCATGCCGACCCGCACGCAGCAGTGCGACCTGCTCTCGGCCGCATACGCCTCCCACGGTGACACCAAGCACGTGCTCCTCTTCCCCGAGGACCCCAATGAGTGCTTCACCATGGGCGCCGAGGCGTTTGACCTCGCAGACCGGTTGCAGACCCCGATTTTCGTCATGCTCGACCTCGATATCGGCATGAATGACCGGCTCTGTGCGCCGCTCCAATGGGATGACAGCCGCAAGCTTGACCGCGGCAAGGTGATGACCGCCGAGGACCTCGAATCCGGCCGGGTGTTCGGCCGCTACCTCGATGTCGACGGCGACGGCATTCCCTACCGCACCTATCCCGGCACCCACCCGACCAAGGGCAGCTACTTCACCCGCGGCACCTCGCGCGACCGTTTCGCGCGCTACACCGAGGAAGGCGCCGCCTACCAGGACAACATGGAGCGGCTGCTCCACAAGTTCGCCACCGCCGCCAAGATCGTGCCCGGGCCGATCCGCCGGGATGCGAGCGAGCCGACCAAGCTGGGCGCCATCTATTACGGCTCCACCGCGCCGGCGATGGACGAGGCGGTTGATCTGCTGGCGGAGCAGGGCATCGCGCTCGATATCCTCCGCATCCGCGCCTTCCCCTTCTCGGAGGAGGTGGAACGCTTCATCGAGGAGCACGACCAGGTGTTCGTGGTTGAGCAGAACCGTGACGCGCAGATGCGCACGATGATCATCAACGAGCTGGAGATTAACCCGAAGAAGCTCCAGCGCGTGCTGCACTATGACGGCTCGCCGATCACCGCCCGGTTCATCTCGGGCTCGATCGCCGAAACCGCCGCCTCCCTCAAAATTGTCCCGCTGCGCAAGGCCGTGTCATGACCTTCCTGCCCAAGCCCAAGCTCCACCACCCCAAGCTCGCCTCCAACGCCCTCGGCTTCACCCGCCGGGACTATGAAGGCTCGATCTCGACGCTGTGCGCCGGCTGCGGGCATGACAGTATTTCGGCCGCGATCATCCATGCCTGCTTCGAGCTGGATCTGCCGCCGCACCGCATCGCCAAGCTCTCCGGCATCGGCTGCTCGTCCAAGACGCCGACCTACTTCCTGGGCAATTCGCACGGTTTCAACTCGGTGCACGGGCGCATGCCGTCGGTGCTGACGGGTGCGAACCTGGCGAACCGGGAGCTGATCTACCTCGGCGTCTCCGGCGACGGCGACAGCGCCTCGATCGGGTTCGGGCAGTTCGCCCATTCGATCCGCCGCGGCGTCAACATGACGTATATCGTGGAGAACAACGGCGTGTACGGCCTCACCAAGGGCCAGTTCTCCGCCACCGCCGATAAGGGCGCGAAGAACAAGCGCGGCGTGCCGAATAATGACGAGCCGATCGACATGGTGAGCATGGCGCTGCAGCTCGGCGCCACCTATGTCGGCCGCAGCTTCTCCGGCGACAAGACGCAGCTCGTGCCGCTCATCAAGGGCGCGCTGACGCATAAGGGCGCGGCGTTCATCGACTGCATCTCCCCCTGCGTGGCGTTCAACAACCACGAAGGCAGCACCAAGAGCTTCGATTATGTGCGCGAGCACAATGCCGCGGTGAACTTCCTCGACGTGTTCGAAGGCCGCGACGAAATCACCGCGGACTACGCGCCCGGCACCGTGGAACTCGTGCGCCAGCATGACGGCACGTATCTGAAGCTGCGCAAGATCGCCAATGACTACGACGCGACCGACCGCATCAGCGCGATGAACTTCCTGCAAACCCACCACGCCCGCGGCGAAATCGTCACCGGGCTGCTGTATGTGGACCCGGATGCGGAAGACATGCATGCGGCGCTCGGCACGGCCACGGCGCCGCTCAATGGGATGAGCGATGAGGCGCTGGTGCCGGGAAATGCGGCATTGGCGAAGTTGAATGCGTCGCTGAGGTAGGGAAGCTCGGCCCCTCCTGCCGCGTGATCCAATGAATTTCGCTTGGGATCCGCGGAAGGAGGGAATCAACGTTGAAAAGCACGGCATTGCTTTTGCCGACGCCTGCCGCATCTTCGAAGATGTCACGATAGAGCGTATCGACGACCGGTTCGACTACGGTGAACAACGCATCGTGGCGATCGGGCTCGTCGATGGTGTATATATGACCGTAGTCTACACGCTCCGCGGCGAAACACGCCGGATCATCTCGGCTCGAAGGGCGACGCGACATGAACGACGATCCTGGCAAGACGCCAACTCCGCCTGAATTGCGCACCGATTGGGAGCGGCTGCGCGGCATGTCGGACGAGGACGCCGAACGTGCTGCTGCGTCCGACACCGATGCCCTGCCGACCGACGAGGCATTCTGGACGGGTGCGACGATCGTGCCCCCGCAGCGCCAGGCTACAGTGACGATGCGCCTCGATGCCGATCTGCTCGACTGGTTCCGCCAAGAGCGGGGCTACCAAAGCCGCATCAACTCCATTTTGCGCGATTGGATGAACGCGCACCGCGAGGCCGGGTAAGAGAGCGGCTAACCACGATAGTTGTCAGCACAGAGAAGCAACCCTCGATGAGTTGGGACACGATCACCCCCTATCATCGTGGTTTCCGCGAATTCACCGAGACATACGAAGCATTTAGCTTCGAGGATGTGCATGCGGACGCACTCCGCTTCCTGGCTCCCACTCCCGGCCTCATGCTGGACATTGGTGCTGGGAGCGGTCGTGACGCTGCATGGTTCGCCACCCGTGGCTGGCAGGTGATTGCGGTGGAGCCGGCAGCGGCTCTGCGGCAGGAAGCCTCCCGTCTGCACCCTTCGCCGGCGATTCGCTGGGTTGATGACCGGCTGCCAGCGCTCACCGGTATCCATCGTCTCGGCCTTGGGTTCGACCTCATTTGGCTCAGCGGCGTCTGGATGCACATTCCACCCGAAGACCGCCGCCGGGCAATGCGCAAGATCGCCACCCTATTGAAGCCTGGTGGGCGCCTTATGCTGACACTTCGTCACGGCCCAGCGCCGATGGACCGGCCGATGTGGCCGGTGGATGCCAACGAGATCGAGCGCTTGGGGATCGATCATGGACTGGCGCTGCGCGTGGCGACGGAGCGCCAGGCTGATCGTGGCGGCCGGGAGGATATTCGTTGGCAGACGGTCGTGCTCGATCTGCCGGATGACGGCGGCGGTGCACTTCCACTCCTGCGCGGCGTCATCCTTCGCCAAGAGAAATCTGCCACATATAAGCTCGCCCTGCTCCGCTGCATCGCGCGCATCGCTGACGCTTCCCCCAATGTCGCTCAGGAAGCGGGTGACGACGTCATTCTCCCCCTCGGCCTTATCGCTCTCTACTGGCTGCGGATGTTCAAGCCGCTGCTTGCACGCGACCTGCCGCAAATCCCCGGCGGCCGCATGGGATTCGTGAAGGAGCCCTTTCACGCCCTCACCGCAATCGCTCCCCATGAGCTTCGCCCTGGCGCCTCCTTCTCCGGCCCGATCGCCACGGCCTTGCGCGCGGCTCTTGGGGATGCAGCCCAACTCATCGCGACTATGCCGGCCACGCATCTGACCTTCGCTGACAACCGCCCGGTCTTCCCAACCGAGTATGGCCGCCGGCCGCGGGGCGGGGAGGCGTTCGACGTTGAGCTCGATGTCCTTTGGGAATACGGCAAAACGCGCGTGCCACTCGCGGTATGGCAGGCGTTGCGCCGCATGTCGGCATGGATCGAGCCGATGTTGCTGGCGGAATGGGTCCGTATCACACGCGCATATGCGGAGCGCGACGGCCGTGTTGTCACTGCCGACGAAGTGCTCGCCGCGCTCGAATGGAGCGAGCCCGAGCGCGATACAGGGTTCGTTCGCACACTCGCCCAGCAGCGCCTTGTCCGCGGCGAAACAATCCTATGCGTCTGGTCCGGGCGGCTCCTGCGCGCCGACGCCATGGATATTGATCACTGCTTGCCATGGTCTGCTTGGCCGTGCGGCGACCTGTGGAACCTGCTGCCCTCCCTGCGATCGGTGAACCAGCACGCCAAGCGCGAACGTATCGTCTCGGCGGCGGCTCTTGCGGAGGCACGCCCCCGCATCACCGACTGGTGGCAACAGGCCTACCTCTCCGCCACCCCAGCCGTTCGACGCCGTTTCGCAGAGGAAGCTCGAACGACCCTCCCCCTGCCACACGACCGGACACCGGACGTCGATGACCTTTTCGCCGCGCTCGATTTCCGCCGGCTTCGCCTTCTCCAAGACACCCAACTCGCGGAGTGGTCGGGCGTCTCCTGATCGGTAAGGCCACGGCTGTGATACCGCGCGGGGCACACTCAAGCCCACCGGTTTGACCCACCTCCTCCTTTCTCCGACTATCTTCCGCACACCCAAGGAGGCTCCCCCATGCGCCGTTTTCTCCTCGCCGCCTTGCTGCTCGCCGCGCCGGTGGCCCAGGCGGAGACCGTGCTGCGGGTGGTGCCGCAGGCGGATTTGCGGGTGCTGGATCCGCACATTACGGCGGCGACGATTACGCAGATTTTTGGGCGGATGATCTATGACACGCCCTATGGCTATGACGAGCAGATGCGGGCGCAGCCGCAGATGGTCGGGCGGGCGGAGCATTCGGCGGATGGGTTGTCGCATCGTTTCACGCTGCGGCCGGGGTTGCGGTTCACCAATGGGCAGAAGGTGACTGCGGGGGATGTGGTTGCCTCCATCATCCGGGGCGGCAAGCAGGACCCGCTGATGCAGTTGATGCTCAAGCGCGCCTCGGTGTTCGAGGCGGTGGATGGCGAGACGTTTCGGATCCTGTTCGGCACGCCCTTCGCCTACACGGAGGACGCGTTGGCGGCGCGCGGGGCGGTGGTGATGCGGGCGGAGGATATGGCGGCGGCGGGGGATAAGCCGTTGACGACGACGCTTGGCTCCGGGCCGTTCATTTTCGATGCCAAGGGCTGGGTGCCTGGCGCCAAGCTGAGTTTCACCAAGAACCAGGACTATGTGCCGCGCGATGAGCCGGTGAATGGGCAGGCCGGGGGCAAGCGTGTGTTTGTCGATCGGGTGGAGTGGCAGATCATCCCCGACCTGCAAACGCGGGTGGGCGCGCTGGTGAAGGGCGAGGTGGATCTGCTGGATCAGTTGCCGCATGACGGCATCCAGTCGCTGGCGGGGCGGAAGGATATCGTGGTGGAGCCGAGCTCGCAGCCCGGCAACATGGCGTTTCTGCGGATGAACACTTTGCAGCCGCCGTTCAATGACGTGCGGGCGCGCCGGGCGTTGGCGATGCTGGTGGATCAGAAGGATTATCTCGCGGCCGCCTTCACGGCGGACCCCGCGTGGTGGCAGGAGTGTTTCTCGTGGTTCGGCTGCGGGGTGCCGAATGCGAGCGAGGTGGGGGCCGATCCATACCGAACGCCCAATCCGGCGATGGCGAAGCAATTGCTGAAGGAGGCGGGGTATAACGGCGAGCCGATCGTGGTGCTGTCATCGGACGAGATTCCGCTGATTGGGGCGCTGGCGCAGGTGACGGCGGCGCGGCTGCGGTCGATCGGGGTGAATGTCGATCTGCAGACCTCGGATTGGGGGACGCTGGTGGTGCGCCGCGCGCGCAAGGATGCGGTGGCCAAGGGGGGGTGGAACATCTTCCAGTCCGGCGGGGATGTGGCGACGTTCAGCCAGCCGACGACCAGCATCATCATCGACGCGCGGTGCGACGGGAACAATTATGTGGGGTGGCCGTGTTCGGAGCGGCTGGAGGGGTTGCGGGGGCGGATGATCGATACGCCGGGCGCGGGCGCGCGGGATGCGTATTCCCAGGCGCTGTGGGAGGAGCTGCCGAGCCTGCTGCTGGGGCAGTACCGGCAGCCCTTCGCCTACCGGACGGCGATTTCGGGCATCACGCATGGGATCTATCTGTCGTTCTGGAACATCAGGAAGCAGTAGCGACGGGATTTTTCGCGCAGTTCAATTTTTGTTCTTGACTCACCTGGATCATCGTCCTATATATGGCGCGAACAGATGCAGGAGCCCGTGCCGACCATGTCTACCCAGCAAACCCATGATCAGGAGGCCTGGCGGCGCTTTGTCGCGCGCTTCATCCTGATTCTGGATGCGTTGCTGGCTGATTTGATCGGGCACATGGCGGAGCAGGCGGCGGCGCTGCCGCGCTGGCATCCGCGGCGGCTCGCGCTGCGGGCGGTGATTGGCGAGGTGACCCGGCTGCGGGATGCGTTCGGCGCGATTCCGGCGCCAGCGGCTATGCGTACGTCGATTTGCGCGCGCCATACGGCCCCCCGGCCGGACGGCTCCATAGTGGCGGGGTGTGGGCACGGCGCAGCCGTGCTTCCTTGCCCGGCCGCGCCGGGGCGCCGATGTACGATCGGCCGCGCGGCATGCCCGCCCATTGGGCGGGCGTTTGGCTTGACTATTTTGTTGCGATATTGCAACATATTGACCGATCAGGATGCGCCGCGTTGCGGTTTCCGGCGCTCCTTCCGCGTCCCGGCCGGCACGGGACAGCGATTGCTTTGCACGCCTGTTGTCCCTGCGGCCACAGCCCGTACCCCGTTCTGGAGCGATATCGGCATGCGCGAGACTCCCGGTTTCATCGAACAGACCGTCGCAGCCATTGCGCCCCGGCACGGTGCCACGGCGCCGGACGCGGATGCGCTGCGCTTGGTCGATGACCTGCAAAAGACCATCGCTGACTTCGCGGCCCTGCACATCACGCCGCGCTTCGAGGATGAGCCGCCGAGTATTCTTGCGGCGCTGCTTTCAGCCGCCGCGGTGGAGGTTACGCCATGAGCAATCTCGCGGATCTCAGCCTGTTGGATGTGGTTGCGGCCATACAGAGCGGTGAGCCGAGTGCCGCCGAGGTGCTCGCAGCCTGCCTCGTCCGGTTCGACGCCCATGAGGGGCCGGTGAACGCCACCATCCGGATCGACCGTGAGGGCGCCGTTGCCGCTGCCGCGGCGGCCGAGGGGGCTTATGCCCATGCCGGACTCAACATGGCCGAGTTCGCACAGAACGGCACCGGCCATAACCGCCATTTCGGCCACTGCAAAAATCCCTGGCGGCTACCCTACATCATCGGCGGCTCATCGAGCGTATCTGGCGCGGCGGTGGCGTCCCGTTTCACCTGTGCGGCGCTGGCCGGGATGGCGGCGCGGCTGGAAGCCAGAGCCCGCAGTGAACGCGAGGATGAGCATGGAGACAGTCCGGTGAACGGGCCGGCGGCGACGCTCAGCCTCGAGGTTGTCGTCCAGCATGTCGCCGGCCTCAAATACCGGGACTTGGACCGCAGGGTCGCGAATGCCTGGGTGCTGCCGGACCGGCCGGCCGGCCACTACGGGTTTCGCGACATCGACGTCGCGCCGGTCGCGCTGATCAAGCGGTTGCGCGACGAAATGGATGCCAATGAGCAGGCCCTGCCGGTCATTCTGTCGCTGCTCGATCTGATCTGATCTACGACATGCGCTGGCGCATGCGCGCCTTTGGCGACGCGCTTCGCCACACTGCACCCCATGACGTACGGCGCGGTCTCGCGGCCGATCTGGCGATCCGCCGGAAGGGATGGTGGGCAGCCGCTACCTGATCAGCCCGGCGAGCGGGCTCGACGGGTCGGCGCCCATGCGGCGGGGCATGCGGCCGGCGAGGTAGGCGAGGCGGCCGGCCTCGACGGCGTGTTTCATCGCCTTGGCCATCAGGATCGGGTCCCGCGCATGGGCGATGGCGGAGTTCAGCAGCACCGCGGTGCAGCCGAGCTCCATGCCGATCGCGGCGTCGGACGCGGTGCCGACGCCGGCATCCACCAGAAGCGGCACCTTGGCCTGCTCGATCATCATCGAGAGCATGGCGGGGTTCTGGATGCCGAGGCCGGAGCCGATGGGGGCGCCGAGTGGCATGATGGCGACGCAGCCCATCTCCTCCAGACGCTTGGCGGCGATCGGGTCATCCGCGCAGTAGACCATCACCTCGAACCCGTCCTTGATGAGGGCGTCGGCCGCCTCGAAGGTGGCCTGCATGTCTGGATAAAGATGGGGCGGCGGGCCGAGCACTTCGAGCTTCACCAGGTTCCAGCCGCCGGCCTCACGCGCCAGGCGCAGAGTGCGCACGGCGTCTCGCGCGGTGTGGCAGCCGGCGGTGTTGGGGAGGTAGGTGTATTTTTTGGGGTCTACAAAATCTTGCAGCATGGGGGCCCCGGGGTCGGAGAGGTTCACCCGGCGCACCGCGACCGTGACCATCTCGGCGCCGGAAGCCGCGATGGCGGCGGCGGTTTCCTCAAGGTCCTTGTATTTGCCGGTGCCGACGATCAGGCGGGACGTGAATGTACGCCCGGCGACGGTCCAGGTGTCCGGCGTGGGGGTGGTGCCATCCATGTTCAGCCTCCTCCGATGAAATGCACGATCTCGAGCTGATCGCCGCTGCCGAGCAGCGTTTCGCCATAGCGCGAGCGCGCGACGATCTCCTCATTGCGCTCGACCGCGACCTTGCGGGTATCCAGCCCGATGGCGGCCAGCAAACCGGCGACCGTGAGCGGGGCGGCGAAGATGCGGGGCTCACCGTTGACCGTGAGTGTGACGCTGTCGGACATGCTCTCACTATGGGGGTGCGCGCCGCGCCCGGCAAGGAAGCGGCGTGGATTCCCGCCAGCGGCGGCATGCATTGAAGCGGCGCGGCCGGGCGTGCTAGGCGACGCCTCATGGTACGTCCACAAAACCTCGTCGCGGTGTTGAACGGCCCCAACATGAACATGTTGGGGCTGCGCCAGCCGCATTTATATGGGTCGGCGACGCTGGATGACCTGGAGAGCTTGTGCGCCGAAACCGGCGAGGCGCTGGGCCTCGGGATCGATTTCCGCCAGACCAATGGCGAGGGCGAGCTGATCTCCTGGGTGCAGGAATGCCGTGGCCGGGCCGCCGGCATCGTCATCAACCCCGCCGGCTACACCACCACCTCGATCGCGCTGATGGACGCGCTGCTGGCCACCGAGTTGCCGGTGATCGAGGTCCATGTCACCAATATCCACAAGCGCGAAGAATTCCGCCATAATTCCTACGTCTCGAAGGTCGCACTTGGCGTGATTTGCGGCCTGGGTATTCGCGGCTACGCACTGGCGCTGCAAGCGCTCGCCGAAATTTTGGAGGAAAGCTGATGGCCTCGCTGCCGTTCACCGACGAGGCCGTGCGCGCCCTCGCGAATATACTGACCGAGACCGGGCTGACCGAGATCGAAATCGAGGGCAAGGAGGGCCGTATCCGCGTGGCCCGCACCGCTGCCCCGGTGGCCGCCGCGGTGGCGATGCCGGCCGCCGCCGCTGCCCCCGCCCCGGCCGCCGCCGCCCCGGCGCCGCGTGCGCCGGAACCCGCGGATGATGCCCAGCACCCCGGCGCCATCCCGAGCCCGATGGTCGGCGTCGCCTATCTCGCGCCTGAGCCAGGTGCCGCGCAGTTCGTCCAGCTGGGCCAGAGCGTGACCGCCGGGCAGACGCTGATGCTGATCGAGGCCATGAAGACGTTCAACCAGATCAAGGCGCCGCGTGCCGGTACCATCACCCGCATCCTGGTCGCCGCCGGTTCGCCGGTGGAGTTCGGCCAGCCGCTGATGATCCTGGAATAGTCGCTTGTTTCACAAGGTCCTGATCGCCAATCGCGGCGAGATCGCGCTCCGCATCCAGCGTGCCTGTCGCGAGCTGGGCATTCCCACCGTCGCGGTGCATTCCACCGCCGATGCCGAGGCGATGCATGTCCGCCTCGCCGATGAGAGCGTGTGCATCGGCCCGCCGCCGGCGCGGGAGAGCTATCTGAACGTGCCGGCCATCCTTTCGGCGGCGGCGATCACCGGGGCGGATGCGATCCATCCCGGCTACGGCTTCCTCTCCGAGAACGCCGCTTTCGCCGAGATGGTGGAGGCACATGGGCTGACATTCATCGGCCCCTCGGCCGATCACATCCGCATGATGGGCGACAAGATCGCCGCCAAAACCGCCATGGCCTCGCTCGGCGTGCCGCTCGTGCCGGGCTCGGATGGCGAGGTGAAGGACCTCGACGAGGCGATCGCGGTCGCCGCGCGCATCGGCTATCCCGTGCTGGTGAAAGCCGCGGCTGGCGGTGGCGGGCGTGGCATGAAGGTCGCCTCCTCGGCCGATGGGTTGGAGGAAGCCTGGCGCGTGGCGCGAACCGAAGCGCGCACCGCGTTCGGCAATGATGCCGTCTATATCGAGAAGTATCTCGACAAGCCGCGCCACATCGAACTCCAGATCATGGCCGACTCCCACGGCAACGTGGTGCATTTCGGCGAGCGCGACTGCTCGCTGCAGCGCCGCCACCAGAAGCTGCTGGAGGAGGCGGGCTCCCCTGCCCTCACCCCGGCCCAGCGGGACGCCATCGGCGCCACCTCAACTGCCGGCCTCGCCAAGCTCGGATACCGCAATGCCGGCACGCTGGAGTTTCTCTACCAGGACGGCCAGTTCGCCTTCATCGAGATGAACACCCGCCTTCAGGTGGAGCATCCCGTCACCGAGTTGCTGTGCGGGATCGACCTGGTGCGCGAGCAGATCCGCATCGCCGCCGGGCAACCGCTCGGCTACACCCAGGCCGACATCAAATTCTCCGGCCACGCCATCGAGTGCCGCATCAACGCCGAGGACCCGGAGACGTTCATGCCCACCCCGGGCCGGGTGACGCATTTCCATGCGCCGGGCGGGCTTGGCGTGCGCGTCGATTCGGCGCTCTACGCCGGCTACATGGTGCCGCCCTTCTATGACAGCATGGTGGCCAAGTTGATCGTGCATGCGCCGGACCGCGCCCAGGCGATCGCCCGGATGCGCCGCGCGCTGGCTGAATTCGCCGTGGTCGGGATCAAGACCACGCTGCCGCTGCATCAGCGTATCATGGAAGATCCCGAGTTCCAGTCCGGCGACTACACGATCCATTGGCTGGAACGCTTCGTCGCCCGCGGCTGAACCGGCCATCGAGGGCGCAGAACGATGATCGATTTCCAGACCGAGCCTGCCCGCTATCGCCATTGGAAATTGCGCTGCGAAGGCGCGATTGCGCATCTGGTGATGGATGTCGATCCCGCCGGCGGGTTGATGTCGGGGTATGAGTTGAAGCTCAACTCCTACGATCTCGGCGTCGATATCGAACTCGCCGATGCGGTCCAGCGGCTGCGCTTCGAGCATCCGGAGGTGCGCTGCGTGGTGCTGCGATCCGGCAAGGAGGGGGTGTTCTGCGCCGGCGCCAATATCCGCATGCTCGGACAGGCGAGCCACGCGCATAAGGTGAATTTCTGCAAATTCACCAACGAGACCCGGATGGGCATCGAGGACAGCGCCGGGAATTCGGGGCAGCACTACCTCGCCGCCGTCAGCGGAGCCTGCGCCGGTGGTGGCTATGAGATCGCCATGACGGCTGAGCACATCATGCTGATCGATGATCGCCGTTCCACCGTCTCGCTGCCGGAAACCCCGCTCCTGGCGGTGCTGCCGGGCACCGGCGGGCTCACACGCCTCACCGATAAGCGCCGCGTGCGGCGGGACCGGGCGGATGTGTTCTGCTCGCAGGAGGAGGGGATGCGCGGCAAGCGGGCGATCGAGTGGCGGCTGGTGGATGAGATTGTGCCGCCCTCTTCCTGGGAGGCCAAGGTGGCCGCGCGGGCCGCGGAGCTTGCGTCCCGCTCCGATCGGCCGGAGGGGGCCAAGGGGATCGCGCTCTCGCCGCTCGTCCGCCGTTTTCGCGATGATGGCGTGGATTACAGCCATGTCCGCGTCGATCTCGACCGCGCCGCGGGGCGCGCCACCATCACCGTGACTGGCCCTTCGGCGCTGCCCGCCGATCTCGCCGGCATTCATGCATCCGGCGCTGATTTCTGGCCGCTCGCCATGGCGCGCGAGTTGGACGACGCCATCCTGCATCTGCGTCTCAACGAGGGGGCGCTCGGCCTGCTGGTGCTGAAGACCCAGGGCGATCCCGCTGCGGTGCTCGCCGCCGATGCGCTGCTGGAGGCGCATCAGGGCGACTGGCTGGTGCGGGAAATCCGCCACAACCTCAAGCGGGTGCTGAAGCGGATTGACCTTACCTCGCGCAGCCTGATCGCGCTGATCGAGCCCGGCTCCTGCTTCGCCGGCACGCTCGCTGAACTGGCCTTCGCCGCCGATCGGGCCGTGATGTTCAATGGCAGGCGGGGCGCCAATAGCCCGGCGACCGTGGCGCTCTCGCCGCTCAATTTCGGCGCCTATCCGATGTCAAACGGGCTCACCCGGCTGGCCACCCGTTTCCTCGGCGAGCCGGAGACGCTGACTGCCGCCCAGGGCCTGATCGGCGCGGCGCTCGATGCCGAGGCGGCCGACGAAGCCGGGCTCGTCACGGTCGCCTATGACGAAGTCGACTGGGATCAGGAGGTGCGGCTGCTGCTGGAGGAGCGCGCCTCCTTCTCGCCGGACGCGCTGACGGCGATGGAGGCCAATCTCCGCTTTGCCGGCCCGGAGACAATGGAGACCCGCATTTTCGGCCGCCTCACGGCCTGGCAGAACTGGGTGTTCCAGCGGCCCAACGCGGTGGGCGAGCAGGGCGCGCTGAAGCGCTACGGCTCCGGCATCCAGCCCGAGTTCGACCGGCAACGCGTGTAGGGAGAGCGACATGGACGGCATCAGCGTCGACTACGATGGTCTCATCCCCAACAATGTCGGCCTCGCCGATGACCCGCGCCTGAAGAAGGCGCTGGAGACCTGGCATCCCGGCTATATCGAGTGGTGGAAGGACATGGGGCCCGAGGGGTTCCAGGATGCGCTGGTCTATCTGCGCACCGCCGTCAGCGTCGATCCGCAGGGCTGGGCCAAGTTCGGCTTCGTGAAAATGCCGGATTATAAATGGGGCGTGCTGCTCGCCCCCGCGGTGCCTGGCCGCACCATCCCCTTCGGCAAGCACAAGGGCGAGCCGGCCTGGCAGGAAGTGCCGGGCGAATACCGCGCCATGCTGCGCCGCCTCATCGTCATCCAGGGCGACACCGAGCCGGCCTCCGTCGAGCAGCAGCGCCATCTCGGCGCCACCGCCCCCTCGCTCTACGATTTGCGCAACCTCTTCCAGGTCAACGTCGAGGAGGGCCGCCATCTCTGGGCGATGGTGTATCTGTTGCAGAAATACTTCGGCACCCAGGGCCGCGAGGAGGCGGAGGAGCTGCTGCATCGCCGCTCCGGCCACCAGGATAATCCGCGCATGCTCGGCGCCTTCAACGAGCGCACGCCGGATTGGCTGTCCTTTTTCATGTTCACCACCTTCACCGACCGCGACGGCAAGATGCAGTTGGCGGCACTGGCGCAGTCGGCCTTCGATCCGCTGTCGCGCACCTGCCGCTTCATGCTGACCGAGGAGGCGCACCACATGTTCGTGGGCGAAACCGGGGTGGCGCGCATCGTGGAGAAGACCTGCGAGGTGATGCGGAGGCATGGGGTGAGCGACCCCGCGGCGGTGCGGGCGCTGGGCGCGATCGATCTTCCGCTGATCCAGCGCAAGATCAATCTGCATTACTCGCTGACGCTGGATTTGTTCGGCAATGAGATCTCCACCAATGCCGCCAACGCCTTCAATTCCGGCATCAAGGGCCGCTATCGCGAGGATAAGCTGACCGACGACCATCAGCTGCTGGACGCGACCTATCCGGTGATGCGTTGCATCGACGGGCAGATCGTCGAACAGCAGGTGCCCGCCCTATCGGCGCTCAACATGCGGCTGCGCGATGACTTCATCTCGGACACGATTGGCGGCGTCGGCCGCTGGAACAAGGTGATCGAGCGGGCGGGACTCGATTTCCGCCTCAGCCTGCCGCACCAGGCGCATAACCGGCACATCGGCGAATTCGCGGGCATTGAGACCGATCCGGACGGCAATATCCTCACCGCGGAGGAGTGGGCGGCACGGCGGGACAAGTTCCTGCCGACCGCGGCGGATGCGGCGTTCATCGCCACGCTGATGCAGCCGGTGCACAAGGTGGGGGAATACGCGTCCTGGATTGCGCCGCCAAAGACGGGGATCGACGGCAAGCCGGGCGACTACGAATACGTGAAGATCTTCGAGTAGGGCTTAGAGCGCCATCGGAACTGATAGGCGTTCCGTTGGCGCTCTAAGCCATTGTTCCGGCGCGTGATTCACGTTTTCTGACCTGTCGGCCTCAAACGATCACGCTCTAGGCTTTCGCCGCCTGCTCGCGGCGTTCGAGAGTGAGGATGAAGGCCCCGGCGGCGATGATCAGCGCGGCGCCGGCGAGCGTCGCCACCCCCGGGATGTCACCGAAGGCGAGGTAGCCGAGCACCACGCTCCAGATGATCGAGAGATACTGGAACGGCGCGATCACCGAGGCGGGCGCCAGTTGCAGCGCGCGGTTGACGCAGAAATAGCCGCAAATGCCGATCACGCCGACGCCGGCCATGAGCGCGAAGCCCGGGACATCCGGCGTTTCCCAGGCAAAAGGCACCGTCACCGCGCCGGCGGTGGTGAGCGCGATGAGTTGCAGCAGCACCATCGCCACCCCCGGTGTGCCGCGCAGGCGGCGGGTTACCGCGAGGAAGATGGCGTAGAGCAGGCTGCCGAGCAGGCCGATCATCGCCGGGGCCGAGAGGGCTCCAGAGGTCGGCCGCAGCGCCACCAGCACGCCGGCGAAGCCCAGCAGCGTCGCCGCCCAGCGGGCTGGGCCGACGGTCTCGCGCAGCACGAGGGCGGAAATCGCCGTCAGCATCACCGGGGCTGAGAGGTAGAAAGTGGAGACGTCAGCGAGTTGCAGCCGCGCCACCGCCCAGTAGAAGCAGGCGATTTCGATGCCGGCCAGCACCATGCGTACCAGATGGAGCCCCGCGCTGCCGCGGGCGATGGCGCGCAGATCGGCCGAGCGCACGAAGGGCAGCAGCAGCAGCAAAGCGAAGCCGGAGCGGATCACCAGCGCCTCGCCGATCGGGTATTGCGTGGTGAGGTGCTTGGCCAGCACGTTGCTGAAGCCGAAGATGAAGGTGCTGAGCGTCATCAACCCGATGCCGATCAAGCGGGATCGCTTTTCGCCATCGCTCGTCGCATGTCCCGCCGTCACGCCCGCCCCCATTCCGCGCCATCACCCTATCAGCCGCGGACGGCATGGGGGAGACGGCGCGGACCGCGATTGACGCAGGGCTGCCGCCGGCCTGACATGGAGGAAGTACAGGAGAGACGCGATGCAGCTCGACATCACCAGCCGCTTCCCCTTCGCCGGTGGCGCCAGTTTCGGCGATGCCGGGCCGTACGAGGTACTGATCGGCCGGGCCCGCTACGCCGTTGACCCCGCCCACCCCGGCCAGGCCCCGATCACCGATATCGCGCTGGCGCCACGCGGGCCGGACGGGATGGTGCATTTCGCGGGGGACGTCACCATCGTCCGCCCCGTCGACGCCGCGCGTGGCAATCGGCGGATTTTCTTTGACTGGGGCAATCGCGGCAACAAGCGCGCCATCCAGTATTTCAACGATGCGCCGGGCTCCAACGATCCGCGCACGCTCGCCCATGCCGGCAACGG
>CAIPLM010000363.1 GCA_903865895.1 uncultured Rhodospirillales bacterium | reverse complement strand
TGCCGTTGCCGGTGTAGAGCACACAGCCGCTATTGATCACCGAGCCAGACCCTATCGTCACATCCCCGCCGCCGCCGGCCGGTTTGATCTTCACGAAGGCATCGATCACCACGCCCTCGCCGATCAAAATCCGCGTGCCGCGCACCGACGGCTCGATGTCCGCCAGCGGCGAGACAACAGCGGTGGGCGCAATCGCGATCGAGTGACATTTCTCCGTCATGGCCAGGCTCCGGGCATGGCGGTAGATTGCGTGCGATTGACTGACAAAACGTAAACGCAAAGGCGCCCCGCGCGGAGCATTCATCCCCGGCGGTCCGGAGTACGCGCATGGACGAAATCGACCGCCACATCCTTGCCCTGCTGCAAGAGGACGCCACCCTCCCCATCGCCCAGATCGCCGATCGCGTCGGCCTCTCAGCCACGCCATGCTGGAAACGCATCCAGAAAATGGAGGCCGCCGGCGTCATCCTCCGCCGCGTCGCCCTGCTCGACCCCGCCAGTGTCGGCATGGGGCTCAGCGTCATGGTCGCCGTCGAAGCCGGAGACCACACGCCCGAATGGCTCAGCCGCTTCGCCGCCGGCGTCGCCAGCCTGCCGGAAGTGATGGAAGTCTACCGAATGGCCGGAGAAGTCGACTACATGCTCCGCGTCGTCTGCGCCGACATGGCCGAATATGACGGGTTCTATAAACGCCTCATCGCCATCGCCCCGCTCAAAAACGTCACCTCCCGCTTCGCCATGGAACGCATCAAATACACCACCGCCCACCCCCTCCACGGGCCCACCTTCCGCGACCGCCGCGCCTTGGACGAGACGGAATAGACAGGCACGCGCGGCGGGTGGGGCATGGAGAGGGAAGGAAGGCCAGGGCTCTGCCCTGGACCCGCCTAGGGGCAGAGCCCCTAGGAACCGTTCACTTAAGGATAGGTGAGAATAAAGAGAGGGGGCCTACTCCGTGGTTGCGACCGGTGTTATGCATCAGTTGCCACCAGTGGATTATGAGGTGGGGAATGCGGCTTGGCCTAGGCTGACGCCCTGATATTTGGGGCGATGGGCCGATGGTCGATAGTGTCATAGTGCAGGGGCTTTCGCAAAAGGTTGCGACGCTGGTGGGCGAAGTCCGGGCGCTTGAGGGCGAGATAGCGCGGAGGCGTGCCGATCTGGCGCATGTGCGGGCAACCCTGCTGCTGTTTGATCCAGAGGCGCAGCCCGAGGCAATTAGGCCGGTGGGCAGGCCAACGGCGAGCGCGTATTTCCGAACTGGCGAATTGACCGGGCTGTGCATGGCGGCTTTCCGCGAGGCCGAGGGGGCGCTGTCCTGCCGGGACATCACCATGGGGATTATGGCGAGCAAAGGGCTCGACACTGACGACGCCAAGCTGAGCGCCTACCTGCTAGATCGCGTGCGAGCGACCGTAAGTAGCCACAAGCGCCGAGGGGTGCTGGAGAGCGTTGGGGAAGGCTGGGATACCAAATGGCAGGTGACGCGGCGGGACTGACTCTCGCCTCCACATTGGCTACCGTAGGTTCGGGAAGCCGCAGGGAGCGAGTTCAATGGCCGATTCTGTTCAGGAAGACCTTACGCGCCTTCGGCATGAGACGCAGATGATTTCAAAGCTGGTGGAAAATCTCTACATCACACAATATCGAGCGCACCAAGATGGAGCCGACCGTTTCGCAAGGTTTGCGCAACATCTCACTCAGGAGATTGATGGTCTGACGATCCCTGGTGCTGACCCCGCACTTGCCGATCATGCGTCACAGGGGTGGCACGACGCCATAGTCCCGATTCTTGATCGAATTCTGGCGGCCCTAACAGAAATTCAGGGAGAGGCATCCTCGCGCTGAGTTGCGCGAGAAGATAAAGTTCTTGCTCTCGCGTCAAACGCTGCACCGATTGAATGGCGCTTTCTGGCATGTCAGACGCTCCTTTTAACGAAATCAAAGCGATAGGCGTCCGCTGCCCGAAATGCGGCAGGCGGCACGAACGGCCGGTTGAGTGGGTGGATGTGACACCGACCATGCGATGCGAAGGGTGCGGGGTGACGATCCGGTTGCATCCGAAAATCGCCCCGTCGCCCCAGCCGCCGAAGGATCACTTGTGGCAAAACCCTTGGGCTGTCGCTTGTGGTGCGGCAGTCATGGCGTTCGCTGCTTTTGTCCTCGGCAGCTACGTTAATGTGCCGAAGCTCGCCCCTCCTGCGGTTGTCGCATCGGTCCCCCTGCCCGCGCCGGTCGCTCCACCAGTGACCCAGGCTGCACCCGTTGCTCCGCCAATCGTCATAGCCCCACCACCCCCATCGCCAGTTCCCCAACCAGCCGCCGCATCGCCACCACGCCCGCAGCCTCGCCCTTTCCAAGTCCCACAACCGGCGCCGCCTCCGCCCCCGGTTTGTGAGACTCAACCGAACAACGGCGACATCATGTTTATTGATCGGCCTATTGTTCGCACCAATGATCGAAGCGTCAAAATCCATAATGGCACGCAAGGTAATGCCATCGTGAAAGTGCGGACCGCAATTGGACGCAGGCTCGTTGTGTCCTTCTTTGTGGAAGCCGGGCAGTCTGCTTCCTTCGACTACCTGCCCGATGGGTCTTATCGCATTCAATGGGTCTTCGGGGGGCTGCTCGGAGACGACTGCGCCGAGTTCATGGACCCGAAAGGGGTTGGTGAGTTCGATGGCGCCAAGAACATGCACGATCTTGATTGGATCAGCTTCACGCTGTACGCGGTTTCTGGCGGCAACGCGCGGTCGCATGCGATTTCTATGGACGAATTCTACGCGAAATAGCCCGTGCGCCATCACCAATTAGGCTTTGCCTTGGCTGGTGCTGTTGTCGCTGCGGAAGCGCGGGACTGGCGATGCGTCGCCAGCGAGCGAGACCATGCTTTGACAGGGCCGCCACGGGCTTTCTGGTAGAATTCATCTGTCGTGATCTCGTGTGAGTCGGCCGGCTCCTCGGGCGTTACTTCCGTTCCAATCCGATTGCCGTCCTTATCTCGGATGATCCTTTGCATTTGGACCGAAGCCCCGTAGCCCTGCTGCTTCCATTTCAACTGCTGGGGCGTCAACGGAATGGTGGCATCGTCAGAACTGCCGTCCGGCGATGGAGGGTTGATTTTGACCATAGCGAAAAGCGCCTTTCCCGTGCTACATGCGTTGCACGGGCCATGGATGGTCAATATCTCCGACTACTCGGGCGGCAACCCGACTGTCAGCTTACATCATACCAATTTCCGAAGGGCGCCGCTACGGCGCCTTTTGCATGTTCGGGCTAGGCCCGTTGCCACCGCTGGGTGTAGCCGCACCAGTCCACGCTGGGGCGTGATGCAAGAGCCAGGGCGACCACGTTCCGAACCTGGGTGCCGTTGGCCAGTCTCCGGTTATCCTCGCGCCAGGAGGCTTCCTGCGCGTACCTGACGAGGTATGCCCCGGCAATGTGGTGATGGTGGCCGATCTCTGCCCGACGCATGCGAGAGAAAAAACCTTCAGCACCATTAGTGAAGGTGCCGGCGCCGTCGCTGTACTGCGAGCCATGATCAATCCGGCGCATCGGAAAACGGGCTTGCAGGTCGTTCCATGAAGCGGCCTCGTCGGCCATGATCTCGGTGCCCTTGGCGACGCGGTTGGTGATGAACCCCAGCGCGGCCGACTCGCTTTTGAACACAGCCGGCAGGCTATGCCCGTCCCGCTCGCGCATCACCACCACGACCTGACGCTTGCCGTTCTGGTTCCTGGCAAGGCGGCGGTCCCGGCGGTTCTCCTTGTGGTTGGCCGGCTTCACGTAGCCGCCAACATACATGCCGTCCACCTCCACCACGCGCCCAGGACCGCCGACAATTCGCCCTTTCAACTCCAAGGCCATCGCCTCGCGCAGTTTGTGGCAAAGCACAAAGCTGGTGCGGTAGTGCGTGCCCAACTCGCGGGACATGGCCAGCGCCGACTTGCCTTTAACCTCATTGGAAAACAACGCGACGGCCATCAGGTAGGAGCGGAGCGGCATCTTGTGGTGGGCGAAGATGGTCCCGCTCGTCAGGCTGAAATCACCACGGCAAGCCTTGCAGCGGAACCGGAGAGCGCCAGACGGGCGGCGAGCCTCGTAGACGGTCGGGCAGCCGCAATGCGGGCAGTGGGGCTTGCCGCCATGCTCCGGCCAGCGGATCGCCTTGAACATGGCTTCAACCTCTCCATCCGTCATGCGCGCAACGGCACCGACGCTGAGCGTCCGGGCCTTGCTGCTGAGGAGGAAGTGTTGTGCCATTTGTTCCCGTATCTGATAACGTATTGTCAGATACGATAGGAAGCGACGTTCCCATTGTCAACATCATATTATCGGATATGATATCCACTCACCGATTATGGGAGCGAGCACATGGGCCTAGCAGCGAGCGAAAAGGAACTGGCGGAGAAAGCGGCGCGCTTCCTCAAGGCTGAGTTGAAGAGAGCCAACGTCACATATGAAGAACTGGCAAAGCGACTGGAAGACCATGGCTTGACCGAGACCAAGGCTTCCATCGCCAACAAACTTAGCCGAGGAACGGTTGCAGCCACCTTCTTCCTAGCAACCCTGGCGGCGCTAGAGATGGAGGGGATGACCCTCGCTGATCTTTAGAACTCTGCGTTGAAAAACAGATCAACGTCCTTGATGTCCACCGGCACTGTCATCGGGGCGTAGATGATCGTTGCGCCGATCCTTGTCGCCTCGATTGTCTTCGCGTCCGTGATACCAGCCGGAAGGCGGCGCGGGATGACGCCGGGCACAGCCCGCATCACCACGGGGAATGTCACGCGGAAGGTGTTGGGCGCGGTTTGGATGACCAAGCCATTACCTTCGCTAAGCGCCAAAATTCGCACGCTCTGTTGGATTGCTCTTAGTTCCTGGCGTGCGTGCTGTGCAATTTCTCCGCCGTCATCCGGGGCACCTCGTTCCTTGAGGATATCCCAATGAGCCAGCACATCATCAATCGCTCGGTCGCGAAAATTCTGAACCGCTAGATTTTGCTGAAGAATTCTTGCAGCGCCAATCGACTCCGGATCTGGCGTGTTTACCAACGGCGGATGCGGCAATGTATAATAGGCGACAATGACGAGCCCGATTGCCGCCCCACCGCAAATAATCATTATCAAGGTCTGCACGTACCGATGGACTAGAGCCATTGACATTCCGGCCGCGCCGACGCCCAACAATAGCCAACCCATCGCTTGGGTGTTCCAGATCATGGCGACGCCTCCGGCTGCGGCTGCCGCCGCAACACCGAAATGTACACCCCGCCAGTCAGTTCGACCTGCCATGTATGGGACTGTTCCCGCTCACGCCGAATGGCGTCAAGACGGCAGGCAGTATCATCCGCGTTCATAGGGCACCTCCGCGACGAAATGTGGGTATCGCGGCGGTTTTCCCCTGGTGGCGGCTGATGCATAATACCGGTTGCGACCACCGAGTAGGCCCCCTCTCTTTATTCTCACCCTCTTAAACGAATGCGGGTCTGGGGGCTCAGCCCCCAGCGGGGTCGAGGGGCGGAGCCCCTCGCCCTACTTTACTCTCCGTGCCCTACCGCCGCGCGAGCATGTCGATTTCCACCAGCGCGCCGCGGGCGAGGCCGGTGACGCCGATGCAGGTTCGGGCGGGGAGGCGGTTTGCGGGGAAGTAGCTGCGGTAGGTGGTGTTCATGGGGGCGTAGTCTTGGTCGAAGCGGGTGAGGTAGGCGCGGACGGAGACGACGTGTTCGAGCCCGAGTCCGGCGCCTTTGAGGACGAGGATGAGGTTGTCCATGACTTGGCGGGTTTGCGCTTCGATGCCTTCGGGGAGGGGGGCTGCGTCGTCTTCGGGGAGGGTTGGCATTTGGCCGGTGAGGAAGACCCATCCATCGGTTTCGACGGCGTGGCTGAAGGGGGCGACGGGCGTGGGGGCGCCGGGGATCATGAGGAAGCTGCGCGGGGTCATGCTGGGGGTCCCTGGTTCAATCGTGGTCGGGTTTGCGGTTGCGGGTGGATTTGACGCCGGCGCGGTGGGATTTGGCTTCGAGGCGGCGGAGTTTGGAGGCGTAGGTGGGGCGGGTGGGGCGGCGGGGCACCGGCGGGATGGCGGCTTCGCGGATGAGGGCGACGAGGGCGTCGCGGGCGGCGCTGCGGTTGCGGTCCTGGCTGCGGAATTCCTGCATGGTCATCACCAGCACGCCGTCATTGGTCATGCGTTGGCCGGCGAGGCGGGTGAGGCGGGTTTTCACGGCGTGGGGGAGGGAGGGGGAGTTGCGCACGTCGAAGCGGATTTGCACGGCGGTCGAGACTTTGTTGACGTTCTGGCCGCCGGGGCCCGAGGCGCGGATGAAGGTTTCCGCGATTTCGGCTTCGTCTATGCTCAGGCGGTCGTCGATCTGGATCATGTGGGGTCTCGGTCTATCGCGTATGCCTGACTGGCGCGGCGTGGCTGCTGCATCCTACACTGCGGCAGTTCCGTCGAGTGGGGAAACATGCCGCAGCGTCCTCCGCCTACCATTCCCGAGACCGGGTTCAATGACGTCGCGATGTGTCGCGGCGGGCCGATGCTGTATAATCGGCATGATCAGTATGTCGGCGCCTCGCTGCGCAAGTATGGCGAGTTTTCGCCGGGCGAAACCGAGGTATTCCGCCGCATCGTGCTGCCGGGGATGCTGGTGGTGGAGGTCGGCGCCAATATCGGCGCGCATACGGTGGAACTGTCGCGCCTGGTGGGGCCGCAGGGGGGGGTGATCGCCTTCGAGCCGCAGCGCATCGTGTTTCAGACGTTGTGCGCCAATCTGGCGCTGAATTCCTGCGCCAATGTGCACGCGATGCAGGTGGCGGTCGGGGCCGAGGCGGGGGACATCATGGTGCCGTTCCTGGCGCCGGACCGGCCCAATAATTTCGGCGGCTTGTCGCTGCTCGGTGTCAGCGAGGGGGAGCGGGTGAGCCTGCGCCGGCTCGATGATTTCGGCCTGCCGGCTTGCCATGTGCTGAAGCTGGACCTGGAGGGCATGGAGGTCGAGGCGATCAAGGGAGGGGCGGCGATGATCGCCGCGCACCGGCCGCTTATGTATGTGGAGAATGATCGCCCGAACCGGTCGGCCGAGTTGATTGCGCTGCTGCTCGGCCTCAACTACCGGCTCTATCAACACAACCCGCCGCTGTTCACGCCGAATAATTTCGCTGAGGACCCGGAGAACATCTTCGGGAACATCGTCTCGATGAACCTGCTCTGCGTGCCGGCCGAGCGTAACCTGACGATCCAGGGGCTGCCCGAAGTGACCGGCTGAGGCGCGTGGGGTGGCGGCCTATTCGGCCGCCACCATCGCGGGGGTGTGGTGTGGCATCGCGGCCATGCCGATGGTGGCGCCGCGATCGAAGCCGAGGCGGTAGCCGCCATCGGTGTTGACGAGGATGCGCGAGACGCGCTCATCGGGCTCGATCTTGCGGCGCAGGCGGTAGATGTGGGTTTCCACCGTGTGGGTGCTGGCGCCGCTGGCGTAGCCCCAGACGTCACGCAGCAGGACCTGGCGCGGCACCGGGGTGCTGCCGGCGCGGTAGAGGTGCTTGAGCACCGCGGCTTCCTTCTCCGTCAGCCGCACGCGGCGGTTGGTGGTGGGTTCGGTGAGGGAGCGGGAGCCGGGGCGGAAATGGTAGGGGCCGATCACCAGCACCGCGTCCTCGCTGGTTTCGAAGACGCGGATCTGCGCGCGGAGCCGGGCGACGAGTTCGGCGAGGCGGAAGGGCTTCACCACATAGTCATTGGCGCCGGCGTCGAGGCCGCGCACCACGTCCTCCTCGCTATCGGCGTCGGTCACCAGGATGATCGGCACCCGCACGCCGCGGCGGCGGAGATCGGCGCAGAGGGTGACGGCGCTGCTGACCGGCGCGAGATCGAGCATGATGGCGTCGAAATGCTGGGTCCGCGAGCCGGCCATGGCCAGCGCGTCCGGCGCATCGGCGGCGACCGAGACTGCGAAGCCGCCGCAGGTCTCGAGCGCAAGGGAAATGGTGGAACAATGGGCTCGGTTATCGTCCACAAGCAGGATATGACGGCTGGCGCGCATCGCTGAAACCTCCAACATCCCGCGGATCATCTCCGCGGCATGGCGTCACTTTCACCACGAACTCGTAAACTGTCTGTGACGCACCTCACTGGAAAATCGCTTTGCCTCGGCACGCCCCGACGGGCGCTGCTGGGCAATCCCTGCATGCCAGCCTTTCCCTGCTAAGCCTCTCGCCGCGGCGGCGAATCCACGCTAGGCAGGTGCTTTCATCGGCAGGACGACCGAGACGTGGAAACCCAATTTTCTGACATCATCCCGACCATTGAATCGGTGCGCGCCGGCCTGGCGAGCACTGGCTACATCCCCTCCCGGCAAATCTCGACGGCGCTGTTTCTGGCTATGCGGCTGGGTAAGCCGATTCTGGCCGAAGGGCCGGCCGGCGTTGGCAAGACGGAACTCGCCAAGGCGACCGCCGAGTTCCTCGGCCTGCCGCTGGTGCGCATGCAGTGCTATGACGGGCTCGACGAGAGCAAGGCGCTGTACGAGTGGAAGTACGGCAAGCAGCTGCTCTACACCCAAATCCTAAAGGAGAAGGTGAGCGCCGTTCTCTCCAAGGACGATACGATGGAGGCCGCGCTCGGCCGGCTGCACGAGTTCGACGACATCTTCTTCTCCGAGCGTTTCCTTGAACCGCGCCCGCTGCTCAAGGCGCTGCAGGAGCCGCGGGGCGCCGTGCTGCTGATCGACGAGATCGACAAGGCGGACGAGGAGTTCGAGGCGTTCCTGCTGGAAATCCTCTCGGACCATCAGGTGACCATCCCCGAGATCGGCACCATCCAGGCCATCGTGAAGCCGATCGTCATCCTGACGTCGAACAACACGCGTGACCTGGGCGACGCGATGAAGCGGCGCTGCCTGCATCTGCACATCGGCTACCCCGACGCCAAGCTTGAGGAGCAGATCATCGATAGCCGCATCCCCGGCATCGAGGACTCGCTGCGCCGGCAGCTCGTCAGCTTCGTGCAGCAGCTGCGCGGGCTCGATCTGCGCAAGCTCCCCTCTGTCAGCGAGACGATCGACTGGGCGCGGGCGATCCTGCTGCTCAACGCCGCGCGGCTCGATACCGATGTGGTGCAGGATACGCTGAACCTGCTGCTGAAGTTTGAAGGCGACATGACGATGGGCGGCAAGGCGGCCGGCGAGCTGGTGCATAAGGCCCGGCGCGACGGCGGGTTGGAAGACTAGGCCCGTGCGGCAGGGAGGGCGGCGATGACCCAGATGCTGCTCGACCTGCTCCGCGCCGCGCGCGGAGCGGGGGTGGTGATTTCAGTCGCCGAGTCGATCGACGCCTTCCGCGCCGCCGAGGTGGTGGGCTACTCCGACCGCGATTTGCTGCGGGACACCCTCTCGCTGTCGCTGGGCAAGACGATCGAGGACAAGCGGGCCTTCGAGGCCTGTTTCGACATGTTCTTCCAGCGCGAGATGGTCACCTCCGGCGAGGCCGAAGGGGAGGGCGCGCGGCCGGACGGGCCACCGGCCGATACCGATGGGATGTCGCCGCTGGCCTCCATGCTGCTCAACAACGATCAGGCGGGTTTGGCGGCCTCGATGGAGAGTGCGGCGGCGGCGATTGGCGCTTCCAACATCGCGCTGTTCACCCAGACCAATATGTTCGCCTGGCGCATCCTGGAGCAGATGGGGCTGCCGGAGCTTGACCGTGACATCGCGCATCTGCGCGGCGAGGGGGCGGACGAGGCCACCGCCGAGCGGCTGGAGGCGATGCGGGCGGCGATCGGCGCTCAGTCGCGGGCATACATGGAACGGCAGCTGACGCTGTTCTCGGCGGCGACGACGCGGGAGATCCGCGAGGGCGCGCTGCGCAATGTGCGGCTTTCGCAGCGTGATCGGCGGGACAGGGACCGCATGCGCAGCCTGGGGCGCGACATGGCCAAGCAGATTGCCACCCGCTACAGCCGCAAGCGCTCCGAGGACCGCAAGGGCCACCTCGATATCCGCCGCACCAGGCGGCGACACATGAGTTTCGACGGCATTCCCTTCAACAGGATCTGGAAGCGCCAGCGCAGCGACCGCC
>CAIPLM010000362.1 GCA_903865895.1 uncultured Rhodospirillales bacterium | reverse complement strand
GGGAGAGCTGCGTGGTGGAGGCCATGCGGGCGATGGCGGGGAAGCTCGGCACCCCGTCCGCCGTCTGCTGGGCGGTGATCTCGACGGCGTGGCAATTGGCGCACCAGGTCTGGGCGATGACGCGCCCGGCCGGAATATCGCCGGCGGTTTGCGCGGCGGCGGGCAAGGCGGCGAGCGTGGCGAGGAGGGTGGCGAGGAGGGTGGCGGTGGGGGCAAGCATGCGCATGATCAGCGCTCCTTCGAGGCAGATGCCGTTCCCCTTGGCGCCAATATGGTTGGCGCCAAGCCGCGGAGCAAGCGCCCGTCAGTCGCCGATCTCGGCCTCCAGGGCGGCGATCTCGGCGTCGGTGAAGCCGAAATGATGGGCGACTTCGTGGATCACCACGTTGCGCACGAGGCGATAGAGGTCCTCCCCTTCCTCGATCCATTCGAGCAGGATGGGCAGGCGGTAGAGGATGATGAGATCGGGGGCGCGGGTGACGTCGGCCACGCTGCGCTCGCCGAGCGGGGTGCCGCGATAGAGGCCGGTGAGCTCCCAGGGGGTCTCGAAGCCCATCTCGGCGAGCGTGTCATCATCCGCTTCCTCCTCCACGGCGATGGCGAGATTGGTGATATGGTCGCGCAGCCGGGCGGGAATGGCGTTGAGGGCGCGTTCGGCCAGGTTGGCGATGGTGTCGGGGTCGGGCGGTGTGGTGAACTGCATGGCGGCACCGGTATCAGGAGGACGGCATCATGGTAGCACGATTGACGGAGGCTGAGCGCGGCGAATTGGCGGCGTCCCTACCGGAGTGGCGGCTGGCAGATGGGCGGGAGGCGATCACGCGGCGCTTCACCTTCGCGGATTTCTCCGCCGCCTTCGGCTTCATGGCGCGCGTCGCGCTGCTGGCGGAGAAGCAGGACCATCATCCGGAATGGAGCAATGTGTGGAACCGCGTCGATATCACGCTGACCACGCATGACGCCGGCGGGCTGAGTGGGCGGGATGTGGCGCTGGCCCGGGCCATCGACACGCTGTGAGTGATGCGCCGAGTTTTCCGGAGCGGGCGGCTTCGGTGCGCAAGGCGGCGGCCCGGCTGTGCCTGCGGCTGGGCTGGGCGGCGCTGCACGAGGTGACGCTGCCGAACGGGCGGCGGGCGGATATTCTGGCGCTGCGGCCGGATGGCGGTTTCGTGTGCATCGAGGTGAAATCGGGCGCGCGGGATTTCCTGGTGGATAGCAAATGGCCGGAGTATCGGGAGTTCGCCGACGCGCTCTACTTCGCCGTGGATGCCGAGTTTCCGCGCGAGATCCTGCCGGATGAGACCGGGCTGATCGTGGCCTGGGACGGGGCGGCCGATCTGCTGCGGGAGGCGCCGAGCCATCCGATCAGCGCGCCGCGGCGGCGGGCGCTGACGCAGCGATTCGCGAGCGTCGCCGCCATTCGGCTCGCCGCGCTGGAGGACCCGGTGGGGTTTGCTGAGGCACGGGCGGCGCTGCGGGTGGAATAGGGGGCGAACGGCTCGTGTTGAGATCGGATTCACCGGACACCTGACGCCACACCGATCGGCATGCGGACCGACCTGGCCAGGCGGCGGCACGACTACAACACGGTCAGGCCATATTCGAAGCCAGGTCTCGCTGCACTTACCCATACCCCCCTTTTGGTGCGCCAGTGGTACGCGGTCTAATGATGCTCGGAGTGGCGGATGCGCTGCACTTATCCGCCTTACAAGCCATTTTACAAATCCCACGGTTAATGTTACGAGGAGAGCTGAAATTGAAACGAGCTTCACAACCAGTATGAGTTCCCAATTTGGGGCTCAGTTTGGAGTTTGCGATGTGATCATCTCTCGGCTTATGTCAATTTGTATCGTTTTCGGTTTTGTTTTTTTGTTCCCCAGTCAGGGGGGGGCGGCGAACTGTTGGGACGATTCGATATCTTGGGTTTCGAGTGACGGTGAACATATTGGAATGATGTCTGGGTCCGTTTACGAGGTTCTACCAGGTGACGAAATTGACTCCATGCTGTGGCTTCCGGCGTCGGACGTCTTGATATGCCAAAGATATTTGAACGTGAGAGGTCGAATTCAGTCTTACTATGAAATTATCAATACTGATGATGGAGGAGAGAAGGTTGGAGCAATGAAATTAAAATGATTATTTCCATATAATTATCCCAATTTCATGCAAAATATTACATAGTTTCCAGCGACAGCGCGCATCCTCGGGAAGCGACTGAATGTCCAGGGTTGGTTATAACCTGACAGTCGTCGTCCCGGATCGGGTCTAGGCAGCCGGTTTCAAGTGCATGTGGAGGCGCCCGAGGGCTTTCTCGGACTACGTTTGGGGGAGCAGATTCCCATATTGTGGAAGGCAGTTCAAGAATTGTCCTCGCTCGTGTCGGAGTTGCAGGCTAAGTAATAGAGCTTCGCAAGGAGGGAAACATGGGTAGCTTAACCTGGAAGGGCGGACCGGGAAGTTGGTCCGAGGCCCCGAACTGGATCGTGGGTGCTGGCACCGACACCATTCCTTCCGCAGGCGACGACGTGGTCGTCAACGCGCCGTTCAACTACGTTATTACCGTGAGTGGCGGCCAGTCGGCAGGCAATGTTCTCCTGAATGCCGCCGGAGCGAAATTGTCGATCTCCGGCGGATTTGCGCTCGGTGGCATAATTACCGTCCAGGCCGGGACGCTGCTGGCTACTGGCGCAGTGCTGAGTGGGGGCACTTATGCAATCGCCGGGGGCACCGACACCATAACAGGTGGAACCCTGGACGGGGTGACGTGGGGCGGTGCGCTCAACCTGATGGGCACCGTTCAGGTAGTGAATGGAATCTCCTTCATTCAGGGAGCCACTGCGACCGTTGGACTTATATCTAGCGGCACGGCCGCCACCGGCGCGCTTGTTTTCGCGGATACAGCGCCGACAATTGACAACGTGACCCTTCAAGTTGCCGCGACCAATCAGATGTTCCTGGCGAATTCGGGAACACTGACGTTGGGAACTGGCGCTACGTTGGAGACGTTCCCAGGCACGCAGGGTTCACCGTTGCTCGGCGATGCCAACGACACTATCCGCAACCTCGGGACGATCCATGCGGACAAGCAGAGCTTCATCGGGCAAGTCGATTTCGTAGGAAGCCTTATCAATGAGGGCGCCTTCGTCACAACCGGGGGGTTGGACGATTACGTTAAGGTGGCGCAAACACTTACTAACAGCGGCACCATCACTATCAATGATTCCGGCGGCATTGGTGCCGGTAGCCTGCTGAATGCAGGAACGATCGAGCTTCGTCCGCTCTACAGCAGCAACCCGGCGGGGATCGTAAGGGTCAGCGGCGACTATTCCGGCTTGGGCGCAGTTATTTTCAATGGCGGCGCGACTGGATCGACGCTCGCCACGTCAAGCCTGATTGTGGGTGGCACTATCGCGGCGGGATCGAAGATGATCCACCAGTCCGGCACGATGCTGATCACGGCCGGCGCGATCGATCCTGGGGCGACGATTGAGAATTTCAGCAGCGGCGATGCGATCAGCCTGACCTCGGTTCCCTTCACCGGCAATACAAACGTTTTCTGGTCCGGCACGGCGGGCAGCGGCACGCTCACGGTGATGGATGGCAGTACGCTTGAAGCCTCGCTGCATCTGACGGGTATTGCGAGCACGGTGCATTTCTCGGTTGGTGCCGGACTGAGCGGAATTTCGATCGCAACCGACAACCCCGCCCCCTGCTTTACCAGCGACACCCGGATTGCCACCCCGTCAGGCCCCGTTGCCGTCGAACGTTTGCGCGTGGGTGATCGGGTGGTTTCCGGGTTCGGCGGTGCGGTGCCGGTGCAGTGGATCGGCCACCGCCGGGTTGATTGCCGGCGGCACGCGCGGCCAAGCGAGGTTTGGCCGATCCGGATCGAGGCGGGCGCGCTCGGCGGCGGGGTGCCGGGGCGCGATTTGCGGGTGAGCCCCGAGCATGCGCTGCTGATCGATGGGCTGCTGATCCCGGCGGGGCTGCTGGTAAATGGGGTGAGCATCGTGCGGGAGCCCTGCCAGGAGGTGACCTACTGGCATGTCGAGTTGCCGCAGCATGATGTGGTGCTGGCGGAGGGCGCGCCGTGCGAATCCTATCTCGATACAGGGAATCGCAGTGACTTCGACAACGGCAAGGTGATTGCCGCGCACCCTGCGTTTGCGGGGGCGACGGCCAATGAGATTTGGCTGGCGCAGGCCTGCGCGCCGCAATGCCGCGATGGCGCGGCGTTGGAGGCGATCCGTGCCCGGCTTGCGGCGATTGCTCGGGGATTGGAGGGTGCCCGGCGGGCGGGGTGAAGCGGGCGGAGTGGGCGCGCAGGGGGTGGTCGGGTTCCGTTCCCAATGCGTTGTCTACCCCGAGGGGCTGCGCTGCGTCGGATGCCCGTGGGATTACCCCAGGGCATGCGCCGGGACGCCTCGCTCTTACGTCCGTATCTCGAGAGGTGAGGCGGTGTTCGTTGGCCGGCCGGGGCTGATCCCTGGGCGGAGCGCCGGGACGCGTCTTCCTTGTATTGGTGTGTGACTGGGGCTGGATCACTTCGGCTGCGCTTCGCGATGACGCTGAGCGATGGGTCTCGCTGCGCTCACCCATCCTACCCTTCCTGACTTCTGCCGCGGATCGAGGAAATCTCGCTGTCTCGCTGTCTCGTTGTTCCGCTTTGCTTGCGGGGCGGGGGGGATACGGGGCATCCCGCCAGACAATAATTTTCACATCCATGTCATTTTTACTGTTGACGTCGATGGAGTGGTTTGCTAAATTTTCGGGCTCAACATTTGGAGTGACCATACGGCGATGACCCAATCCACCTTTGCCCCTCACCGGCTGACAGGAGTGCCTGCCATGATAGCGGGGATTCCGGCTGGGCCGTGGGCTTGGGGGGTGGTGGGACGCGGGGCGTCCCACCCTACGGCGTTTGGGCGTCATCGTTAGATATAAACATATGAACGACGTGACCTCCTCCGCTGGGCCTACCCCGCCGGACGCGCATCCCGCGCTGCTGCTGGCGGAGTGCGTCGCCGCGCTGGTGGCGGCGGTGTTGGGGCCGGCGTGGCTGTGGGGGTTGTTCCCTGGCGGGCGGGCGGCGGCGCGGCGGCTGCATGCGATGGGGGAGGAATTCGTGGCCCTGATGCGGCGGCTCGCCATGGCGCCGTCGCCCGCATTGCCGATAGCGGATGTGCCGGGGCGCGGGTGCGAGACGGTGCCGTCGCGCGCGGGCGCGGTGGTGGGCAGGCGCGCTGCGCCGGGGCGGCGCGTGGCGCGGCGGCCGCATGTGGCCGCGGATATGCCGGGGGTGGCGGAAGCGGTGGGGCGGCAGGTTTGCCGTGCTGGCGGGGATGCAGGGTGTGCGCGTGCGGCGGACTCCCGCGCGCGGATGGTGCGGCGCGTTTTGCCGCCGCCTTGGCGCCGCCTGCCGGCGCTGCGCGGGCCGCCATGCCGCGCGCGATGCTGGCTGCGCAATTTTGCGCGCGCGTTTGCCCGTTCAGAGACCACCGCCCGTCCGGCATGCCGGATCGGCGGCGTTGGCGGTTGGCGCGGGTTAGCCGAGATAGGCTTCGGCGATCTCGGCGCTGTCGCGCAGGGTCTCGGGTTTGCCGCTGGCGACGATTTCGCCGCGCTTCATCACGTAGGCGAAGTCACACACCCCCAGCGCGATGGCGGCGTTCTGCTCGACCAGCAGGATGGATTGGCCCTGGCGGTGCAGGGCGGCGATGGCGTCAAACACCACATCGACGATGGCGGGGGCGAGGCCCATGGAGGGTTCATCGAGCACCAGCATGGCGGGGGCGGTCATCAGGGCGCGGCCGATCGCCAGCATTTGCTGCTCGCCGCCCGACATCAGCCCGGCCGTTTGCTTGCGGCGTTCGGCGAGGCGGGGGAACAGGGCGTAGACGCGCGCCAGCAGGGCCGCCTGGTCGCCGCGGCCGGCGTAGGAGGAGAGGGTGAGGTTTTCCTCGACGCTGAGGGGGGCGACGACCATGCGGCCTTCAGGGACGAAGGCCAGGCCGCGGCGGACGACCTGATGCAGCTTCAGGCGGGAGATTTCGGCGCCATCGAGGCGGATGCTGCCGGTGATCGGGCGGTGAATGCCGGCGACCGCGCGCAAGGTGGTGGATTTGCCGGCACCGTTGGCGCCGAGCAGGGCGACCAGGGTGCCGCGCGGCACCTCGATGTCGATCCCGCGCACGGCGGTGATGGCGCCGTAGCTGGCCTTGAGCTGGCTAATGCTGAGCATGGCGCCGCCCGAAATAGGCCTCCTGCACGGCGGGATCGCCGATGCACTCGGCGGCCGTGCCCTCGGCGATTTTGCGGCCGAAATTCATCACCACCACATGGTCGCAGAAATCGGCCACGAGTTTCATGTTGTGCTCGACCATGAGGACGGTGAGGCCGCCATCGCGCAGCGCGTGGACGAGGCGGCCGATTTCGGCGGATTCGGCGGCGTTCATGCCGGCGGTGGGTTCGTCGAGCAGGAGGAGGCGGGGCTCGGCGGCCAGCGCGCGGGCGATTTCGACGCGGCGTTGCTCGCCGTACGAGAGGGTCTCGGCGAGGGTGTCGGCGCGGTGGTCCATGCCGACGCGGGCGAGGAGGGCGCGGGCGTGGTCGCGGGCGGCGCGCATGGCGGTGCGGGCGGCGGGAAGGTGGAGGATGGAGGCGAGGAGGGAGGTGTCGCGGCGGAGGTAGCGGCCGGCGAGAACCTGTTCGAGGGCGGTCATGCCGGCGATGAGGCGGACGTTCTGGTAGGTGCGGGCGAGGCCGGTGGCGGCGATTTCGTGCGGGGGGGCGTGGGCGATGTCGGTGGCGGCGATGCGGATGGTGCCGGTGTCGGGGTGGAGCAGGCCGCTGATGAGGTTGATGACGGTGGTTTTGCCGGCGCCGTTGGGGCCCATCAGCCCGGCCACCGCGCCTTCGCGCACGGAGAAGGAGAGGTCGGCCACGGCGGTGACACCGCCGAAGGATTTGCGCACGCCGTCGAGCGCCAGCAGGCTCATTTCGCGGCCCGGCGCAGGCGGATGGCGCGCGGGTCGAGCAGGCCGCGGGGGAGGAAGATCATGATCAGCAGGAGGGCGGCGCCGTTGGCGATGTCCTGCAGATCGGGCACCACCGCCTGCATCACCGTCGGCAGCGCGGTGAAGACGGCGGCGCCCAGCACCGGGCCGAACCAGTGGTGCGAGCCGCCGAGCACGACGCCGGCGATCATGGTGAAGGCGACGTGGATGAAGAAGGTGTCGGGCGAGACGAATTGGAGCATCATCGCCATCAGCACGCCGCCGAGCCCGCCGGCCAGGCCGCTGACGGCCATGGCGATCAGCTGGATGCGCCGCGGGTCGATCCCCAGGCAGGCGGCGACGGATGGGTCCTCGCGCACGGATTTGGCGGCGATGCCGTACCAGGAGCGGTCGAGCAGCCAGAAGCCAAAGACGGCGAGTGCCAGCAGGGCGACGAGCCAGATCATCGACAGGGGGGCGGGAAGGCTGAGCCCGTTGACCCCGCCGGTGAGGCCGGGGGTGTTCAGCACCACCACGCGGGTGATCAGCACCAGCGCGAGGCTCGACAGTGCCATCCAGTGGCTTTCCAGCCGCAGGAACAGTGCGGCGACGATCATTGCCATCACCAGCCCGGCGAGTGCGGAGGCGAGGAAGATCAGCGGCAGTGGGAGGGTGGTGTTGAGCAGCAGTTGCGCGCCGAGGAAGCCGCCAGCGGCGCCGTATGTGACGGCGGCGAAGCTCAATATGCCGGCCGAGAGGGTGGCGTAGGTTGCCAATGCGAAGAAGGCATTCACCATCGCGAAGCCGAGCGTGCTGGCATAGGCCGCCCACAGGTCTTCCAGCAGGTCACTCATGCCCGGGTGAACCCGCCGCCGCCGAACAGGCCGCGTGGGCGGAGCATCAGGAAGCCGAGCAGCAGGGCGTAAGCGAAGGCGTCGCGCCAGGAGGAGGAGAGGTATTGCGCGCAAAACACCTCCAGCACGCCGAGCAGCAGTCCGGCGATCGCGGTGCCGCGGATATCGTCATAGCCGCCTACCACGACGGCCGCGAAACCCTTGAGCATCAGCCCCTGGCCGAGCCCGGCCGAGATATTGGCGGTGGAGATGCCCGCGAGAATCCCGGCGAGCCCGGAAATCCCACCGGCCAACCCGGCGGTGGCCACCACGATCACCCGGCTGTTGACGCCGCCGAGCGCGGCCGCCACCGGGTCCCACCCAACAGCGCGCATGGCGGCGCCGAAGCGGGTGCGCGTGTTGAGCCAGTGCATCCCGCCGCCCACCACGGCCAGCGCGAGCAGGCTGACCGCCTGCATCGCCGGCAGCAGCAGCGGGCCGATCTGGAACACGGTCGCAGGGTAGGAGCCGGGCGGGAAGGCCAGGCTCTGCTGGCCGGTCATCAGCCCGGCCGCGCTGTCGAGCATGATCCAGAATGCGATCGAGGTGATCAGCGCGCCGAGCATCGCCGCCTGGTGGTTGCCCGGGCCGAAGCGGCGCAGCGGCTCGAAGCCGAGCTGGTCGACCAGCACCGCCACCGCCCCGCCGGCCGCGATGCCGGCGAGAGCGGCCAGCGGAAACGGCAGACCGGCCAGCTCGATCGCATACATCGCGATGATCGCCGCCCAGCTCGCATAGGCGCCCTGGGCGGCGTTGAGGATGCCCATGGTGGCGAACACCAGGCCGAATCCGATGCCGAACAGGCCGTACAAGGCACCCAGGGCGCAGCCGTTCAGAAGCTGGGCGAGAAACAGGTCCATCGTGCGAAGAAGGAAGGCGGAGCGGTTACCAGCCCCGCCCGTCCGTCACGGCTTCCAGGCGGCGATCTTGCCGTCCGGGGTCCAGTTCAGGAACAGCGTGTAGCGGGTGCCCGCCTGGCCGTTGGTCATCGGCAGGCCGCCATATACGTCATGTTCCAGCTCGGTGATCTTGTTCAAAGCGGTCGCCAGCGCCTCGCGGCTCGGCTTGCCCGGCAGGGATTTGAGGCCCTGGGCGATCAGCCAGATCGCGGTGTAGCCCTGCGCCGAGTAGAGATCAGGCGCGGCGCCGAACTTCGCCGTATAGGCCTCGATGAAGCCCTTCGCCTTGGGGGTCTCGGAGGCATCGGCCGAGAAATTCACCGGGAAGGGCACGCCGGCGAGCGGCGGCCCGATCTTCTTGAACACGGCGAGCGGGGAGATCGCGTCATTGGCGCTCATCAGCCCGGCCCAACCGCGGGCGCGCACGGCGGCGATGATGCCGGCGGCCGGGCTCTGGGTGGTGTAGACCATCATCAGGTCCGGCTTCAGCGCGATCGCCTGGGTGGCGGCGGCGGTGAAATCGGTGTCGGCGGAGAGCACGCTCACCACCCCCAGCGTCTTGGCGCCGGCGGCCTCCATCGCGGCCTGGCTGGCCTTGAAGCGGCCCTGGAAGGCTTCATTGTCGGACAGCACGAAATAGGCAACCGTCTTCGGCTTCGCCACCTCGGCGATGTGCTTGGACATCGCGACCTCGGCCGGGCCGGGCAGGCCGGTCACGCTATAGACGAAGGGCAGGCTCGGCAGACCGGGCGCGGTGGCACCGTAGATCACCAGCGGCACCTTGTTGTTGAGCGCGATCGGCTTGATGGCACCGGCGATCGGCGAAAGGATGCAGCAGGCGGTGGCGATCACGTTGCGATCGGCGATGAGCTGATTGTAGCTCTGGATCGAGCGCGCGGCATCGCCCGCGCCCTCCTTCTGCACCAGCTCAATCTTGGCGCCGACGGCCATGTAGCCGCCGCCGCTGATCTGTTCGGCGGCGAGTTCAGCGCCGCGGGTGAAGCTGGTGCCGGCGAAGGCGAGCGGGCCGGTGTTGTCGGTGACGAAGCCCACCTTGTAGGTGCCGGCATCGAGCGCCAGCGCCGGAGCGGCGAAACCGGCCGCCAGGGCGAGCGCCGCCAGCGTAGAACGGAATGTCATGGTCGTGTTCCCCATCGTCTTTCGTTTGTTAAAGGGGGAAGGAAGGGGTTCTTTTTTGAAAAAAAGAACCAAAAAACTTCTATCCGTTTGCCGCGCGCCTTCCCGGGAGGGCAGCGAGCCAAACGGATAAAAAGTTTTTGCTTCTTTTTTCAAAAAGAAGCCCTTCCTGCCTTACTCAGCCGCGTGCTTGAGGAAATCCGGCGCTTCCGGCAGCAGGCGATGCTGCAGCTCGGTGATTTTCGCGAAGCCCAGCACGTCGGCGAATTTCTTGTGGTCCATCATCGGCAGCGGCAGGTTGCCGGCGTGCTTGGCGGCCGCCAGCGCCGCGAGGTTCTGCTGCAGCGCAATCGCCACCGTCATCAGCGGCACCAGCGGGAAGGTCGCCATCCCCGAGATTTCGCGCAGATCATCGGAGGAGAGGTCCTTCTCCAGCCAGCCGAGCACCTGGAGCGAGAGCGGACGGCTCACCGCGGCCTTCATGCGGCGCAGGCCGGCGCCGTCCTTGAAGGTCTTGCTGATGGGCTGGATCATGTCGGCGCCCGCCTCGATATAGGCCTGGGCGCGGGCGATCGATTCTTCCTCGGTGTCGGCATCGGTGCGGGCGATGATGACGAGATCGGGGTCACGCCGGGCTTCGACGGCGGCCTTGATCTTGGCCACGGCCTCGGCGCGGGGGATCACCTCGACGCGGTTGGCGATCGCCGGGCAGCGCTTGGGCACCACCTGGTCCTCAAGGATGACGGCGGAAACGCCGGCCTGCTCGAACTCGCGCACGGTGCGCATCACGTTGATCGCGTTGCCGTAGCCGGTGTCGCAATCCGCCACCACCGGGATGTCCACGGCGTTGCAGATCTGGCGGACGACGTTGAGGTTCTCCGTCATCGTGTAGAGCTCAACGTCGGGCTGGCCGAGATGGCTGGCGGAAATGCCGAAGCCGGTGGTCAGCATGGCATCGAAGCCGGCCGCCTCGATCAGCTTGGCGCTGAGGGCGTCATAGGCACCGGCGGACCAGATGGTCTGGCCGGAGAGGAGGCGTTCGCGGAACCATTTGCGCTGTTTCATGGTCGATCTCCCTGCCGCCGATCAGGCGGATTGCAATTGAGCCTTCAGATACGGCACCAGCCCGCCGGTTTCCACCATCAACCGGTCGGCCGCGCTCAGCTTCTCGAACGGCAGCGATGTGCCCTGGGTGAGGTTGCGCACCACGCCATCGGCCCAGCTGACCTCGATCTCGTCCCACCGCTTCACCAGGCCGAGAATGCCGGGGCAGGAGACCAGGGGCGTGCCCATGCTGATTTCGCCGCGCCAGAAGCCCGGCGAGAAGCTTTCGGCGAGGATGCCGCGCAGGCCGAGATGGCTGAGCGCGCGCAAAGGCGGGTAGTGCGGGTGGCCGTAGCCGAAATTCCCGCCGCCGACGATCATGTCCCCGGGGCGGACGAGCTTGGCGAAATCCGGGTCGTACGCCTCCATCGCCGCCTTGGCGAGTTCGGCGATGTCGGTGATTTTGATGTTCTTCACGCCGACGATGAGATCGACGTCGAAGTTCTCCTCCTCGAACACCCAGGCCACGCGGCCCTTGAGATCGGCGAGCGCCATGTGCAGTCTCCCTCAGAGATACTTGCGGGGGTCGGCGATGCGGCCCTCGATGGCGGCGGCGGCGACGGCGGCGGCGTTGACCAGGAAGATCTGGCTGTCCGGCGAGCCCATGCGGCCGGGCACGTTGAGCGTGCCGGTGGAAACCGCCTTCTGCCCCGCCGTCATCGTCGCGATGCGGCCGAAGCAGTAGTCGCAGGAGGGCGAGGAGGTGAAGGCGCCGGCCTCCACCAGCGTGCCGATCAGCCCCTCGGCGGCGGCCTTGGCCATGATGTCCTGCGAGGTGGGAATGACGTGCAGCGAGAACCCGTCCTTCACCCGCCGCCCCTTCAGGATTTGCGCGGCGATGCGCAGATCCTCCATCCGCCCGGAGGCGCAGGAGCCGAGATAGCCGGACTGCACCTCGATGCCGAGATGCTCGGAGAGGTTGCGGGTATTGGCGGGGTTGGGCGGCAGCACGATGATGGGTTCGAGGTCCGTGAGGTCGATCGTGTGCACGGCGGCGTAGTCGGCATCGGGGTCCGAGGTCTCGACCGGCAGGGCGATGCGGTTGCGCGGCGTGGTGTAGGCGAGCGAGGCCTCATCGGGGTTGATCACCGCCGTCACCGCGCCGGTGAACATCGCCAGGCCGCAAATGGTCTGGCGGCCTTCCAGCGAGATGTATTGCAGGGCGGGGCCGCCGACCTCCATCACCTGGAAGCGGCAGGCGCTGGGGCCGATCACGCGGACGATGTGGTGGAACACGTCACGCGCCATCACGCCCTTGCGCAGCGTACCGGTGAGGTTGATCCGCGTGGTGTGCGGCACTTTCAGCGACACGCGCTCGCGCACGAAGGCTTCGAGGATGTTGCGCCGCAGCCCGATCGCCAGGGTGCCATAGGCGCCGAGCTGGCTGATATGGCCGTCGAAATGCACCGCGAAGGCGCCGGGGGTGGCATAGCCGAGTTCGGCGGCGACCTGGTGGCCGATGCCGCGGCGCTCATAGAGCGGCACCCCCTGCTCGGCGCACCAGTTGCGCGTCTGGATATGGAGTTCTTCTTCCTTCGGCGTCGCGGTGGGCACCATATGGTCGATGAAGATGGCGTAGCGGCTGGGGTCGGTCACCCGGTCGATGCCGAAATCCTCCTTCATCTGGCGGAAGATGACGTCGGTATAGCCAGGGAAATCATAGACCACGACAAAGTCCGGCCGCGCCATCACCTCGTCGCCGGCGCGCACATCCCGGCCGCCCGAAACCCGCGACAACACTTTTTCCGCCAGAGTCCGGCCCATCGATTTCCACCCGTTGAAAGTTTCACCGAGGGTGGTGGCGGCGGGGGCGATCGTCAAGCCATCGGGAGCCTATTGCGGCCCTGCGGCGAGGTCGGGCGGGATGGCCTCCCGCGCGCCGCCATAGGCCCGTGCCACCAAATCGCCCCAGCGTCGCGCCCATTCCGTCGCGCGCTCCATGTAGGCGCGCCGTGCCGGGTCGGCGTTGAGGCGGGCGGAGTCCGTCCAGTCGATCGCGCGGGGGGTGGGGTCAGGCACGGTGGGCACGAAGTGATAGACCGCCTGCAGCAAGCGGGGCCCGTCATAGAACGACGTATTGACGGCCAGCACGACCGGCGGCAGGGCAATCCCCTCCTTTTGCAGGGTGGCGATGGTGGTGCGCAGCAGGTCCGCCGTGGAGCCCGCAACCGGCGGGATCGGCGCCCAATTCTGCGCGAAGGCGTAAGGCCGGGCGAGGATGCAAACGACATGCGGCCCCTCCACCACATGGCGCAGCGCGGGAAAGCCGGCACTCACGCAGGAGACCGGCTTCTGCGGCTCGCCAACAGGGTCAGTCTCCGTACTGCCCTGAATCATGATCGCGCCAGTCAGCCGCCGCCCCTGGAAGCGCAGCAGGGTGACGCCGCCGAATTGCCCCTTGCCGGTGCCGCCATGAAAGCCGTGCAACTGCCGCCAACCGCCCGCCGGCAGCGGCACCATCACGCCGCCGAAGCCGATGCTGCCGCTGTGAACGGGCGCGTTGGGGAACGGTTCCACAGCCGCGGGGGGCGGGGCATAGCTTCCGCCGCTCAAAGCTGGCGGCGGTGGCGCCGGTGGATAGGCGACGACGAGTGCCGTCAGCAGCGCCGCCAGCAGCACGGTGCCACGCCAGGCGGGCGCGCACTGCCACAGGCGGCCGGCCGCGGTCACCCGGCCCGCTCGACCGCGATGCCGCTATCACGCATCGCGAGCCGCACTCGCTTGGCGCCGCCCTGTCGCGCCTCGATCAGCCCGTCGCCGATGGTCTCCTCGATGGCGCGCACCAGATCGCGCGCCGAGGCAGAGGGGCCGAGGCGGGATTGCCGGCGCATCATGTCGAACAGCAGTTGGGCGTCGATGCCCCCCTCGCCCACCGCGAGCCCGTAGCTTTGGATCATCGCCTCGATCTCCAGCGCCGCGACGCGCGCGACGTCGAGCCCGGCGAGGGGGCGGAAGACGAAAATGCGGTCGATGCGGTTCAGCACCTCCGGCGCGAAGCCCGCCCGCCGCAGCGCCTCCACCGAGGCGCCGCGCAGGGCTTCGGCATCCTCGCCGTGGCGGGACTGGGCCAGGGCCAGCTCGTCGGTCGCGGCGTTCGAGGTCAGCATGAAGATGGCGCGCGCCGTGGAGACCTGAGCGCCATCGGAGGCTTCTGTGATGAACCCGTCATTCCAGGCGGTGAGGAATTTCTTGTGCACCTCCGGATGCGCCTTCTCGATCTCGTCGAGCAGCACCACCGCATCTGGCGTCTCCTTCAGCGCCGCGGTCAGCCGCCCGTAGCTGTCGGAGCCGACATAGCCCTTGGGCGCACCGAACAACTGCGAGGCGGCGTGGGGGGCGGCGAATTGCGCCATGTCGAAATGCAGCAGCTTGCGGCCGAGCCCGTCGGCGAGGCATTTGCCAAGCCAGGTCTTGCCGGTACCGGGCGGTCCGGCGAGGAGGAAGACGCCGACCGGCTTGCCGCGCTGCACCAGAGCGAGGCGACGGCGGATCTGGGCGGCGAGGTCGTCGCACACCGCATCCTGCCCGATCACCCGCGCCTTGAGGGATGCCGCCAGCGCCACGGCGTCGATCACCACCCCGGCGTCCGGCGCGGCCAGCAGCCGCTCCAGCTCGGCCCGGTTGGTCAGCCGGTCGAGAATGTCCTTCATCCAACCCCTCCGCGCGCTGCCGCCTCTCCACTCATAGTGCAGCCCGATCGCCGCCACCGTCCATGCCGCCAGCGCCAGTGCGCTCCACCCCCAACCGAACCCGGCCAGCCCCGCATCGATGGCGCGCAGCGAAACGCCGAG
>CAIPLM010000361.1 GCA_903865895.1 uncultured Rhodospirillales bacterium | reverse complement strand
TGCTACCACGGAGTAGGCCCCCTCCCTCACTTCTCACCATTCCTTCAAAGGGTTGAGGTCCAGGGGCTCGGCCCCTGGCCGGGGGTCGAGGGGGCGGCGCCCCCTCGCCTTGCCTTTGCTCAAGCCCGCCCAACCGCCGCCGGGCGGCCGTGCCGGTCAGGAGACGCGGTTGCGCATGACGCGGCGGAGGTCGAGTTCGATGGCTTCGGGGACGGTTCCGAAGCGTTTTTTCACTTCGTCGCGCCAGTCGATGATGTCGGCGACGTGGGAGGGGTTATCGCGTAGGAGTTCGCGTTTGATGAAGGGGAAACCGGCCTGGATGAGTTGGCGCCACAGGTCGGAGGTTGGGTTGAGGGGGGTGCGGGTGGCGGTGTTGTGGCGGATGCGGTGGGCGTGGATGAAGCGCATGGAGAGCATGGGTTCGGCGGATTGCGGCAGGTCTTTGCGCGGTTCCATGAGGAAGGCGGTGTTCACGGAGCGGATGAGGTCATGGTAGCGCCAGAGTGCGTCGACGGCGAAGCCACCGCGCACGATGGCCTGGGTGAGGCCGACCTCGTATTTGAACACGACCCAGCTTTTCGCTTTGACCGGGCGCACGCCTTTCCAGAAATCGCGCCATGCTTTGGAGGCGAGCACTTTCGGCCCGGCGGCGACCAGGTAGGACTGGATGTGGTAGCGCTCCATCCAGCTATCGGTGGCGCCCCAGAAATCAGCCTTGCTGAAGTCGATCCGTGCAATGGCTTCGTCGAGCGGGCCGAAGGGGCCGTAGATGCTGTCGTTGGCGATCACCACCATCTCGGTGTTGGCGCGCGGCAGGCCGAGATATTCGAGGCCTTCGCGCATGGCGCCGAAATCGTAGCCGATGTTGCGGCGCACCAGCACGCCGGCGCAGTAGGGCTTGAGCCGCTCCAGCGCCGCGGGCTTGAGCTTGCCGGAGTTGGTGACGAACAGGACGGACAGGCCGGCCGCGTGCAGGGCGCGGACGTATTGCAGCGTGTAGTCGCGCACCTCGCCCTGGCCATCGAAATGGATGAAGACGGCGACCTTGGGGCCGACGGTGATCTCGCCGTGCGGCCATTTGGCGATGATCTGGCTGGGTTTGCGCAGGAAGCTGGCCATATAGTCCAACCAGGCGAGCTGGCGCAGAATCCAGCGGATGATCCGCGCGGTTAGCGCGACTGCCCGCATCCAGAATGCCCGTATCATCGCTGCCCTGCCTGTCCTGGTCCTACTCAGGACCCGGAATGCAGCACCTCGGCGGGTTGTGCAAGTTCCGGCACGCGGGCGAGTAGTTGCCGGTTTAGTTCCTCGCGGCGTTCCCACAGGCTGTGGTACCAGGCCGCGCGCGGGCGGATCTGGCTGGCGAGCATGCGTTTGGCGGTGACGTCGCTGCGCGCGGCGTCGGCGAGCGCGCGTGCAGCATCGGGGTTTGCGACGAGGCGGATGAGGCGTTGCTGCAATTCCTGTGGGTCGCGGAAGATCAGCCCGGTCCGCCCGTCCTCAATCGAGCCGGAATAGACGGTCGGGCTCGCCAGCGCCACGACTCGGAATGACGCTGCCTCGATGAATTTGAGGTCGGATTTGCAACGGTTGAACGGCGTGTCCTTGAGCGGCATGAAGGCGATCTCGCTCTGGGCCAGCAGGTCCTGGTAGGTGTCATAGTCGCAGAGCGGGGTGAAGTGCTTGTGTGGCGTTTCCAGCGCGTCATACAGCCCGCGATCGGCGACGATGCGAAATGTCAGGCGCTCACCGGCCAGGGCTGCGACGGCATTGAGGGCGGGCAGGTATTCCGGCCATTCATCCTCGCGGTTGATGCCGGCGAACATCAGGGTGAGGTGGCTGGAATCGGTGAAGTTGCGCGGTGTTTGTATCCGATTGACGGCGTTGGGGAATACCGCAACCTCCGGATTCTGGGCCCGCAGCACCTCGGCGAGCGGTTCCGTGGAGGTCTGTATGGCGTGGACGGCGCGGAAATTCTGGATATCCGGGCGTTGCAGCACCGGGATATAGGCGGGGTGGTCGTCGAATTCGCAGACTACCACGAAACCGCGATCGAGCAGGCGTCGGACCATGGCGAGGCCCGGATTCCCGGCCAGAAGGGGGCGGTGGAAGATGAAGATGCGGGGTTGGTTGGGGTCCACCGGCCCGGGATCGAGGGAGTTGATGATCCGGGTGGAGAAGCCAGTATAGGTGGCGAGCGCCGCCATCGGCTCGATGACGCGGACATGGCTGACGCCGCCGACGGGGTTGAGCATCGAGGATACCACTGACATCGTCGGCAAAGGCTGGCGAGTGGCACGCCAGACATATTGCAGCGGGGCGGCACGGTTGGCGTAGTGCTGCACGTCGATGCCGAGGGCCTCCAGGGCCGGGCGCATGGCATTGGCGAAGGCGATTGCCTGGGGCCGGTCGAACACGCGCGGCATGACGTCATAGGCCGCAAGCCCGGCCTCGCGAATTGCGCGCCGCGTGGTCTCGAAGGTGAACCATCGCAAGTGCGTGCGGTCGAACAGCCCCTGCTCTTCATAATCGAACGTGCCGCGCAGGATGCGCTCGGCGAAGCTCCAATGCTCGACATTTGGCATACAGATGACGAGCACCCCGGTTTCGGTCAGCCGCTGGGCCAGTAGCCGGATGATGCGCCAGGGATCAATCAGGTGCTCCAGCACGTCGCCAAACACGATGCAGTCGAACATCGTGTCGCCAAAGGGGAACGGCTCGTCCTCAACGGAGGTCGTCGCCACATCATCGAGCCGGGTACGCGCCACGACCGCAGCATCCGGGTCAGTCTCGATGCCGTAATAGCGGGCAGCCGGGTTTCGCCGCTTATATTCGAACCCGAGGGCGCCGGCGTTGCAGCCGACATCCAGCACGCGGGCGGAATCGATTGGGATGCGCTCGAGCAGATCGGGGTTGTGGCTGTCATGGTAGACCGTCATCTCGGCAATTAGGCTCCCGCTGTCCGGCCTTCATGGCTGGGCAAGGTGCGCAAGTTGGCGTCAATCCAATGGATTTGCCAGCGGTGATCGCGCAAACGTGGTACCTGGCCCCGAAACTTTGCCGGGGTGGGCTGCCTGGGCCACCTCATCGAGTTCGATTTGTTCCCGCTGTAGATCTTCCAGCCGGCCGGCGGCGACGGCCGCTGCGATGTGCCGCTCCACCGTCTGCTCGGCTGCCTTGGCGAGGTTGAGGCGGCTGCGCGCCTGGGTGGTGGAGGCGGCGGCGGTGTCGCGCTTGAGGCGCGCGGCCTCCAATTGCTGCCCGGCCTCGGCGAGCCAGGCGATATAGAACTCCACCATCAGGTCATCGCTGTTGAGATCGGCAGCGATTGCCCGCTCTCGTGCGATCGCGTCGGCGATGTCGCGCACCGCCGCCTCGGCCGCGGTTTCGGCGGCGATGGCGGCGGCGAGGCCCTGGCGGGCCTCTTCGGTGACGATCCGCCGCACACGGCCGAGCATGGACAGGGTGCGCGGGGTGGCCGGCGGAGCCATGCCCTCAAGCCGCCGTGCGGGCCGGGTCCAGCACCGCGGGGGCGGGCGTGGTGGGCAGCGGCGCGAAGACGGAGCGCTGATCCGGCTCGCGCATCATGTAGCCGCGGCCCCAGACGGTGCCGATCAGGTTGGGCGCCCCGGCGGCTGCGAGCTTCTTGCGCAGTTTGCAGATGAAAACGTCGATGATCTTCATCTCCGGCTCATCCATCCCGCCATAGAGATGGTTGAGGAAGGCCTCCTTGGTCAGGATCATGCCCTTGCGCAGCGTCAGCAATTCCAGGATCGCGTATTCCTTGCCGGTGAGCCGCACCGAATTTCCGCCGACGAAGACCTCATGACTGTCGAGGTTGAGTTGCAACTCGCCCACCCGCAGGCTCGGCTGGCTGAACCCCTTGCTGCGCCGCACGATCGCCTGGATGCGCGCCTCTAGCTCCGACTTGTCATAGGGTTTCGTGATGAAGTCATCCGCGCCGAGGGCGAGGCCCTTCACCTTGGCCTGCGGGCGGGAGAGCCCGGAGAGGATCAGTACCGGGGTTTCCATCCGCCCCGCCCGCATCCGGCGCACCACCTCATAGCCCTCCATGTCCGGCAGCATGAGGTCGAGGATCACGATGTCATAGTCGTAATGCCGGGTGAGTTCGAGCGCCTCCTCCCCGGTGTCCGCCTGGTCCACCACCGTGCCGCTGGATTTCAGCATCAGGGCGACAGAGCGAGCAGCATCGAGATCGTCTTCAACCAACAGGACGCGCATGGACATCTCCTATACAACCTATGAGTGTTATTTATCGAGGAAATACACGCTGCGCCATAGTTTTTTCACCATTTTGGCCTCTCATGATCGAAATTACAGAGATTAATCGACCATGTATCGCAAAAATGCGACGAAGCTTAACAAGGCGCATTCGCCATGAGGGGCAACGCAGTCGCCCAACGCCTCGAAGAGGCGGCGGCAAAGCTGCGCGCCAGCGCCGGGATCGATATCGAGGGCAGGGTGGTCGGCATCGCCGGGCTCGCCGTTGATATCGGTGGCCTCGCCGAGCATCTCGCCATCGGTGACCGGGTGACGCTGCACGCCCGCGACGGCCGCGCCGTGGTGGCCGAGATCATCGGCTTCGCTGGCGCCGCCGCCCGCGCCATGGCGTTCGGCGCCACCGACGGCATCGGCCCCGGCGCCAGGGTGACCGCGCGGCTGCACCAAGCGGGTGCTGCGCTCCACGTTGATGACGGCTGGATCGGCCGGGTGATCGACCCGCTCGGCCAGCCGCTTGACCGCCGGGGCGCCCTGCCGCGCGGCCCGCGCGCTTTGCCGCTCCGCCGACTGCCGCCAGAGGCCACCCAGCGCGCCCGCCTCGGCCCGCGCATCGATCTCGGCGTGCGCGCGCTCAACGCCTTCGCCACCTGCCGCGACGGCCAGCGCCTCGGTCTGTTCGCCGGCTCCGGCGTCGGGAAATCCACGCTGCTGTCGATGCTCGCCCGCCACACCGGCTGCGACGTCGCGGTGCTCGCCTTGGTGGGCGAGCGCGGGCGCGAGGTGCGCGAGTTCCTGGAGGACGATCTCGGGCCGGAGGGCCTCGCCCGCGCCGTCGTCATCGTCGCGACCTCCGATTCGCCGCCCCTCATGCGCCGCGAGGCCGCTTATGCCGCGATGGCGGTGGCCGAGCATTTCCGCGATGAAGGCAAGCGCGTGCTGCTGCTGATGGACAGCGTGACGCGCTACTGCCTCGCCCTGCGTGAAATCGGCCTCGCCGCCGGCGAGCCGCCGGCCACCCGCGGCTATCCCCCCAGCGTCTTCGCCGAACTGCCCCGCCTGCTGGAGCGCGCCGGCCCCGGCCCGGATCGCGGCGACGCAACCGGCCGCATCACCGCGCTATTCACCGTCCTGGTGGAAGGCGATGACCATAACGAGCCCATCGCGGACGCCGTGCGCGGCATTCTCGACGGCCACGTGGTGCTGGATCGCCGCATCGCCGAGGCCGGCCGCTACCCGGCGATCGACGTGCTGCGTTCGCTCTCCCGCGCCGTGCCCGGCTGCAATGGCGAGGCGGAGAACGCCCTCGCCCGCCGCGCCCGCCGCCTGCTCGCCCTGCACGCCGACGCCACGGACCTGGTGCGCCTCGGCGCCCATCGCCCGGGGGCGGACCCGGAGGTGGACGCTGCCCTCCGCCTCGCCCCGCGCATCGAGGCGGTGCTGCGCCAGGGCCGCGACGAGGCGACAGGCGTGGAGGAGACCTTCCGCGCGCTGGCGGAGGCGATGGAGGATGCCGTGTGATCGGCAGAGGCGGAACGCCGTCGCCGTGAATCACCCGGCCAACTTCATCAAACCGTGAACTGCTCCACGATGATCCGCTCGCTCAGCCCCTGGTCCGGGTCGAACAGAATGGTCGCCGCCAACCCCCGATCCTCCCGCACCGCCACCGCGATCACGTCCCGCACTTCGGTGAAATCCGCCACCGCCGCCACCGGCCGCTTATCGGGCTCCAACACCTCGAACAGCACCTGGGCCGAACTCGGCAACAGCGCCCCCCGCCACCGCCGCGGCCGGAAGGCGCTGATCGGCGTCAGCGGCAGCAGATTGGCCGAGAGCGGCACGATCGGCCCATGCGCCGACAAATTATACGCCGTCGATCCCGCCGGCGTCGCCACCAGCACCCCATCGCAGATCAACTCCGCCAGCCGCACCCGCCCATCCACGGTGATGCGCACCTTCGCCGCCTGGCGCAACTGACGCAGCAGCGAGACCTCGTTGAGCGCCAGCGCCGCATGCTGCCGCCCATCCCGCGTCGTCGCGACCATCCGCAGCGGATGCAACTCGGCCGCCTGCGCATTCCCCAGCCGCGCCGGCAGATCCTCCTCGCTGAACGCGTTCATCAGGAACCCGACCGACCCGCAATTCATCCCATACACCGCCACCCCCCGCCCGAGCATGCGATGCAGCGTCTCCAGCATGAACCCATCGCCACCGAGGGCGACGATTACCTGGGCATTCTCCGGCGCCACATCGCCATAGCGGGCGGCCAGCCGGGCGCGGCTATCCTGCGCGAGCGGCGCAGACGAGGCGAGGAAGCTGATCCGGCTGACCTCGCCCGGCACCACCATCAAACGAGTTTCCGGTGTTCCAGAACCGGCATGTCCCGCCGCACCCGCCCGGTCAGCCCGCTATCGATCCGCGCGGTGATCCAGCCCACCCCGTCCGACGCCTTCGCCACCACGTGCCCCCAGGGGTCGCAGATCAGCGAATGCCCATAGGTGAAGCGATCCCCGGTGCGCTCGGTGTGCTTGCCCCAGGTCGCCGGCGCCACCATCCAGCACTGCGTTTCGATCGCCCGCGCGCGGATCAGCACCTCCCAATGGTCCTTGCCGGTTTGCAGCGTGAAGGCGGATGGCAGGAAAATCACCTCCGCCCCCGCCCGCCGCAGCGCCAGAAACATCTCGGGGAAGCGCACATCGTAGCAGATCGCGCAGCCGATCTTCACCCCATCCGCCTCGTACGTCACCACCTCGGAGCCCGCGCCATAGGTGCTGCTCTCGCGATACCCGGTGCCGTCGGGGCTGACGATGTCGAACAAATGGATCTTGCGGTAACGCGCGATCTCCACCCCCGCCGGATCAAACACCACGGTGGTGTTGAACAGCTTCTCGCCCGCCTTCTCGGCGATCGAGCCGCCATGCACCACGATGCGCCGGTCCCGCGCCACCCCGCGCAGGAACTCATAGGCCGCCCCGCCCGGCGCATTGCTGCCAGGTGGCGGCAGCTCCTCGGCTTCGGCGAACTTGATCGCCCGGTCGCCGCCCAGGCAGCTCCACATCTCCGGCAGGCTGACGATGTTCGGCCGGTCGGCCTCCATCGCCCCATCGATCAGGCGCTGCGCCTGGGCGATGTTGTCGGCTTTCACGTGGCTGCAATTCATCTGCATCGCGCTGATACGCATGGGGTCCCCCGCCGGGTTGGTGCGCCTGCAAACTAGCATCGCGCCCGGGGCGTGGCCAGTTGCGTCGGAACTTGGCGAGATCGGGTCCCACTGCGTGGTGTAGGAGCGTGCTCGGGGTATCAGAGGCCAGCTATCACGCCTGGAAGGGGCGGCCGCCATCGGCCCGCCCGGTCTGCGACGCGGCGCGGCTGGTGCGGACGGAGCATGCCGAGCTCGGGCCTGGGGGCAGTGCCGCGGACGCAAGCGCATCGCGCGGTTGATGCGGGCGGCCGGGGACACGACCGGACGGGCCGGCGCCAGCCGCCGGCGCCGTGGGATGACGACGACGCGGCGGGACAAGGCCGCGCGGCGTCCGCCCGACCTGGCCGACCGCAATTTCACGGCGTCGCGGCCGAACCAGCTCTGGGTCGCGGACATCACCCTCGTGCCGACGGCAAGCGGCTTCCTCTATCTTGCCGTCGATCAATGCATTGGCATCATGTGATGCCGTTTGGCGCGGCCGTTGCGGGATCAGCGGGCTGCGGAGGTTGGTGAATTGCGATTGCGTATCATACCCTTGCTGTGATTCCACCGGCGTGGCGTAACCGACCAGGCTCGGCCGAGTCTCTCCATCATCGGCAAACCAACGCCCGGGGGGGACCATCATGACGCCCGTAAACGCGATATGCTCAAGTATCGGCCAGCGCCTCGCCCGCTATCTCAGCGGGACCCGCCATGTCCACGCCAGCAGCGGCCCGACCCCGGTCGAGCGTCTGCTCGCGACCCTGCAACCCTGCGATGTCCTGCTCGTCGAAGGGCAGAGCCGCATCAGCAGCGCCATCAAATACCTCACCCAATCCACCTGGTCGCACGCCGCGCTCTACGTCGGAAAACTCGGCGAAGGCCGCCTGCCGGCACAGCATTGTTTCGTCGAAGCGGACCTCGTTGAAGGCGTCCGCAGCGTCGGCATCGCCGAATTCGCCGGCCTGCACACCCGTATCTGCCGCCCGGTCGATCTGACGGACGAGGAACGCCGAGCCGTCGCAGGCCACGTGATCGACCGCATTGGCCACCGCTACGACCTGCGCAACGTCATCGATCTCGCGCGCTACCTGCTGCCCACGCCTCCGGTTCCCAGCCGCTTCCGCCGCAGCCTGATCGCCCTCGGCAGTGGCGACCCTACCCGTGCGATCTGCTCGACCTTGATCGCGAAGGCGTTCGAAACCATCCGCTACCCTGTTTTGCCATCGGTTGAATACCGCCCCGCCGCCACCGAGGTGTGCCCCGGCTGTGTCGACGAAATCTACCGCATCCGCCACCATTCGCTCTATGCACCGCGGGACTTCGACGTTTCGCCCTATTTCCGCACCGTCAAGCCGACGATCGAGGCAGGCTTCGACTTCCGCACCCTGCCGTGGGAGGAAGCCGCCGCCTGACATTCATCGATTGGTGGAACCTTGCCGGCCCCATCACTTCGATGCGTTCAGCGAGCGGTTTGGCCGAAGTGCAAACCGCATTCGACCGATCCACCCTACACTTCCGCGAAATGCGATTCCTCGTAAAACGACTGGATATTGGCCGCGCGGAGTGCCGCATAGAGGTCCTCCGAGACCAGTGCTCCCTTTGTCGGCATGTTCGGGTCAACCCACATATGGGCGCCGGCGAGGCCCGCGCGATCGAAGGTGAACGTCTCGCCGGCATAGAGTTTCGGCTGCCATAGCCCTCTGCCTGGCAGCGCCGGCGTCCAGGTCGCCGTGGTTTTCTCGCGGATCACCGCGTCGCGCAGGATGGTCGTGAAGAAGAAATAATACTCCCCTGCGCTCTTCCCGCTTTCCCAGACGCATTCCACCGGGATGTACTGGATCTCGGCCTGAAAGCGCTCGACCACCGCGATGAACCGGCGGTTGACCAGGTAGATGTGATAGGCGGTGTTGAAATCCACCAGCTTCGCGTCGCGGCCGGATACGCGCAGCCGGGTCGGGAAGTTCGCCGTGGAGACGGGGGCACCACCGCCATAGATGCGCCGAAGACCGAGGTTTCCCCCCGGCCAGCGGTATGGCTCGGGGATGGGATCGGCAAATGAGAGCGCCTCCGTATCACCATCCAGCGCGTCGAAGTTGAGGCGATACATCCCGGTTGATTCCGGGTTGAGAAAGCGGGCCATGGATCAAACTCCGTTTCGCCGGTGCGGCATGGGCCGCGAAGATGCCAGAGCGGTGTGCGGCGCGCCACTGGGGGCGGGGAGGAGAAAAAAGTGCTTAAAACGGCAAAAATACCTTGCTATTTTTTGTGACATGAAAGATAATGCCGATCCACCAACCGAGGAGCCCGCCACCGTGTCGTCCCGTCCTTCCGCCCCGAACCAGGCTGCCGCCCTTGCGGCGGTGCTGGCGCTTGTGCGGATGTTGATCGGGTTCATGGAGGAATTGGAGGGGACGCTGGCCGGCTTGCCGCAGGACCATCCGGAGCGCTGGAGCTACGCGGTGGCGATGGTGGAGATGCGGCGGTTGGAGACCAAGCTGCTGGCGGATATCGCGGCTTGCGCGGCCATGAACGTGCCGGGACGGGCGCGGGCGCGGCGGCGCGTGTCCGCTGGCCTTACGGGCGCGGCCATGCGTGACGGTTCGCCGGTGGGCGAATTGCGTACCGGCACGGCCCTGCGCTCACCCGGCGAGCCGCGGGCGCCGCCGGTGGGACGGCTTATCGGGCAGCAAAGAGCACCCGCGGGAGCGGGTGCTTTCGCGCGCCTAGGCTTTGGCGACGTTCCAGAACACCGGCACCGGGCCTTTGAGATGGCCGGTGAGGGATTTCCGCCACGCCGCGGACTGGCGGTAATTGCCGAGGGGGACCAGCAGGGCTTCGTCGAACACGGCCTGCTGGATTTCGCGGGCGAGGCGCTTTTTCTCGGCCATGTCGGCGCTGTCGATCCAGGCTTCGCGCAGCGCCTCGATGCGGGGGATTTCGGGCGCGCCGTACCAGCCCTTGGCGCCGTTGGTGCGGATGCCCGGGGCGGAGAGCGGGTCGACGTAGTCGGCGCCGGGGAAGGAGGTGCAGAACAGGGACCAGCCGCCCTTGTCCAGCGGGTCGCGCTTGGCGCGGCGCTGCACCACGGTGCCCCAGTCCATCGCCTGGTCATCGAGGTTGAAGCCGACCTGCTTGAGGCGGGCAGCGGTGACCTGGCTCATGGCGTCATAGAAGGGCTGGTCGGTCGGGTGCATCAGCACGATGCGCTCGCCGGTGTAGCCGGCGTCTTTCATCATCGCCTTGACCTCGGCGTCGGATTTGCGGCCGCCGACGACGTCCATCCCCGCGTCATTCTCATAGGGGGTGCCCTTGAGGAACAGGCCGATCGGGGCGGTGTAGCTGCTGGCGTCATCGCCCATGAAGGACTGCATGACGTCCACCGGGTTGATGGCGGCGAGGATGGCGCGGCGCAGCAGGCGGTTATCGGTGGGCGCCACGGCCATGTTGGGGCGCATGACCGGATAGAGGCCGAAGGGATCGAGCCGGTCCACCACCACGTTGCGGTCGGATTTGAGCTGGCCGATGAGGTCGGGCAGCGGGATTTCGATCCAGTCGACCTGGCCGGAGCGGATGGCGTTGTTGGCGGTGGAGGGGTCGGGGATGACTTTCCATTCCACGCGGTCCACCAGCACGTTCTTGGCGCCGGCGGTGAAGCTCGGCTTGCCGTCGCGCGGCTTGTATTCGGCGAATTTGCTGAACACGGCGAGCGCGCCCGAGACCAGCTCCTTGGCCTCGAAGCGGAAGGGGCCGGAGCCGACGACCTCGGTGATTTGCTTGGAGGCATCGACGGCGCTGGCGATGCGCTCGGGCATGATGAAGGGCGGGCTCGGCTGGGTCTTGGCGAGCGCGAAGGGCAAAGACGGGAAGGGCTTGCGCAGGCGGAAGACCAGCGTGCGGTCATCCGGGGCTTCCAGCGCGTCCATCCGGGCGGCGATGGTTTGGCCGACGCCGTCGCGCTGCATCCAGCGCTTCAGCGAGGCGACGCAATCGCGGGCGAGCACCTTGGTGCCGTCATGGAACAGCAGCCCGTCGCGCAGCTTGATGGTCCAGCGCTTGCCGTCATCCTCGGTGGTGAAGCCTTCGGCCATTTGCGGCGAGGGCTCGAGCTTTTCGTCGAGGCCGAACAGGGTGTCGAACACCATGAACCCGTAGTTGCGGGTGACGGTGGCGGTGGTCCAGATCGGGTCGAGGCTGGTGAGGTTGGCCTGGGGGACGAAGACCAGCGTGCGGTTGGGCTGGGCGATGGCGGGGGCGGCCAATGGGGTGGCGAGCGTGGTGGCGGCGGCGGCCAGGAAGGTACGGCGTTGCATCTCGGGGTCTCCTCGACTGTTGCGCGGCATATAGACCATTCGCCCGCTGGCGTGGGAGGGTTGTGGCACTTTGATACATGGAGGCTGGGATGAAGCGGGCGAGATTGCGTGAGCTTGGGATCACCACGGGGCGGTTGCCGACCGGGCACTGGAACGCGATCACCGACGTGCCGGGGGTGAAGGTGGGGTATTCGACACTGATCCGCGACGAGCCGAGCATCGTGCGCTCCGGGGTGACGGCGATCTGGCCGGCGGGGGACGATATCTGGAGCAACTGGGTCTATGCCGGGGCGCATTCGTTCAACGGCAATGGCGAGATGACCGGGCTGGCATGGATCGCCGAGCAGGGGATGATCAGCGCGCCGATCTGCATCACCAACACCTACTCGGTGGGCCTGGTGCGCGATGCGATCTGCGCGCTGGCGGTGCGCGACAATGCGCCGCAGCCCTGGCATTTGCCGGTGGCGGCCGAGACGTATGATGGCTGGCTGTCGGATAGTTCCTCGTTCCCCATCACGACCGAGATGGCGCTGGCGGCGATGGATGCGGCGACCTCGGGCCCGATCGCGGAGGGGAATGTGGGAGGGGGCACGGGGATGAACTGCCACGAGTTCAAGGGCGGCAGCGGGACGGCCTCGCGGGTGGTGACGGAGGGGGGCGTGGCCTACACGGTCGGCGCCTTCGTGCAGGCGAATTACGGTCAGCGGGCGCTGCTGCGGGTGGATGGGGTGCCGGTGGGGCGCGAGATCGGGGTGGACGAGGTGCCTTCGGTGCGGCGCGAGGCGGGGGAGGCGGGCTCGATCATCGTGGTGCTCGCCACCGATGCGCCGCTGCTGCCGATCCAGTGTCAGCGGCTGGCGCGGCGGGCGACGACGGGGCTCGCCTGGGTGGGGGGCATCGGGGGGAATGGGTCGGGCGACATCTTCCTCGCGTTCTCCACGGGGAATCGGGTGGCGGCGGAGGCGGCGGTCAGCGATGTGCGCATGATCGCGCCGCCGGCGATGGATCCGCTGTTCGAGGCGGCGGCGGAGGCGACGGAGGAGGCGATCCTGAACGCGATGTGCATGGCCGAGACCATGCACGGCCAGCGCGGCCGGGTTTCGCACGCCCTCCCGCTCGATCGGTTGCAGGAGGTGATGCGAAAATACCGGCGGCTGTGAGGCTCAGGCCGGCACGAGCCACCACTTGGCGAGGTGGGCGGAGACGTCGTGGTCGTTCAGCTTCACGAGGTCCTTGTTCAGCGAATCGACCACCTTGGCCGCGGCCTGCTTGCCCAGCGCCTCGCGCAGGTCATGCAGGGTGTGCGGGGGGGCGACGAGGACGAGTTGGGTGTAGGAGGACGCCTGGCGATCGAGCGCCTCGGCGAGGCTGGCGGCGTAGCGCTGCTTGGCCTGGGCGTGCGGATCGACCCGGGAGGAGGTGCCGTGCTGGGCGGTGGTGCCGGCGTGCTGGAAGGATTCCACGGTGTGGAACTGCCCCTCCCGCGCGGAGGGGGTCACCACCCGGGCGTTGTCGCCGTCGGCGAGGAGAATCCAGACGACGGGTTGGGTTGGGTTCGACATTTTTCGGTTCCTCATGTGTGGCGGAAGCCTCACATGATCCGGTTGGGGGCCGCCTTGATCAGGATCAAGCCGCGGTCTTATCGGCGCGGAAATCCTTGATATCGCGGAAAGTGAGGTCCGGATTTCCCTCGGCGGTGCGGCGCAGCATGAAGGTGGAGGTGGCGAGGAACACCGGGTCCCCATCCACGTCATCGGCCATCGCGCTGCGCTGGGTCTCGATGAAGCGGGCGAGCTTGAGTTTGTCGCCGGAGATCCAGCGGGCCATCTGGTACGGCGTCTCCTCGAAGCCGATCCGCACGCCGTACTCGGCACCGAGACGGGCCTGCAACACGTCAAGCTGGAGGGTGCCGACCACGCCGACCATGGGGGGGGAGCCATCCTGCGGGCGGAACAGCTGGACCACGCCTTCCTCGGCGAGTTCTTGCAGGGCTTGCCGCAGCTTCTTCGCCTTCATCGCGTCATCCAGCCGGACGCGGCGGAGGATTTCCGGGGCGAAATACGGTACGCCGACGAAGTTGATGTCCTCGTTCTCCGAGAGTGTGTCGCCGATCCGCAGTGTGCCGTGGTTGGGGATGCCGACCACATCTCCCGCGAAGGCCTCGTCGGCGATTTCGCGATCGCGGGCGAAGAAGAACTGCGGCGCGTGCAGCGGGATGGTTTTTCCGGTACGCACCTGCTTCAGCCGCATGCCGCGCACCAGCCGGCCGGAACAGACCCGGGCGAAGGCGATGCGGTCGCGGTGGTTGGGGTCCATGTTCGCCTGGATCTTGAACACCAGCGCGGTGAGGCCGGTTTCAGTCGCCTGCACCGTGCGGGTATCGGCCGGCTGGGCGCGCGGCTTGGGGCCGTATTCGGCGAGCCCGTCCAGCAAATCCGCCACCCCGATATGCTTGATGGCGCTGCCGAAAAACACGGGGGTGAGATGCCCCTGATAGAACGCCTCGATATCGAACTCCGGCAAGGCGGCGTGCACGAGGTCAATCTCCTCGGCCACCGCGATCATCCGCTTGTCGGATTGGCCGAGCTCGGCGCTGAGATTGTAGTGCCGCTTGCGCAGATCATAGGTGCCGGCGAATTCCGCGGCGCGGCCGACCGGCCAGGTCACCGGCGCGGTATCCAGCGCCAGCGAGGACGACACTTCGTCCAGCAGCGCGAAGGGGTCCTGCGCCTCGCGGTCCATCTTGTTGATGAAGGTGAGGATTGGGATGTCGCGCAGGCGGCAGATCTCGAACAGCTTGCGCGTCCGCGCCTCGATGCCCTTGGCGGCATCGATCACCATCACCGCCGCATCCACCGCGGTCAGCGTGCGATACGTGTCCTCCGAGAAGTCCTCATGGCCTGGCGTATCCAGCAGGTTGAACACGCAGCCCTTATATTCGAACGTCATCACCGAGGTGACGACGGAGATGCCGCGATCCCGCTCGATTGCCATCCAGTCTGAACGCGTCCGTCGCCGCTCGCCCTTGGCGCGCACGTTGCCGGCGAGCTGGATCGCGCCGCCGGCCCGCAGCAGATGCTCGGTCAGCGTGGTCTTGCCGGCGTCGGGGTGGGAGATGATGGCAAAGGTACGCCGCCGGGCGATCTCGCCGGCGGCGTCCAAAACAAGGGTCTGGCTCATGGGGCGGCTTATACACCCCAATCGCCGAGGCTTCTACTTCTTGGTCACCCAACGCATCGGGAACGAGTTATCGGCCGGCTGGGTGACGGTGATAGTGTCGCGTGCCGCCCAGGTGATGCCCTGCTGATGCAGCGGGATGAACGGCAGGTCCTCCTGCAGGATCTTGGTCACCTCGTCGATCATGCCCTGGCGCTTCTTGGCATCCAGTTCCTGGGCGATCGCCGCCTCGAGCTGATCCACCCGCGCATTGGCATAGCCCGGCACATTGCCCACGCCCACCTTGGCGGCGCGCGAGGCGATATGGTCGCGGATCACGTTGTCCGCGTCATAGGTCGAGGGCGTCCAGCCCAGCATGTAGAAGCTGGTCTTGTAGTCGGGGTAAGCGATGTCGGCGAAGAACTTCACCTTGGTGCGGGCGTAGACGTTCACCTTCATGCCGATGCGGGCATACATGGCCGAGAGCGCGACGCAGATCTGCTCGTCGGCGATATAGCGGTCATTCGAGCAATCGAGCGTGACCTCGAAACCGTTCGGATAGCCCGCCTCCGCCAGCAGCGCCTTGGCCTTGGCGACGTCCACCTTCGGCCGCTTGTCGAGCTCGGCGTTGTAGCCGCTCACGCCGGGGCCCCACATCATCCAGGTGGAGCGCCCCTGACCACGCATGACGCGGCTGACGATGGCGTCCTCGTCGATCGCCAGCGCCATCGCCTGGCGCACGCGCAGATCCTTGAAGGGGTTCTTGCCCTTCACGTTGGAATACAGCAGCTCGTCGCGCGCCACGTCCATGCCGAGATAGATGGTGCGCAGCTCCGGACCCTGGATGATCTTGATGCCCGGTGCCGCCTTGATCCGGTCAATATCCTGCGGCGGCACCGAGTAGATCATGTCCATCTCGCCCGACAGCAGGGCGGCGACGCGGGTGGCGGCCGAGGAGATCACCGTGAATTCGACGCGATCGAGATTATGCTCCGGCTTGTCCCACCAGCCCGGGTTCTTCTCCAGCACGGTCTTGCGATCAGGCTCGCGGCTGGCCAGCTTGAACGCGCCGGTGCCCATGGCGTTGCGCAGCGCGTAGTTCTCGCCCTGCCCGATGATCACGGGGGTGGCGGAGTTATTGGCCTCCATCCAGTGCTTCGGCAGCATCGGCCAGTTGGTGAACCAGGCCGGCAGGATCGGATCAGTGGCCTTGGTCTCGAACTCCACGGTGAGGTCATCGATTTTGCGAACCTCCTTCACCGAGCCGACATTGCCGGAGGTCTGCGAGGTTTTCGACGTGATGCGCTGGTAGGAGAAGATCACGTCATCCGCGGTGAAGGCGTGGCCATCCTGCCACTTCACGTTCGGGCGCAGATGGAAGCGCCACACCGTCGGCGAGGTCTGCTCGTAGCTCGCGGCCAGCGCCGGCTCGATGCCCAGCGTCTTGGTGCGGCGCACCAGCGGCTCGTAGATATTGCCGAGGAAGGCGTTCTGCACCGTCTCGTCCAGCGTATTGGGGTCCATGGCGCGAACGTCGCCGTCATTGGCCCATTTGAACACCACCTCGGCATAGGCCGGTTGGACCAGGGCGGGGGCGGCGAGGGACGTGGCGAGCAGCAGGCCCGCCAGCAGTTTCTTATGGTTCATGTGTTTCTCCCGTTTCAGCGTCGGTCAGACGAGGGCAGCGGCGGGCAGCATGTCACCGACATGGATGCCGTTCCAGTTCTTGATCGCGGGGCGCGCCAGCTTGGCCAGCGCATCGGCCGCCTCGCCGGTCGGTCGCAGGAAGCGCTCCACCAGCGCGGCACCCGCCACGCCCGCTGCACGGCCCGCCCCGTCGTCGCACTTCACCGCGATGCCGTAGCCGAGCTCAGGGATGGAGGCGCAGAACACGCCCTCCGCGCCGCCCTTGCAGAACACCCGGGCGCCCAGCGCCGTCATCAGCTGGGTATCGAGCCGCCCGGTGCCGGCGACGAAGAACGGATTGGCCGCCACCGCCGCGCGAATCTTCGCCGCCGCCGCCGCGCGATCGGGCGCCATGCCATTGCCGGTGCCGTAGCGGGCGAAACCGGTGGCGAGCCCCCGCAACGGGATGGCGAAGGTCGGGATGGAGCAGCCATCGGTGCCGCGATTGGAGGCATCGAGCACGGTGCCCGTCATCTCCGACAGCGCGGCCGTGACCATGCGCATCGTCGGGTGATCCGGCGAGATATAGCCCTTGGGGTCATGCCCCTGGTCGCAAGCGAGGCAGACGAAGCCCGAATGCTTGCCCGAGCAGTTATTAT
>CAIPLM010000360.1 GCA_903865895.1 uncultured Rhodospirillales bacterium | reverse complement strand
GGCGGCGCGAGCCTCAACGCGGCGGATTTCCTCGCGATCGCCAAGGCGGCTGCTGGCTAGCCCTTCGCGCGGAACACCACCGTGCGGCTGAAGTGGAAGTTCACGAACATGCCAGCCACGGTGCCGGCGGCGATCGCCAGCACCGGGTTGGCCGCGGCGACGGCGCTGAAGGTGACGCAGATCGCGTAGGTGCCGCGGTTGAGCACGAAGCCGATCAGGTTGACGGCGAGGAAGAGTGCCCATTGTTTGTGCATCGGGCCGGTGCCGCGCCCGCGGAAGGTCCAGAGCCGGTTGATCAGCCAGGTCGTGGTGGCCGCGGTCAGATAGGCCGCCGCCCCCGCCCAGTAGAGGCCGATCGCGCCGCGTGTGCCGTAGACGGTGGCGTTGTCGACGATGAAGCCGATGCCGCCGACCGTGCCGAAGCGGAGAAATTCGAGGATCAAGGCGCGGGAGGGCAGGGGCATCGATGGATTGTCCTGGTGGCCCCTGCTCTTAATCCGCTTCGCCGCGGCCGGCTACGGGGCGGTACGGCGCTTGCTAGGAGGTTAACCCGCTGGCATCGTCTCCGGACGGTCATTTTAATGGAGGGGTTCATGCTTCGACGGGGTTTCATGGCGGCGGGCGCGGCCAGTCTGGCGTTGCCGAGCATTGGGCGGGCCCAGGGCGCGTCGACCTTGCGGTTCATCCCGCAGATCGACCTTGCCTTCCTCGATCCGCATTGGACCACGGCCTACGTCACCCGCAACCACTCTTACTTGGTGTTCGACACGCTGTTCGGGCAGGACGCCGATTTCAACTATACGCACCAGATGCTGGCCGGCCACGTCGTCGAGAATGACGGGAAGCAGTGGAAGCTCACCCTGCGTGACGACCTCTGGTGGCATGACGGCGAGAAGGTGCTGGCGCGCGATTGCGTGGCCTCCATCAAGCGCTGGGCCAAGCGGGATGCCATCGGCGGCGCGCTGATGGACGCGACCGATGAGCTTTCGGCGCCCGACGACAAGACCATCCTGTTCAAGCTGAAGCGGCCCTTCGCGTTGCTGCCGGCCGCCCTCGGCAAGTCCCCCTCGCCGATGCCGGCGATGATGCCGGAGCGCATCGCTAACACCGATCCCTTCAAGCAGATCACCGAGATCATCGGCTCCGGCCCCTACCGCTACGTCCAGGGCGAGCGGGTGCAGGGCTCGAAGAACGTCTATCAGCGTTTCGAGAAATACGTGCCGCGCAAGGATGGCGCGCTGGATTGGACGAGCGGCCCCAAGGTCGCGCATTTTGAGCGCGTGGTGTGGACCACCATCCCCGATGCCGCGACCGCCGCCGCCGCGCTGCAATCGGGCGAGCAGGATTGGTGGGAATACCCCACCGCCGACCTGCAGCCGCTGCTGAAGAAGAACCCCAAGATCCGCATGGCCTTCCCGGACCCGACCGGCGGCGTTGAAATGATGCGGCCGAACCATCTTGTGGCTCCCTTCAACAACCCGGCCGTGCGCCGCGCCTTCATGTATGCGATCGACCAGGCGGAGTTCATGCAGGCGATCGTGGGTGACGATCCCGCGATGTATCACACGCCGCTCGGCATGTTCTGCCCGAAGACGCCGATGGCCAGCGAGGACGGGCTCGAGCCGCTGCGCGGCAAGCGGGACTACGCCAAGGTCAAGGAAATGCTGAAGGCCGCCGGCTATGCCGGCGAGAAGACGGTGCTGATGGTGCCGACCGACTACGTCACCCTCAAGGCGCTCGGCGACGTGATGGCCGATACGATGGCCCGCGTCGGCATGAACGTCGATTACGTGGCAACGGATTGGGGCACGATGCTCACCCGGCGCAACAAGAAGGACCCGGTGGAGCAGGGCGGCTGGAGCGGCTTCATCACCGGCTGGGCCGGCACCGATCATTTCTCCCCGCCCGCCCATATCGCGCTGCGCGGCAATGGCGATCAGCCCGGCGCCTGGCCGGGCTGGTGCGTCAGCCCCGAGCTCGAGCAGATGCGTACCTCCTGGTTCGAGGCGCCGGACCTCAAGGGCCAGCAGGAGATCTGCCGCAAGATGCAGGTCCAAGCGATGAAGGACGTACCGTATTTCCCGCTCGGCCAGTTCCAGACGCCGACCGCCTTCCGCACCGATATCACCGGGGTGCTGAACGGCTTCGCCACCTTCTGGAACGTGCGGCGGGCTTAGGCGTCACGGGGCGGGGCAGGGGTTTCCTGCGCCCCGCCTGCGGCCGACGATAGCGAATGGCGCGGCCTCGCACCCCCAGCGAGGACCTTTGCCTGTCTGATTGATTTTTCAGCAAATAAGGATGGACGATGAAGCGACGTGAGTTGATTTCAGGCGTGGCGGCGGGGCTGGCGATGCCGGCGATTGCGCGGGCGCAGGGGGCGCGCGTGCTTAAATTCGTGCCGCAAGCCAATCTCTCCAGCATGGATGCGGTGGCCGGCACCCAGTATGTGGTGCGCAACGCGGCGTTGATGGTGTGGGACACGTTATATGGCGTGAACGCCAAGCTCGAGCCGCAGCCGCAGATGTGCGAGGGGCACGAGGCGAGCCCCGATCTCAAGACCTGGACGTTCAAGCTGCGCCCCGGCCTTAAGTTCCATGATGGCGGCGCGGTGACCACGCGCGACGTGATCGCGAGCCTGGAGCGCTGGATGGTGCGCGACACCATGGGCCAGATGATCAAGGGGCGGCTCGACGCGCTGGAAGCGATCGACGACCGCATTTTCCGCTTCCGCCTCAACAAGCCCTTCGCCAAGATGCTGTTCGCGCTCGGCAAGAACAACGCACCTGTCGCGCTGATCATGCCGGAGCGCATCGCCAAGACTGACCCGTTCAAGCTGATCAGCGAATACGTCGGCTCCGGCCCGATGAAGTTCAACACGTCAGAATGGGTGCCGGGCTCCAAGGCGGTATTCGAGAAATTTGCCGATTATTCGGTGCGCCCCGAGGCCGGCGAGTGGCTGGCCGGCGGCAAGCGGATGTATTTCGACCGGGTTGAGTGGCTGATCCCCTCGGACGCCGCCACCGCCGGTGCGGCGCTGCAGAACGGCGAGGTGGATTGGTGGGAAACCCCGCTGCCGGACCTGGTGCCGCTGCTCAAGCGCAACCGCAATATCAACCTCGATATCTCTGATCCCCTTGGAAATATCGGCTCACTGCGCTTCAATCACCTCCAGCCGCCGTTCAATGACGTCCGCGCCCGCCGTGCCGTGCTGATGGCGCTGAGCCAGGCCGACTACATGCAGGCCGTCGTCGGCGATAATCCGGACCTGTGGAAGGAATCCGCCAGCTACTTCACCCCTGGCACTGCGGCCTACACCGATGCCGGCGGCGAGATCCTCAAGGGCAAGCGCGATATCGATGGCGCCAAGAAGCTGCTGGCCGAGGCCGGGCTGCTCGGCGCCAAGGTGACGCTGGTGGTGGCGATGGACGTGGCGATCACCAAGGCGGAGGGCGAGGTGACCGCCGATCTGCTGAAGAAGATCGGCTTCGACGTTGATTTTGTTGCCACTGACTGGGGCACCGTCGGCGCCCGGCGCGCCAAGAAGGACCCGCCGTCGCAGGGTGGTTGGAACATCTTCCATACGTGGCATGCCGGAGCAGACTGCGTGAACCCGGCGCCCTATACCGCGCTGGATGCCGGTGGCGACAAGGCTTGGTTCGGCTGGCCGAAATCCGACGGCGTGCAGAAGGCCATCGCTGACTGGTACGATGCACCGGATGCGGCGGCTGAGAAGGCGGCGATGGCGGCGATCAACCGGCTGAGTTTTGAGAACGTGACCTATGCACCAACCGGCTTTTTCCTGATGTATCAGGCGTGGCGGTCGAACGTCACCGGGGTGGTGAAAGCGCCGTTCCCCGTATTCTGGGGTGTGCAGAAGAGCTGACTTGGGCTCTAGTAGCGGCAAGCGCACCCCGGCCTGTGGCCGGGGGCGCATCGGATAGGAAGGAAGACCAAGCTCCATGTGGGCCTACGCCATCCGGCGCATCATCGCCACCATCCCGGTCATGGGAATCGTGGCCCTGTTCGTGTTCAGCCTGCTGTATCTCGCCCCCGGGGACCCGGCGGCGATCATCGCGGGCGACCAGGCGACTCCGGCCGATGTCGAGCGCATCCGCGCCTCGCTCGGGCTCGACCGGCCTTTCCTGGTGCGCTTCCTCGAATGGCTGTGGAACGTGCTCAACGGTGATCTCGGGGTATCGATCTTCACCAACCTCCCCGTCGCACACATGATCAAGCAGCGCATCGAGCCGACGCTGTCGCTCATGGTGCTTACGCTGACCTTTGCGATCAGCTTCGCCGTGCCGATGGGCGTGGTGGCGGCCTGGAAGCAAGGCAAATGGGTCGATCGCCTGGTGATGGTGGTCGCGGTGCTCGGATTCTCGGTGCCGGTGTTCGTGGTGGGCTACGTGCTGGCCTACACCTTCGCGCTGCAACTCGATTGGTTCCCGGTGCAGGGCTACACGCCGATTACGGCTGGGCTCGGCCCCTGGATCAATAATCTGGCCCTTCCCGCGGTGGCCCTCGGCAGCGCCTTCATCGCCCTGCTGGCCCGCATCACCCGCGCCACCATGCTGGAGGTGCTGAGCCAGGATTATGTGCGTACCGCCAAGGCCAAGGGGGTGGACCAGAAGACGATCCTGTTCGTCCATGGCCTGAAGAACGCGGCGGTCCCCATCGTGACCATCATCGGACTCGGCTTCGCCGGACTGATCGGCGGCGCGGTGGTGACGGAAAGCGTGTTCGCCATCCCCGGCGTTGGCCGTCTCGTCGTCGATGCCATTCTGCGGCGTGACTACCCGGTCATCCAGGGCGTCGTGCTGATGTTCTCCTTTGTCTACGTCATCGTGAACCTGGGTGTGGACCTGCTCTACACCGTGTTCGATCCAAGGATTCGCTACTGATGAGCACCACCACGATGGGGATCACCGCCGCGCCCGACCTGGGCGAAGTGCTGCCGCCGCGCAAGCAGCGGGGCAAGATCGGCATGTTCATCTACCGCCACCCGACGATTTTCGTCGGCGGCCTCCTGCTGTTCATCATCCTATGCATCGGCGTGTTCGCGCCCCTGCTGTTCACCACCGACCCGACCGCTCTGGCGCCCGCGCGGCGAACCCGGGCGCCGAATGCGCAATACTGGTTCGGCACGGATATGCTGGGCCGCGACGTCTATTCGCGGGTGCTTTACGGGACGCGGATCTCGCTGATCGTCGGCTTCTCCGTCGCCGTGGTGGCCTCCGTGGTCGGTATGTTCATCGGCCTCACCTCCGGCTTCATCCGCCAGGTCGATGCCATCGTGATGCGGGTGATGGACGGGTTGCAGTCGATCCCCGGCATTCTGCTGGCGATCGCGCTGATGGCGCTCACCCGCGCCAGCGTCGAGAACGTGATCGTGGCAATCGCCGTCACCCAGGTGCCGCCGGTCTCGCGGCTGGTGCGCTCGGTGGTGCTCTCGCTACGTGAGCAGCCCTACGTGGAGGCCGCGGTTGCGGCCGGCACGCGGATGCCGGTGATCATCATCAAGCACATCCTGCCCAATACCCTGGCCCCGGTCTCGGTGCAGGCCACCTTCATCTGCGCCTCGGCGATGCTGACGGAGGCGACGCTCTCCTTCATCGGCGCCGGCACGCCGCCGATCATCCCCTCCTGGGGCAACATCATGGCCGAGGGCCGCGCGCTGTGGCAGGTGAAGCCCTACATCGTATTCTTCCCGGCGGCCTTCCTGTCGGTGACGGTGCTGGCGGTGAACCTGCTGGGCGATGGGCTGCGCGACGCGCTTGACCCGCGGCTGGCCAAGAGGATCTGAAGATGGCACTCCTCGAAGTCGAAAACCTGCAAACCCATTTCGGCACCGTCGATGGTGTCGTCCGCGCGGTCGAAGGCCTGTCCTTCCACATCGATGCCGGCGAGACGGTGGCCATTGTCGGCGAATCGGGCTGCGGCAAGTCCGTCACCTCGATGTCCATTCTGCGGCTGATCCAGGAGCCGCCGGGCAAGATCGCCGGGCGCATCACCTTCCAGGGCAAGAACCTGCTCGATCTGCCCGATGTCGAGATGCGGAAAATCCGCGGCAAAGACATCTCGATGATCTTCCAGGAGCCGATGACCTCGCTGAACCCGGTGCTCACCGTCGGCCGGCAGATTGGCGAGACGCTGCGGCTCCACGAGGGGCTTTCGGCCCAGGATGCCGAAAAGCGCTCGATCGAGATGCTGAACCTCGTGGGCATCCCCGAGGCGGCACGCCGGGTGCGGGAGTATCCGCACCAGCTCTCGGGCGGCATGCGTCAGCGCGTGATGATCGCCATGGCGCTGGCCTGTAACCCGCAACTGCTGATCGCCGACGAGCCCACCACCGCGCTCGACGTGACCATCCAGGCGCAGATTCTCGACCTGATGCGCGATCTCAAAACCCGCGTCGGCGCCGCCATCATGCTGATCACCCACGATCTCGGCGTGGTCGCCGAAATGGCGGACCGGGTGGTGGTGATGTATGCCGGCCGCAAGGTTGAAGAGGGCACGGCGATCGAGATCTTCGGCAATCCGCAGCATCCCTATACCCGCGGCCTGCTCGGCGCGGTGCCGAAACTCGGCTCCTCGCTGCATGAGACCGGCCGCTCCAAGCTGACCGAGATCGGCGGCCTGGTGCCCAGCCTGAAGCAAAAAATCGTCGGCTGTGCCTTCGCCGGCCGCTGCGGCAGCGTCACCGATGTGTGCCGCCAGGTAACCCCGGCGGTGGAGGCCAAGCGGCCCGGCCATCTCGTCGCCTGTCACCACGCCGAAAGGAGCATGGCGGCATGAACGCGATGACCAAACCCCTTCTCGAGGTCAACGCGCTCAAGAAGCACTTCCCGCTCAAGGGCGGGCTGTTCGGCATGAACCGCGGCTATGTCTACGCCGTCGATGGCGTCAGCTTCACCATCTCCAAGGGCGAAACCCTCTCGCTGGTGGGCGAATCCGGCTGCGGCAAATCCACGGTCGGCAAGGCGATCCTGCGCCTCTTTCCGGTGACCGACGGTGAAGTGTTCCTCGACGGCGAACGCATCGACAACGCATCGCCCGGCAAGCTCCGCCCGATGCGCCGGCGGGTGCAGGTGGTGTTCCAGGACCCGTTCTCGTCCCTCAACCCCCGCCAGCGCGTGCGCGATATCATCGCCGAGCCGATCGTGAACTTCGAAAGCGGGCTCTCCTCCTCGCAGATCGATGACCGCGTCGCCGCCCTGATGGACAAGGTGCGCCTCCCCCGTGATGCCATGCGCCGTTGGCCCCACGAGTTCTCCGGCGGCCAGCGCCAGCGCATCGGCATCGCCCGCGCCCTCGCCCCCGGGTCCGACCTCATCATCTGTGACGAAGCCGTCTCCGCGCTCGACGTCTCGGTGAAGGCGCAGATCATCAACCTGCTGTCGGACCTGCAGGATGAACTCGGCCTGGCCCTGTTGTTCATCAGCCATGACCTCGCGATCGTCGAACATCTCACCCATCGCGTGGCGGTGATGTATCTCGGCAAGATCGTCGAGGTGGCCGACCGGCGAACCCTCTTCGCGACCCCCCACCACCCTTACACCCGCGCGCTGCTCTCCGCCGTGCCGGTGCCGGACCCCACCGCGAAACGCAGCCGCATCATCCTGCGCGGCGACGTGCCGAGCCCGATCAACCCACCCTCCGGCTGCCGCTTCCACACCCGCTGCCCCTTCGTGCACGACCGCTGCCGCACGGAAGAACCCATGCTCCGCAAAGTCGCCGCCGGCGGCATGTCCGCCTGCCACCTCGACGTGGTGCCTGAGACCGTGCCGACGGCGGCCTGACGGGCAGAAAGCAAGGCCAGGGGCGCTGCCCCTGGACCCCGCTGGGGGATGATCCCCCAGACCCCATTCGTTTAAGAGGACGCTGAAAGAGAGAGGGGGCCTGCTCGGTGGTT
>CAIPLM010000359.1 GCA_903865895.1 uncultured Rhodospirillales bacterium | reverse complement strand
GTCAGGCGACGCCTATCACATCACCGCCCCGGCCGAAGGCCATGAAGGCGCCTTCCGCGCCATGAAGGCCGCGCTGCGCAACGGCAAGGTCACCGTGGATCAGATCCAGTACGTCAACGCCCACGGCACTTCCACGCCGCTCGGTGATGATCTGGAACTTGATGCCGTGGAGCGTTTCTTTGGCGACAGCGCCAAGGGCCTCGCGATGTCCTCCACCAAGTCCGCCACCGGGCATCTGCTCGGCGCGGCCGGCGCGATCGAGGCGATCTTCTCCATCCTCGCCATTCGCGACAACGTGGCGCCCCCCACGCTCAACTTAGAGAATCCGAGCCGCGAGAGCGTGATCGACCGGGTGGCCAAGACGGCGCAGCAGCGGCCGATCGACATGGTGCTGTCCAACAGCTTCGGTTTCGGCGGCACCAACGCGAGTATCGTGTTCGGTCGCACCGCCTGATTTCGCGCTTTCGATGCGCCTGCGTCCGCTCGTATTGACGCTGGCGGTTCTCGGCGGCCTCGCTGCCGGCGCCACCGTGGCGGTCCGCGAGGCGCGCGAGCGCTATCTCGCGCCCGGACCGCTGGAGCAGCAGCGCACGATTATCGTGCCGCATGGCACCCATGCCGAAGTCGGCGAGGCGCTGCAGAAGGCCGGGCTGATCCGGGACGCACGTAGCTTCGATATCGCGGCCATGCTGACCGCTGGCGGCGGGCCGCTGCGCGCCTCGGAATTCGTCTTCCCCGCCAATGCCAGCCTGCGGGACGTGCTAACGATTCTGCGCACCGCCAAGCCGGTGCAGCACCGCCTCACCATCCCCGAAGGCCTCACCGCAGCGCAGATCGCCACCCTGCTCGATCACGCCAACGCCCTCGCCGGGGACGTGCCGGTTCCGGCGGAGGGCGCGCTGCTGCCGGAATCCTACGCTTACGAGCTCGGCATGACCCGCGCGCAAATGGTCGACCGCGCGGCCCTCGCCATGCAGCGCACCCTCGCCCGCCTATGGGCCGAACGCGACCCGGCCATCCCCCTCCAACAGCCCCAGCAACTCGTCACCGTCGCCTCCATCATCGAGCGCGAAACTGCGCGCCCGGAGGAGCGTGCCCGCATCGCCGGCGTGTTCATGAACCGCCTGCGCCGCAACATGCCGCTGCAATCCGACCCCACGGTGATCTACGCCATATCAGGCGGCACGATGAGCGGCGGCCGGGTGCTGAGCCGCGCGGATCTCGACGCCGACAACCCCTACAACACCTACCGCGCCCCCGGACTGCCCCCGGGCCCGATCGGCAGCCCCGGCCTCGCCGCCATGCAGGCGGCCGCCCGCCCGCTGGCGACCGATGAGCTCTATTTCGTGGCCGACGGCACTGGCGGCCATGTCTTCGCCCGCACCCTCGACGAGCATAACCGCAACGTCGCCCGCTGGCGCGCCACCCAGGCGGCGCCGCGCTGATACAGCATTGCGACCGCGCTCGATTGCCCCCCGCCCGCGGGAGTGGCAGGGTCCATCCAACAACAGGAGACTGACCAATGGCGCGGATGACAGGCGGCGAAGCGATCGTGGACGGGCTGCTGCGGCATGGGATCGACACCATGTTCGGCCTGCCCGGCGTGCAGGTCTACGGGCTGTTCGACGCCTTCGCCCGCAACGCCAACCGCATGCGGCTGATCAACGCGCGCCATGAGCAGACCACCGCCTACATGGCGCTCGGCTATGCCTGCTCCACCGGCCGCCCTTCTGCCTACTCGGTCGTCCCCGGCCCCGGCGTGATGAACACCACCGCCGCCCTCGTCACCGGCTGGGGCCTCAACGCGCCAGTGCTCTGCCTCACCGGCCAGGTGCCGAGTGCGCAGATCGGCCGCCTGCGCGGCAGCCTGCATGAAATGCCGGACCAGCTTGCCACGCTGCGCACCATGCTGAAATGGGCCGACCGCATCGAGCACCCGACAGACGCCCCCCACAAGGTGGCGCAGGCTTTCCAGGCCATGATGTCCGGCCGCCCCAGCCCCGTCGCGCTCGAAATGCCGTGGGACCAGTTCCCCGCCGTCGCCGACGTCACGCCCATGGACCCGCTGCCGCTCACGCCCAAGCCGATCCCTGACGTCGAGAAAATCGCCGCGCTGGCCAAACTGCTCGATGGCGCCAAGGCGCCGATGATCTGGGTCGGCACCGGGGCGATCCACGCCGCCGCCGAAATCCAGGCGCTCGCCGAGAAAATCGGCGCCCCCGTCGTCGCCTTCCGCACCGGCAAGGGCATCGTCGATGCCCGCCACCCCCTCGGCCTCACCATCGCCGAGGCGATCGAGATCTGGCCGGAAACCGACCTCCTCATCGGCATCGGCACCCGCCTCGACGCGCCGACCCGCTGGCCCGGCGCGCCCAAGCTCGCCCGCATCGATATCGACCCCGCCGAAATGCGCCGCCTCAAGGTCGATATCGGCATCGTCGCCGATAGCGCCGACGCCGCCCGCGCGCTCACCGCCGTCGTCACCCCGAGGAAGGATGCCGCCCGCGCTGCCGCCATCGCCGCGGCCAAGGCCAAAACCACCGGCGACATGCAGCGCGTGCAGCCGCAGATGACCTGGCTCAACGCCATCCGCGACGTGCTGCCGGAAAACGGCATCCTCTGCGACGAGATGACGCAGACCGGCTACGCCTCCTGGTTCGGCTTCCCGATCTACAGCCCCCGCTCGCTCATCACCTCCGGCTTCTCCGGCACGCTGGGCGCCGGCGTGCCGATGGCGCTCGGCGTCAAGGTCGCCCACCCTGATCGCCCTGTCGTGGCGCTCACCGGCGATGGCGGCTTCCTGTTCGGCGGCGCCGAACTCGCCACCGCCATGCAGTTCGGCATCAACCTCGTCACCGTCCTGTTCAACAACTCCGCCTACGGCAACGTCATGCGCGACCAGAAGAAACTGTTCGACGGCCGCGACTCCGGCTCCGCCCTGAAAAACCCTGACTTCCAGGCCTATGCCAAAAGCTTCGGCGTACCCGCTTGGCGCGTGACCGATGGCGACGGCCTGCGCAAGGCCCTGCGCGAAGCGATTGCAACCAATTCTCCCACCCTCATCGAAGTCATGACCGACATCGGCCAGGAATACGCGCCCTGGGAGTTCTTCGCCCCCACCCCAGCCACCCGCGGCTGATCCCGCAGCATGCTACGCATTCATCAAGCCGCTATCGGGAACCGCTCCGCTGACCGCATGCGCGATCCCGGAGAATTCAGGGCCGCTCGCCGCGGGCGAGGCGGGCGGTGATGTCGTCGATGCAGGGCATCAGGTCGGCGATGCTGTCGACCACGTAGTGGGCGCCGCATTGTTGCATGCGGGCATAGGCGCGGGCACGGGCGCGAGCCTGGTCGGGGGCCTGCAAAGCCAGCCATTCCGCGTGGGACAGTCCGACCTCGTTGCCGGAGATGGCAACCCCGATGCTCCACATGCCGGCGTTGAGCCCTTCCTCGATGCCGGTGAGCGTGTCATCCACCTTCACGCAGGCTTCGACGGTGGTGATCCCGAGTTTCATCACGTTGAGCAGGCACATATCAGGGTTCGGCCGGCCGTGCGGCACGTCTGACGCGCAGACGGTGAGGTCGACGGTGAAGCCGCGACGCGCGGTGTCGCGGATATTCACTGCCATCATCTCGGTATTGTAGCCGGAGCTGGAGCCGATCTTGATGCCGCGGCCCTTGAGGGTGTTCACCGTCTCGAGCGCGCCGGGGATGAGGTCGGAGTATTGGCTGAGGCAATCGAGCTGCAGTGGGATGAAGGCTGCATACATACGATCGACGTCCGCCTCGGTCGGCGTACTGCCGTGCACCTTGAACCAGCGCTCACGGACGGAGGGCATGGCGGCGATTTGCGCGATATGGGCGCGCTTGGCGGCGCCCATCGGGCCGCGGGCCTCGGCCATGTCGATCGGCACGCCCTCGCGCTTGAACACCTCGATGAACACCACCGCCGGCGCGACGCAGCCGAAATCCATGGTGGTGCCGGCCCAGTCGAAAATCACGGCCTGGATGGGGCCGCGATAGGTGCGGCGATAGGCGTAGGTCATGGCGAGGTTCCCGCGTTCAATGTGCGGGGAGGGATCGCCCACGGCCGCCCATAAAGCAAATCGATTGTTTCTATGCGATCCATAGACCGGAGCTAGGCGCCATACAGCCCCAGCAGCGCCGCCGCCGCCCGCTCTGCGCAGGTTTGCGTGTCCGCGCCGGCATCCGGCTGGGTGAAGCCGAGGAGGTGTTCCAACACGAGATCGCCGATCAGCAGCGCCAGAAACAGGGCAGCCATCGGCTCGGCCGGCCCCGGCCGGATCACCCCATTGGCCTGCGCGGTGCGCAGCAATTCCACCACGGCGCGGAAGGCGGCCATGCGCCCCTCCTCGTGCAACGCCTGCGCCACCTCAGGGTTGTGCGGAACCTCCTGGATGGCCAGGCGATAGGCCGCGATCACCTGCGGGTCAGTGACGCCGGTCCGCAAACCCACGCCGTAGCGGACCAGCACCGCGGTCAGTTCGTCACGCCCCGTTGGCCGCTCCATCAGCAGCGGCGCCTGCATGTCGCCCGCCCGTTGTCGAACGCAGGCCGCCAGGATCGCCTGCTTGCCGCTGAACGCCGCGTAGAGATCGCGTTTGGATACTTTGGCGGCCGAGGCGATCGCCAGCGTGCTGGTTGCCGCGTAGCCGCGTTCCATGAACAGCGCCATCGCCGCGTGCAGGATGCGCTGGCGTTGGGGCGGGGACTCGAGGGCGGTTGAGGTGGGCGGTGTCGCCATTTTTTCGCTTGCGATGGTACTGCGCGGTACCGTAGGGTGAATGGTACTGAGCAGTACCATGCTTGCCCATTTTCGGGAAGACCCGCATGACAGACCCGACGCCCGCCGTACGGCTCGATGCCGTCGAGAAGACCTACGCCGAGGAGGGGTTGCGCGTCACCGCGCTGGCCGGCATCACCGCCGATATCCCGCGCGGCCGCTTCGTGATGATCGTCGGCCCCTCCGGCAGCGGGAAATCCACGCTGCTCAACCTGATCGGCTGCATCGATCGCCCGACCTCGGGCAGCGTCGAGGTTGCCGGCCAGAAGATCGCCGATCTCTCGGATGACGCGCTGACCGATTTCCGCGCCCGCGCGGTGGGCTTCGTGTTCCAGAACTTCAACCTCTTCCCGGTGCTCTCCGCCTTCGAGAACGTGGAATACCCGCTCCTCCTGCTCGGCCTTTCCGCCCGGGTGCGCCGCGAGCGTACCATGGCGATGCTCGATCAGGTCGGCCTCGCCGATCAGGCCAAGCAGCGTCCCAATCAGCTCTCGGGCGGGCAGAAGCAGCGCGTGGCAATTGCGCGGGCGCTGGTGAAAGGCCCGTCGCTGGTGCTGGCCGACGAGCCCACCGCGAACCTCGATTCCGCCAATGGCGCGGCGATCATCGAGCTGATGCGCAGCGTGCAGCGCCAGCACGATACCTCCTTCGTATTCTCCACCCACGATCCGCAGCTGATGTCCCACGCCGACGAGACCTTCTCGCTCAGGGACGGCAGGCTGGTCGGCCACCATGTCGCGGAGACCGTGTGATGCTGTTCAAACTCGCCTTCCGCAATATCCTGCGCAACCGCCGCCGCTCCGTGATGTCGATCGGCGCCATCGCGGTGGGCGCCATCGCCATGGTGCTGTTCGGCGGCTTCGTCGCCATCATCATCCTCGGCGTGCAGACCGACACGGTGCGCCGCACCGGACATCTCGCGATCTACCGCGATGGATACTTCACTTTCGGCTCCGGCAACCCCGCCGCCTGGGGCATGCCTGGCTATCGGGACATTCTCGACATGGTGAAGCAGGACCCCGTCCTGGCGCCGATGATCGAGGTCGTCACCCCCACCGTTTCGCTGTTCGGTATCGCCGGCAATTTCGCCGTCGAGGCATCGCGCACCTTCATGGGCGCCGGGGTGGTGCCTGGGGATCGCGACACGATGCGCCGCTGGAATCCCTATCACCTCACCTACAACAACGCCGCCGACTCCGGGCTGGATGGTGCTGACCCGACCAAGGGGGTCGTCGGCACTGGCCTCGCCCGCATTCTCGGCCTGTGCGAGGCCCTCAAGCTCGGTGAATGCCCGCCGCCGCAGGCCAAGGAGAAGCCGGACTCGCCGCTCGCCACTGACATCGCGGACCTGGCTGATAGCGAAAAAGCCGCCAATGCGGAGCCCGCCGACACGCGGCCGCATATCGACCTGCTGGCCGCGACCGCCGGGGGGGCGCCGAACGTGATCAGCATGGTCGTCACCCGCGCGGACCGGCAGGGCGTCAAGGAACTCGACGACGCGATGGTGCTGATGCATTTCGACCTCGCCCAGCAGCTGCTCTATGGCCGCGGCGAGAAGCGCGCGATCGCCATCGTGCTGCAACTGCACAGCACCAGCGACATGCCCGTCGCCAAGGCGCGCATCGCCGAGGTGATCCGGGCGAAAAAGCTCCCGCTCGAAGTGCGCGACTTCATTGAGATCTCGCCGTTCTATGGTCAGGTGACCGGGATGTTCGGGGCGATATTCACCTTCATTGCCTCCATCATGGGGGTGATCGTGCTGTTCACGGTGGTGAACACCATGGGCATGAGCGTGATGGAGCGCACCGCCGAGATCGGCACCGCGCGCGCCATCGGCCTGCGCCGTGGCGGCATCCGCCGGCAATTCCTGCTGGAGGGGATGATCCTCGGCGCCATCGGGGCCACCGCCGGCATTCTGCTCGGCATCGGCATCGCCATCATCGTCAACCGCTCCGGCCTCACCTGGCTGCCGCCGGGCCAGTCCGCCCCCTCACCGCTGGCGGTGATGGTGGATGGCATGTGGAAGCTGCATGGTGGCATCTGGATCGGGCTGATGCTGATGACCACGCTGGCCGCCCTGCTGCCCGCCAACCGCGCCGCCCGCCTGCCGGTGGTGGATGCGCTGCGCCATGTATAGGATCGCCCCCATGCGCCGCCGCAGCTTCCTCGCCGCCCCTGCCCTCCTCGTCGCCGCTCCAGCGCTGGCGCAAACCACGCCGATCGCGCCGCAGGCGATGGTCGCGGCGGCGGATGCCATCCGCAATCCCGGCCAGCCCTTCCGCGTTACCTCCACGCTGACCGACTATGTCGGCGGCCGGCCGCGCGACAAGGTGGTGCTGGTGGTGTTCGCCCGCGAGGACAAGAAGACCGGGCAGTTCAACAACCTCGTCCGCTACGTCGAGCCGCCGCGCGATGCCGGCAAGCTGGTGCTTTATGCCGGCTCGACGCTGTGGTTCTACGACCCGGCCTCGAAAGCCGCGGTGCGCATTTCGCCGCAGCAGCGGCTGACCGGTCAGGCCTCCAATGGTGACGTGCTGACCATCAACATGCAGCGCGACTACAAGGCGGCGATGGTCGGCCCCGAGGCGATCCAGGACGCCGACCGGCAGAACCGCAATACGTGGCATCTCGATCTCACCGGCGGGCCGGACGCCGTCTATAGCCGCATCGAGATGTGGCTGGAGCAGGGCACCCACCGGATGGTGAAGGGCAAGTTCTACTCCGATAGCGGCCGGCTGCTGAAAATCGCCTATTACCGCAAATACATCGAGCAACTCGGCGTGCAGCGGCCGAGCGAGACCATCCTGATCGATGCGGTGGATAGCGCGCTGGTCACCACCGTCGGCTCGTCGGACATGCGGCCGCAGGAGATCCCCGATGCCTGGTTCCAGCGCGACTATCTGCCGCGGCTGAAAATCGAGGGATGAGGCGCTTTAAGCAGGAAGCGCTTCTTTTTGAAAAAAGAAGCAAAAACGTTTTATCCGATTGCTCCGCCCCCTCCCGGGAGAGCGCGAAGCCAACGGATAAAAGTTTTTTGGTTCTTTTTTTCAAAAAAGAACCGCTTGCCTTCCTCCTTGCCTTGCTCCTGGCCGGCCCAGCCCTGGCCGACGAAAACACCGATCTCGACATGATCCCGACCGGCGTCAACGAGGCGCCGGCCACCCCGCCGCCCGCCGCGGTGGCCCGGGATCGGATCGCCATCGAGACCGCCGGGAGCATGGGCGCGCTGCGCGGCGGCATGGTGGTGCCGCAGCCCGGCGCCACCCCCGCCCGCTACCAGCTGCGCACCAGCCTCGATGGGCGCTGGCAGTGGGACCTCGGGCATGATGTCTCCGCGACGCTCTCCAACCGCATCAGCGTTTTCGCGCGCGACGGCCAGGTGGTGGGCGAAGGGCGGACGGCGAGCAATGATTTGCGCGAGGCCTATGTCACATGGGAGGCCGCCGCCCGCAGCTACCTCGAAGTGGGGCGCATCAACCTGCGCAACGGCGTGGCGCTGGGCTTCAACCCGACCGATTTCTTCCGCGCCCGCTCGGCCGTCGATCAAGCCAGTGCCGATCCCTCGGCCTTGCGGGAGAACCGGCTGGGCACCGCGATGGTGCGCGCCCAGCACATCGCGGATTGGGGCACGCTGAGCCTCGCTTATGCGCCCCGCCTCTACGACCCCACGCGGCTCGGCCAGGCAGCCACCGCGCCGCTCGACCCGCATTTCGACCGCACCAACGCGACCGAGCGAATGCTCGCCACGCTGCATGTCGATATCGGCGACGTGGCGCCCGAATTGCTGCTGCTGAAGGACGGTGAGCGCACGCGGATCGGCGGCAATATCTCCGCCCCGATCGGGCAGCGCGTGGTGGCCTATGCCGAATGGTCCGGCGGCGCGGCGCAGAGCCTGATCGCCGAGGCGGTGGCCTACGGCATCCGCACCGGCACCCTGCCTTTGGGGGTGCCGGTGCTGCCGCCATCGGGCACCGGGGCGCGGTTCAGCAATGATTTCGCGGCGGGCTTCTCCTGGACGGGGGATTCGAAGCTCACCGTCAATGTCGAATACCTCTTCCATGAGGCCGGGCTGTCGCGCACGGATTGGCGGCGCTGGTATGCGCTCGGCCACGCCTCCCCGGCGCTGGCGGGCGAGATGTGGTATCTGCGGGGCTATGCCGCCGACCAGCAAATGCCCTCGGCGCGCCAGCAGCTTTTCCTGCGCGGCAATTTGCCGGATGCCATCGCGCGCGACATCGACCTCACGGCGCTCAGCTTCATCGACCTCGATGACGGTTCGGCGATGGCGCAGATTTCCTCGACCTGGAACATCGACCGGCAATGGACCGCCGGCGCCTACCTCACCGGCAATTTCGGGCCGCCGCGCAGCGAGCACGGCAGCCTGAAGAATGCGGCCTCGGCGACGCTGCAGGTGCAGCGCTTCTTTTAGCTCTCGATGATCCGGGCGTTGTCGAGCAGCGCCTTCCAGGCCGGGAAATGGGTGGCGCCCGCCTTCACCTGCGCCTCCGCGCCCCCCTCCGCCGCCTGAATGGCGCGGAGCCTGGCCAGCACCGCCTCCGCGCGGTCGAGCGGGACCACCACCACGCTGTCCGCGTCACCCACCACAATGTCGCCGGAGCGGACATGCACGCCGCCCAGCACCACCGGGCCGCCCACGGTACCCGGGCCATTGGCGGCCGGGGAGTTGGGCGAAATGCCCATGGCGAAGAGCGGCAGGCCGGTGGCGATGATGCCGGCCTTATCGCGCGCCAAACCGTCGGTGACGAAGGCCACCACGCCCTTGTTGCGCATCATCCCGGCCGCGAGATCGCCGATCACCGCCGTGCCGGTATAGCCATCATTGGCGCACATGATGACGTCGCCCGGCTGCGCCTCGAGCGCCGAGCCGATCATGCCGACGATGTCGGCGGGGTAGGAATGCGCCGTCAGCGCCGCGCCGACGAAGCTGGCATTGGCGGGATCGAGCGGCTTGATCCGCCAATCCACCGCGCCGCGCCCTTCCATGGCATCCGCGAGGTGCGAGGTCTGGGCGCCGCGGAAGGCATCGAGCAGGGCCTGGCTGGGGCGGTGATGGCCGCGATGGATGGTGAGTTGCGGCGGATTTTCGATCATGTGCGGTTCCTCCTGGTTTTGCCGCAGACTATGCTCGCCCGACGCCGGCC
>CAIPLM010000358.1 GCA_903865895.1 uncultured Rhodospirillales bacterium | reverse complement strand
CGACATCATGAAAGACCATATATCAAACTGCCGAGTTAATTGCAAGCAAAATTTACCGCCCGCCCGCACAAAGCTATACCGCCCCCTCACCGGCGGGAGTCCGAGGCCATGACGATCACAGGAGGGTGCCAATGCGGCACCGTGCGCTTCGAAATCACTGGCCCGCTGATGGGCGTCGGCAATTGCCACTGCAACGCCTGCCGCAAGGCCCAGGGCAGCGCGTTCCGCACCCGCGCCCGCGTGCGCAAGGCCGATTTCCGCTGGCTCTCCGGTGAAGCCGAGGTCCGCAACCACGAATCCTCATCCGGCTTCCACCGCGGCTTCTGCGGCAAATGCGGCTCCCCGGTGGTGAATTGGAATTCCGAAACCTCCGGCGCCACCATGCAAAACCCCGCCCGGCTGGAAACCTACGGTCTCGCCGTCGGCAGCCTCGATGGCGATCCCGGCGTGCGCCCGGGCTTCCACTGTTTCGTCGCCTTCATGGCCCCATGGCACGAAATCACCGACGACCTGCCGCAGTACGAGGGCTACCCGCCCGGCGTGTAACCGCTCAGGCTCCCTCCGGCCCCTTGCCCCGCTTCAACGCGGGATGCACCGTCTTGTTGATGATGTGCATATCCGTGCCGATCACATGGGCACTGGCGCCGACGATCAACGGGTCGGGCCCGGTGACGATCGAGGTATCCTTGCCCTCATAGGGCAGGCTCGCCAGCATATGCTGCATGGCATTCAGCCTGGCCCGCTTCTTGTCGTCGGATTTCACAATCGTCCAGGGCGCGTCGGCAGTATCCGTGTAGAAGAACATCGCCTCCTTGGCCTCGGTATAGTCGTCCCATTTGTCGAGCGAGGCACGGTCGATCGGTGAGAGCTTCCACTGCTTCAACGGATCGGTCTCCCGCTCGGTGAACCGCCGGCGCTGCTCCTCGCGGCTGACGGAGAACCAGAACTTGATGAGCTTCACGCCGGAGCGCACCAGCATCCGCTCGAGATCGGGGCATTGCCGCATGAATTCGAGATATTCATTGGGCGAACAGAACCCCATGACCCGCTCCACCCCCGCCCGGTTGTACCAGGAGCGATCGAACATCACGATCTCTCCGGCGGCCGGCAGATGGGCGATGTAGCGCTGGAAGAACCATTGGGTGCGCTCGCGCTCGGTCGGCTTTTGCAGCGCCACCACGCGGGCGGTGCGCGGGTTCATATGCTCGGTGAAGCGCTTGATGGTGCCGCCCTTGCCGGCGGCGTCGCGCCCTTCGAACAGGATGATGATCCGCTCGCCACTCTCCTCCACCCAGCGCTGCGCCTTCAGCAGCTCGCGCTGCAACTCCAGCATGTGCTCCTCGTAGAGGCTGTCGCGCATGCGGGTGCGGTAGGGGTATTCGCCGGACTCGAACAGCCGGCGAATGGCGGCGGGATCATGCCGCAGGCTGGCAGATGGTCTGCCGCGCCTCGGCCGCCGGGCCCTCCGGCGCGGCGCCGAGCGGCTCCACCGGCGTGAGCGCCGGACTTGGCTTGGGCGAGGGCTTCTTGACGCGCCGTGTGGCCATGTGCCGCCTCCGTTCTCGATGTCATGGCAGCGTAACACTGCGCATGCGGGGTGCCAAACCACCGGCGGATGAACTCTAGGCAGCAACGACTCAAGATTTTATGGCCGGTCCGGGGCGAGAGAATCAGCCAAAATTCGAATAAATTTCAACGCGCCGCCAAAATACGATCTATTAAACTGCGAATACGGAAAATACGACGGAAAGTTACACAAGAAAATATTATTTGCTATTTTACACGGATCCAGATAATTTCACATTTGACATGTAATAAATTTCAATATATTAATGAATTATGGTTAATAATTTATCTGATGTGCAAACCCTGACGGGGTCGGCCGGCCGGCTTTTCCCCCCGCTATCGCGTCGGGTTGCGGCGCTCGCCGGGCTGCTGGCCGGCGCGCTTTTCGTGGTCGGCCTGCTGGCGGCGATGGATCACTTCGCGGCGGGTCTGCGCGCCGGCATCATCGCCGAGGAGGTGGGGCGGCTGCAACAGGCGGAAAGCCGCGGAGCCGACAGGCTGGCGATCCTGTTCCGCCAATATGAGGCGTTGCATGGCCTGGCCCGGGTGGTGGGCCGCCAGGTATTCGCCATGGCGCCGGGACAGATCACCGTGCCGGTAGCGCCAGCGGTGGCGGATTTATTCGCCGGTGAACTTCCGCGCTTCCTGCGGGTGACACTGATTGGCCTCAATGGGCGAACCTTGTGGTCATCGAGCCCGGCCGTCGATGGGCCCGATCTCTCGGACCGCGACTACTTCATCGCCGTCGTGCATGGTTCCGCCCAGCGCTACATCGCTCCCCCGACGGTCGGGCGGGCCACCGGCGTGGTGTCGGTGCATTTCGCCGAACCGGTGACCGGGCCGGACGGTCGGCTGGCCGGCCTCTCGGTGGTGACGATCCCGCCCGACGAGCTGACGATGACCGAACGGCAATCCCGTGAGGTGTTCCCCTTTCGCGCCTCCGCACTGCTGCGCGGCGACGGGGCCGTGCTGGCGGCGGAGAATGTCAGCCTGGCCGCTTCCATCGCCACCTCGCCACTGATGGCGGAGGCTAACGCGTTCGGCGATGCGCAGGGTCGGATAGCCGGGCCTGACGGGCGGTTCCACCTGGTGGCGCTGCATGTCTCGCGCCGCGACGGGTTGGTGCTCGCAAAGGCGTCGGACGAGGCGTGGCTGCTCGAGACCCATGCCGAGGAATTCACCGCGACGAATAACCGCGTTCTGGCGGTTGGCGTCGGGCTCGCCCTTGTGGTCTGGCTGGGCTGGCTGCTCTTCGCCATGCGTCATCGCATGGCGGTGCGGGCAGTGGCGCTGCGGGTGGAGCGCGAGGCGGCCGCCGGGCTGAAACTGGTCACCGACAATCTCCGCGAACTGATGGTGGTGTGGGATTGCGGGGCGGATCGGGTGCCGCGCAACCTCTTCGTCTCCCCCTACTGCCTCCAACTGCTCGGCATAGCGCCTGAGGCGCTGCCGGCCGATGTCCACGCCTTCCGCTCGCCGCCCCAGGCGCCCGGCACCTCGGCGGAGCGGCTCGAACTGCTGATCTCCGGCGCCGCCTTGCCCGAGATCGAGATCGGCCTGCCCCACGCCGACGGCAGCAACCGCTGGTTCAGCATGCGCACCTCCGCAATCCCGCCCAACGCGACACAGCCGGGCCGCCACCGCTTCATCACCTCCTGCCGCGACATCACCGCCGACAAGGCCGCGCGCGCCGCCCTGGCCGAGGTCAACGCCCGCATCAGCAGCCTCGCGCTCAACGCCCCAGGCGTGCTCTATGAGGTCGATATCGTGCGCCGCCCGGATGGCCAGGGCTATGCGATCGGCACCATCTATGCCGCCGAGGGCGTCGAAGCGCTCACCGGCCTCACCAGCGCCCATTTGTCGGAGGCGGGCGAATACGAGGCCCGCATCGGCCCCACCGCCGAACGCTACCGCCAGGCCGCCTATGAGCACGCTTTGGCGGACGGCCAGGCCACGGTGGAATACCGCTTCGTCCGCGCCGATGGCAGCGAACGGCAACTCCGCGACAGCTTCACCCTGCTCCACGAAACCTCGGCCGGCGCTCGCATCGTAGGCTTCGTCGCCGACATCACCGAGGAGAACATGCTGCGCAACGCCCTCGTCGATGCCTCCCGCCTCTCCCAGCTGGGCGAACTCGCCTCCAGCATCGGCCACGAGATGACCCAGCCACTCGCGGCGATCGGCATGCACGCCGGCCTTCTCGCGGCCGAGGTGCCCGTCGATTCCTCCTTCGGCCCCGTGGTGGCGCGACGCACCAGCCTCATCATGGACCTCTGCGAGCGCGGCGGCGAACTCATCCGCCGCATCCAGGGCTTCAGCCGCCGCTCCGAAGAAGCCGCCGTGCCGTTTGACCCGGTGCACGCCACCGAAGACGCCGCCGCCATCCTGGCGCCCCGCCTGCGCCTGAGCCCGGTTACCCTCACGCAAATCCACCCCGAAACCAAGCTGCGCGCCATGGGCAGCCTCGGCGGATTCCAGCAGGTGATCATGAACCTCATCGCCAACGCCGCCGACGCCTATGACAGCCGCGGCATCCACGCGGCGGCCGACCGCCGCATCACCGTGGAAACCACCCTGCAAGGCGAATGCGTGGTCGTCACGGTCACCGACGCCGCCGGCGGCATCCCCGCCACCGTGCTGCCCCACATCTTCGAATCCTTCTTCACCACCAAATCCGGCACCAAAGGCACCGGCCTCGGCCTCTCCATCAGCCGCCGCATCGTCGAAGCCATGGGCGGCACCCTCGTGGTGACCAACGCCACAACCGGCGCCGCCTTCAAAATCTCTCTTCCCGCGGCGGCGGTGGAGTAACGCCGCCCGGTCAGCCCGGCGCGCCCCCCGGATGCGAAAATCAAAGAACAGCGCCCATACGGCATCCCCCGCGCACAGCCCTCATGCCATACCGGTTCGCTCATCCCGAAAATCTGAAAACCCCACAGGCGGCCCCCGCATGCGCGCGACAGGCCGCACCCCGCACGGCCGCACCCGCCGCGCCGCATGCCGGCGCGGCAGCAACCGCCCATTCCGCCACGGCGCCGGCACCGCCACCCATTCCACCCAAGGCTCCAACGTCATGTCGGCATCCGCCTCGGCGCGCCACACCGCGTCCAGCACGCTCGGCAACTCCGCCTCGCGCGCCCGTCCACCCAGCGCCACCCTCACGCGCGCCACACCGATCAGCGCCATCAACAGCGCGGCCAGCACCCCGCCCAGCACCACGCCAAGAATGGCGGCGATGCTGCCGGAGGCGTCCAGACGAGGGGTAGGCGCTGCGGTCATACGGCTTACGTCACTCCTGATTGCTCATGAGAACGTATAGACAACTTATGGATCAATTGCAAGGCTAATTTTCAAAAATAGCAGATTTTTATCTCGCGCAGCCTGGCCGCCCCCGGCGCAAACCGGCACCGCCATCGCAACCGCGCCGTCTCGCCCACGAGCCCCGCACGGCCGCCGATCCCGAATGCCATCCCCGCGCCGCGCGGCATGCGGCGAAACGCCGCCGCACACCATCCGCGCGGACGGGTCAGGCCGGCCGGGTCAGCTTTTGCAGGTGGTCACCTTGGTCATGGCCGCGGTGGCGTCATCCATCGTCTTGTAGGCGCCGGCAACGCCGATCACGGTGTGTGTCGTTGTGGTGACCGTCTCCACAACGCTGCATTTCATCGTCGCCTTGTCCTGCACGACGGAGAATTCACTGGCGAAAACGGGCGTGGCGGTGGCGATGAGAGTAAACGCGCTGAAAACAGCGGCGACGAAGGGTTTCATGGCGGGCTCCTGATGTCATCCCGGGGAGGGATGCAGAAGCAGTGGGCCTTGATGGGGGAGGGGGGATAGAGCCGGAAACTACCCAGCGGGCGGGGACGGCCGGTCCCTATCCGCCGCGCATGAGGGCCATAATGGCATCCGTGCTCATCTTCACCTCGCCACGGCCACGCAGATGGGCGACGCGGGCGGCGCCGCTTGCGGGTTTGCGGGCGACGGGGACGATGCGGACATCGGTGCCGTCATACGCGACGGCGACCTCAGTGTTGGGCACGAGGCCGGCACGGGCGCGGATATCGGCGGGGATGGTGACCTGGCCTTTGGAATTGATGCGCATCGGGGGATTCGGGACCTCAAGTTCGGTACTGAGATTTCGCCCGGGAGTATGCAAGCGGCGAAAATGGCTTTGCGACATGTATTATATGTGATACGTCCGGCCACGAAAGGCCGGATATGACACCCAGGCAGATTTCGGAACTCCCGGCCTATTTCTACCGCACGGCTGGTGGGGCGGAACCGGTGCTGGAGTGGTTGCGCAGCCTTCCGGTCGAGGATCGGCGGGTGATCGGGACCGATCTGGCGACGGTGCAATTCGGCTGGCCCATTGGCATGCCGCTCTGCCGCCCGTTGGGGGGCGGGTTGTGGGAGGTGCGCAGCAACCTGCCGAGCCGCCGCATCGCCCGGGTGGTGTTTTTCGTCGATGCCGGCCGGATCGGCGTGGTGCACGGCTTCATCAAGAAGACGCAGACCATGGCCAACGAGGATATGGAGATCGCGCGCGTGCGCGTCAAAGATGCGCGAGCGTATGAAGGAGATGAAGGCACGAGCGCACAGAGTCCGCATTGGGGCACGCCCGTTGAGGCGTTCCTCGCAGAAGACGGCATCCGCGAAACCGCGAAGGCCGAGGCGATCACGCGGGTTGTCGCCTGGCAACTCGCGCAGGAGATGGAGCGGCAAGGCATCAGCAAGGTGGTGCTGGCGGAACGCATGGGGACGAGCCGGGCGCAACTTGACCGGATTTTGAAGGCGAAGGGGAATGTGACGATGGAAACGTTGCAGCGGGCGGCGGCGGTGGTGGGGCGGGAGTTGCGGGTGGAGTTGGTGGAACGGCGGTAAAGAGATCGGTCGCGTAGGCCGTGCTGACTTCCCTACAGATTGTACATCTAATTCTGCAGATCGTGTTCCCAGCGCCCACCGACCAACCGACCCTGGGAACAAAATTCACCGTCCGACGTATTTAACCCTTTGCTGAGCCTCCGCAGTGGCTCGATCTGATAGATAAAATAGAAACTCTTCTAAAATCAATACGTCAAACATCTTGTGTCCACTTATGTAGCACGCGTGTGTGGCACCGTAGATTTGACGGTTTGACCCCTCATCGGATATGATATAAGAATTAAAAGTATACTTTTCTTTCCATTTATCCCCTATCTCCCAACACACGACCAAGTTAATATCGCCGTGGAATTTTACCTCCTTTTCGAAATCATTTATTAAAGAATCAAAATTGTATTTATATTCAATTACTTTGGGATCGCTTTCAGCAGGAGCAATCTCTGAGTTCGCGACTCCAAGCGGATTATCATCGCGAAAAGCGTAGTCGCTTGTCGGGTATTCATAAACAAAAAGTCCATCATATCGTTCGCTCGAGCTTGTCGAGAGGAATTTTAGGCCTCGAATTACTCCAGCGCCCACAAGTTGGTGATATAAAGTGATCACGTCTTGTTCTTGTTGTGGCTTGGATACCGTGCCAATACCAAACTGCCCCAGCGACCCCAAAGTTAGAGGGTTGCTGTCGCGATAGTTGAGCTGATTCCGCTTCCACTGGAACGTATCACGCGAGGATTGAGAACCGGGCGCACCGGTATCAGGGCGCATCAGATTCAGGTACGCTTGCGCTTACCCTCAATACAAGATTGAGTCTTAAAAGTTTCTTGGGTCTTTTTCTCAAAAAAGAACGTGCTTGCTGTCTGGCTTAGATGGCGAAGGAGAGCGCTTTCGCGGTTGCAAGGGCAACCGCTGTCGCTCCCGTCGCCGCGCAAGCGCGTCTGGGCGTCAGAACAAAAAATACCTCTGCGCCATCGGCAACACCGTCGCCGGCTCGCACGTCAGCAGCACCCCATCCGCCCGCACCTCATAGGTCTCCGGGTCCACCTCGATATTCGGCGTCGCGTCGTTGTGGATCATGGAGGCTTTGCTGATGCCGCCGCGGGTGTTCTGCACCGGGGCGATCAGGCGGGAGAGGCCGAGCTTGCTGTGCAGCCCGTCCTCGATCGCGGCTTGCGGCAGGAAGGTGATGCAGCTTGGCGCCAGCGTGCGGCCGAGGGCGCCGAACATCGGGCGGTAATGCACCGGCTGCGGCGTCGGGATGGAGGCGTTGGGGTCGCCCATCGGCGCGCAGGCAATGGAGCCGCCCTTGATCACCAGATCGGACTGCACGCGATCGCAGTCTGAACGGATGCCCGATGCCGCTCGCGATCACTGCGATGGCTACCGCGCGGGGGCCTCCTACACCACGCCATGGGACACGACCCATTCACCGACGGATATCCTGCTCCATGAGCATGCGGATGTAGCGGGTGAAGGGGATGCCGCGTTGATTGGCTTTGGTTTTCACGGCTTGGAGCAGCGCGTCGGGGACGCGCATGTTGATCTGGGCGGATTTCTTTTCAAACTCGAAGCGCATGGGTTTGAACCCGGACAGGTCGTAGTCGGCGAGGTTTGCTGTGTCGACGAAGCGTTCGGCTTCCTCGTCGGTGTTGAAGGCCGGGATGGTTTTGAGCGCCTTATCCTCGCTCATAGCGGTCAATCTCCTGTTGATGCATGAATCTGGCCGATATTGGCCGGATCAGGGTTCGGTCTTGCCGCGTTCGGATCATGAAGACGATGAACAGATATCGACCCTCCGCCGTGCGCCCGATGGCGTTCAGGCGGGGCTCGGCGCTGCCCGTCCGGTCTGGTTGGACTTTGGGTTCCCCGGTCAACACGTGTTCGATTTCCGCTTTGGAAACCCCGTGTTTGGCGCACTTTGGCCAGTTGCCTTCGTCCCAATCAAATCCGGATATCGCCATGGCGGGTGGATGCTACCGTTTTGTATATACGTTTGTAAACTTCTGATTTCGGCCTGGGTCGTGCGTCGCGGTTTTCGCGGATGAATGGGGAGTGGAGGGCTCGGGCGCGCTGCTTGGCTTGGTGCTTGCCGCGGCGAGATGGTGGGTTACGCTGGCGCCTACTCACCCTACACGATTGAGGTGTAGAAGTTTTTTGGTTATTTTTTTCAAAAAAGAACGCGCTTGCTTTGGAGCGAAGGAAGCGAGGGAGAGCGCTTTCGCGGTTCCAAGAGGAACCGCTGTCGCTCCCGTCGCCGCGCAAGGGGCGCGTCTGCGCGTCTGGGCGTCAGAACAAAAAATACCTCTGCGCCATCGGCAACACCGTCGCCGGCTCGCAGGTCAGCAGCACCCCATCCGCCCGCACCTCATAGGTCTCCGCATCCACCTCGATATTCGGCGTCGCGTCATTATGGATCATCGAGGCCTTGCTGATGCCGCCGCGGGTGTTCTGCACCGGGGCGATCAGGCGGGAGAGGCCGAGCTTGCCGTGCAGCCCGTCCTCGATAGCGGCTTGCGGCAGGAAGGTGATGCAGCTTGGCGCCAGCGCGCGGCCGAGGGCGCCGAACATCGGGCGGTAATGCACCGGCTGCGGCGTCGGGATGGAGGCGTTGGGGTCGCCCATCGGCGCGCAGGCGATGGAGCCGCCTTTGATCACCAAATCGGGCTTCACGCCAAAGAAGGCGGGCGACCACAGCACCAGGTCCGCCAGCTTGCCCGGCTTGATGTCGCCGATCTCATGCGCGAGGCCTTGGGCGATGGCGGGGTTGATCGTGTATTTCGCCACGTAGCGCTTGGCCCGCCCATTATCCGCCCGGCTGTCACTGCCCAGACTGCCGCGCTGCGTCTTCATCTTATGCGCGGTCTGCCACGTCCGCAGGATCACCTCGCCCACCCGGCCCATCGCCTGGCTGTCGGAGCTGATCATCGAGAGCGCGCCGAGATCGTGCAGAATATCCTCGGCCGCGATGGTCTCCTTGCGAATGCGGCTCTCGGCGAACGCCACGTCCTCGGGGATCGCGGGGTCGAGGTGATGGCACACCATGAGCATATCGAGATGCTCATCGAGCGTGTTCGCCGTATAGGGCCGCGTCGGGTTGGTGGAGGAGGGCAGCACGTTCGGCAGCCCCGCGACTTTGATGATATCAGGCGCGTGCCCGCCGCCGGCGCCCTCGGTGTGGAAGGCGTGGATGGTGCGGCCCTTGAAGGCGGCAATGGTATCCTCCACGAAACCGCTCTCGTTGAGGGTGTCGGTGTGGATCATCACCTGAACATCAAACGCGTCAGCCACTGAGAGCGCGCAGTCGATCGAGGCGGGCGTGGTGCCCCAATCCTCATGCAGCTTGAGGGACGAGGCCCCGGCGCGGATCATCTCCTCCAGCGCCGCCGGGCGCGAAGCGTTGCCCTTGCCGGAAAAAGCGAGGTTCACCGGCAGCCCCTCGGCCGCCTGCAACATGCGCATGAGGTGCCAGGGCCCGGGCGTGCAGGTGGTGGCCGAGGTGCCCGTCGCCGGCCCGGTGCCGCCGCCGATCAGCGTGGTCACCCCCGAGGAAATCGCCTCCTCCACCTGCTGCGGGCAGATGAAATGGATATGGCTGTCGATCCCGCCGGCGGTGAGGATCTTGCCCTCGCCGGCGATGATTTCGGTGCCGGGGCCGATGATGATGGTGACGCCGGGCTGGACGTCGGGATTGCCGGCCTTGCCGATGGCGGCGATGCGGCCATGCTTGATCGCGACGTCCGCCTTGATGATGCCCCAGTGATCCAGAATCACCACGTTGGTGATCACGGTGTCGACGGCGCCCTCGGCGTTGGTGAACTGGGACTGGCCCTGCCCATCCCGGATCACCTTGCCGCCACCGAACTTCACCTCGTCACCATAGATGGTGAGGTCCTGCTCGATCTCGATCAGCAGGTCGGTATCCGCGAGGCGCACGCGATCCCCGGTGGTGGGGCCATACATGTCGGCATAGGCGCGGCGGGTGATGCGAGCCATCAGAGCGCTCCCTGAATATCGGCGCGGAAGCCGAAAATGCGGCGGTCGCCCTGGAAGGGCACGAGGGTGATGTCGCGGCTCTGGCCAGGCTCGAAGCGCACGGCGGTGCCGGCGGCGATATCGAGATGCTGGCCACGCGCGGCGGCCCGGTCGAAGTGCAGCGCCGGATTGGTCTCGGCGAAATGGTAGTGCGAGCCCACCTGGATCGGCCGGTCACCGGTGTTGGCGACGGTGAGGGTGGTTTTGGCCAGACCGGCGTTGAGCTCGATCTCGCCGTCATTGGTGATGATTTCGCCGGGGATCACAGGTGCTTCTCCATGAAGACGCTGAAAGGGCCTGGGGAATAGGCGCCGAACGGGCCGCGCTCGGTGTAGCCGGCCGAGAGGTATACGGCGCGGGCGGCGTGCTGGAGCGTGCCGGTTTCGAGGTGCATATGCGTCACCCCCTCGGCCGCGGCCGACTGCTCAATGGCCGCCAGTACAAGCCGCGACAGCCCCTGGCCGCGGAAGGCCTTGGCGACAAACATGCGCTTTACCTCGGCGCAGCCCGGCGCGAACACCACGTAACCGCCGCAGCCGGCCGGAGCGCCGTCGATCTGCGCGAGGAAGAAACGCGCCTCCTGCGCAATGAGCGCCTCGACCGCGAGGCCGTGGCGGTGCTCGGCCGGATAGTTGAGCGCGAGCTCCGCCTCGGCGGCCGCAATGAGGGCGGCGGCGTCGGTAGGGGGAACGCGGTCGATACTCAACGTCACCGGATCGGCTCATGCACGGTCACCAGCTTGGTGCCGTCTGGGAAAGTGGCTTCCACCTGCACGTCATGGATCATCTCGGCAATGCCCGGCATCACCTGGTCGCGGGTGATGACATGGGCGCCGGCCTGCATGAGGTCCGCCACCGTGCGGCCATCGCGCGCGCCCTCCACCACGAAATCGCTGATCAGGGCGATCGCCTCGGGGTGGTTGAGCTTCACCCCGCGCTCCAGCCGGCGGCGGGCGACCATGGCGGCCATGGAGATCAGGAGCTTGTCTTTTTCACGGGGGGTCAAATGCATGGTGATCTCCTCAGCACATCCAGACGCGCGGCAGGGGGCGGCCGTCGCGGAGCAGGTTCAAGGCCAGTGTGACGGTCGCGCGCAGGCGGGCGGCGTCCGGCGCCAGGATACGGGCGATCAGCATCCCGTTCCAGGCGCTGGCGCCCATTTCCGCGGGGGCGTTTTCGCAGGCGGCGCGCAACGCGTCGAGCCGGGCAGGGGCGTCGGGAGCGACGTGGAACAGGGTGGCCATGGCGCGATTGGCGTTGGCGCCCGCCTTGGCATCGAGCACCCCGGCGTCCCCATCGAGGCGGATCGCGTCATGCAGGATGAGCCGGCCGTCGCGGCGGATGCGGATGGTGTCGCGCAGGCGGGCGTGGCGGATCGTCTCGCCCATGGCGGTGCGGCCGAACACGAGGGTTTCGAGGCCGAGCACGGAGGCGTCGCCGGCGAGGTCGATCGAGAGCACCCGGTCGGCGGCGCAGTCCTCGAACAGGATGGTCTCCTGCGGCAGCCATTCGGCGCTGGCGCCGGGGGCGACCGTGAGCGTGGTGCGGATATAAGCGGGGGCGCTGGCGGGCAGCGCGCGGTAGAAGCGTTCGGCGGCTTGTGAAGCGAAGATGGCGGCCGCGCCTGGCTCCACGCTGAGATGGGTTTCCAGCCGATCGCCACCGGCGACGCCGCCGGAGGTGTTGAGCGTTACAGTTTCATGCACGCCTTCGACGCGGGGAAAGCGCGCCTTCATGCAGCCCTGCTGCCGCAGATCGCGCAGCACGGTACGCCCGCCGCGCAGCCCCAAGCTGACCCGCAACTCCCCCTGAGCCCGCTGATGCGTAGGCAAGATCTGCAGCACGTGAACGCCCTAAACTGACAAAAGTTTTTTGGTTCTTTTTTCCAAAAAAGAACAACGCTTTCTTACGTCAAACCGACACCAACCGCCGCACCGCCTCCTCATCCAACGCATCCCGCCGCCCATCGAGCACGATATCCCCCCGATCCATCACCGCGATACGGCTGGCGAGATCACGTGCGAAATCGAAATACTGCTCCACCAGCAGGATCGCCATTTCGCCACGGCTGCGCAGGAGTTCGATGATGCGGCCGATATCCTTGATGATGCTGGGCTGAATGCCCTCGGTCGGCTCATCGAGCACGAGCAGGCGGGGCTTCATCACCAGCGCGCGGGCGATGGCGAGCTGCTGCTGCTGGCCGCCGGAGAGGTCGCCGCCGCGGCGGCCGAGCATGGTTTTCAGGATGGGGAACAGCTCGAAAATCTCATCGGGCACGCGGCGCTGGCCGCGCGGCAGCACGGCGAAGCCGGTTTCGAGGTTCTCGCGCACGGTGAGCAGCGGGAAGATGTCGCGCCCCTGCGGCACGCTGGCGATGCCGCGGCGCGCGCGGTCATAGGTCGGCATGCGCGTGATATCGGTGCCTTCCCATAGGATCTGGCCCTGGCTCACCGGGTGCGCCCCGGTGATGGCGCGCAGCAGCGAGGTTTTGCCCACGCCGTTGCGCCCGAGCAGGCAGGTGACCTCGCCGACCGCGGCGGTGAGCGAAACGTCCCGCAGCGCCAAAGCGGCGCCGTAGTGGAGGACGACGTTCTTCACTTCGAGCATGGTTCAGCGTCCCAGATAGACTTCGATGACGCGCGGGTCATTGCTGACATGGTCGATACTGCCTTCCGATAGCACCGAGCCCTCATGCAGCACCGTTACCTTCACGCCGAGGGCGCGGACGAAGTGCATGTCATGCTCCACCACCACCACGCTGCGGGTCTTGTTGATTTCGCGCAGAAGCTCGGCGGTCTGCTCGGTTTCGGCGTCGGTCATGCCGGCGACGGGCTCATCGACCAGCAGGAGTTGCGGCTCCTGGGCGAGCAGCATGCCGATTTCCAGCCACTGCTTCTGCCCGTGGCTGAGGTCCCCGGCGGGGCGCTTGATGTGGTCGGCAAGGCGGATGGTGCGCAGAATGGCCTCGATGCGATCGCGCTCCTCGGAGGATTGCCGCGCCCACAGGGTGAAGCGGGGGCGGCGATCGCCGGCGAGCGCGAGGAGCAGATTGTCCCACACGGTATGCGGCTCGAAGACGGTCGGTTTCTGGAATTTGCGGCCGATCCCCAGCGCGGCGATGGCGGGTTCGTCGAGGCGGGTGAGGTCGGTATCACGCCCGAACACCACCTTGCCCTCGTCGGGCCTGGTCTTGCCGGTGATGACATCCATCATCGTGGTTTTGCCGGCGCCGTTGGGGCCTATCACCGCGCGCATTTCGCCGGCCTGGAGGAACAGCGACAGGGCGTTCAGCGCGCGGAACCCGTCGAAGGAGACGGTGACATTGTCGAGGTAAAGGAGGGTATCGGTACTCATTCTGCGGGCTCCACCACGGGCGGGGCAGGGCGGGCTGTGCTGCGGGCGAACAGGCCGAGGATACCCTTGGGCAGCAGCAGCGTCACCAGGATGAACAGCGCGCCGAGGGCGAACAGCCAGAGCTCCGGCAGGGCGCCGGTGAAGTAGGTCTTGCCCGCATTCACCAGCAGCGCGCCGAGAATGGCGCCCACCAGCGTGCCACGGCCACCGACGGCGACCCAGATCACCGCCTCGATCGAGTTGGCCGGGGCGAATTCGGAGGGGTTGATGATGCCGACCTGCGGCACGTAGAGCGCCCCGCCGATGCCGGCCATCACCGCGGAGAGCACGAAGACGAACAGCTTGTAGCGCTCCGGCCGGTAGCCGAGGAACCGGGTGCGGCTCTCGGTATCGCGCACCGCGATCAGCACCTTGCCGAAGCGGCTGGTCACCACGTAGCGCGCCACCACCAATTGCAGCGCGAGGAACCCGGCGCTCGCCAGCAGCAGGCCGCGCCGCACGCCGTCGGATTGCAGGGAGAAGCCGAAGATATCCTTGAAATCGGTCAACCCGTTATTGCCGCCAAACCCCATGTCATTGCGGAAGAAGGCGAGCAGCAGCGCGTAAGTCAGCGCCTGGGTGATGATGGAGAGGTAGACGCCGGAGACGCGGCTGCGAAACGCGAACCAGCCGAACACGAAGGCGAGGAGGCCGGGCACGGCGAGCGCGATGAGAATGGCAAAGAGGGGATTGTCGAAGCCGTGCCAGTACCAGGGCAGCTCCTTCCAATTTAGGAACACCATGAAGTCCGGCAGGATGGCGTTGCCGTAGACGCCGCGGGTGCCGATCTGGCGCATCAGATACATGCCCATGGCGTAGCCGCCGAGGGCGAAGAAGGCGGCATGGCCGAGCGAGAGGATGCCGGCGAACCCCCACACCAGGTCCACCGCGAGGGCCAGCATGGCGTAGCAGAGATATTTGCCGACCAGCGAGATCGCATACGTCGGCACCGCGCCGGTGGCGTTGCCGGCCGCGAGCAGCCCGGCGCCGCCGAGGATCAGCACGAGACAGAGGATGGTCGATACCTTGCTCATGACTCCACCGCCCGCCCCTTGATGGGGAACATGCCGCGCGGTTTGCGCTGGATGAACAGGATCAGCAGCACCAGCACGGTGATCTTGCCCAGCACCGCGCCGGCCAAAGGTTCGAGGAATTTGTTGACGGTGCCGAGCGTCAGCGCGCTGACAACCGTGCCCCAGAGATTGCCCACGCCGCCGAACACCACCACCATGAAGCTGTCGATGATGTAGCCCTGGCCGAGATTGGGGCTGACATTGTCGATCTGGCTGAGCGCGACGCCCGCCATCCCCGCCACCCCTGACCCGAGGCCGAAGGTCAGCGCGTCCACCCAGGGGGTGCGGATGCCCATGGCGGCGGCCATGCGGCGGTTCTGCGTCACGGCGCGCATGCGCAAGCCGAGCGCGGTGTAGCGCAGCGCCGCCATCAGGGCCGCGACCACCAGTGCCGCAAAGACGATGATCACCAGGCGGTTATAGGTGATGGTGATGCCGCCCCATTGCGTGGCGCCGCTCATCCATTGCGGCGTGCTGACCTCGCGGTTGGAGGCGCCGAAGGTCGAGCGCACGGTCTGCTGCATCGCCAGCGACAGTCCCCAGGTCGCCAGCAAGGTTTCGAGCGGGCGGCCATAGAGGAAGCGCAGCATGCAGCGCTCCACCGCAATGCCCACCGCGCCGGCGACCAGGAAAGCCAGCGGCACGGCGATGAACAGGCTGGCCTCGAACAAATAGGGCGCGTGAGACTTGATGACATCCTGCACCACGAAGGTCGTGTAGGCGCCCAGCATCACCATCTCGCCATGCGCCATGTTGATCACCCCCATCACCCCGAAGGTGATGGCGAGCCCAGCGGCGGCGAGCAGCAGGACGGAGCCGAGCGAGAGACCGTAGAACACGCCCTGGGCGAGACCCCAGAGCTGCAACATGCGGTCGATCGCGATCACCGCCGTCGCAGCAGCCTCGGCGACGGCGGGGGGCTGGGCAGTCAGCGAGGCAAGCATGGCGCGGGCGTCGAGATCGCCGCGGGCGCGCAAAGTGGCCACGGCGGCGAGGCGCTCGGCCTCCGTGGTTTCGGGGGTGGCGAGCAGGGCCGAGGCGCGGGCCTGTTCCATGATGCGGCGCACGCCGGCATCGCTTTCCTTAGCGAGCGCCCGGGTGAGGCCTTCGAGCGCGGCAGGATCGCGCGATTTCAGCACCGCCTCGGCGGCGTGGCGGCGGATGGCGGCGTCGGGCGAATAGAGTTCCAGGCTGCCCATCGCGGCCTCGGCGGCGCGGCGCACGCCGTTGTTCATCTTCACCGGGCTCAGCGCATCCTCGGCGACCTCGGTCGCGGGCTTGCCGGTGCGGGCGTCGAGCCAGCCGTCATCGGTCTTGATGAACAGGGCGGCATCGGGGCCGGAATACAGGTTGCCCTCCTGGAGGGCGGCGATCACGGCGGCGGCAGTGGGCGCGCCGGAGGTGGCGAGCGTCTCGATGCCGTGGCGGATGTCGTCGAAGCTGTCACCGGCGAGCCCCGCGAAAGGGTCATCCTGCGCCATGGCCGGCTGCGCGAGCGAGGCGGCGATCAGCGCGAGGCAGGCGAGGAAATACAGGTGGCGGAGCAGGGGCATGAGCGCCTCTTCTTGTGGGGTGGAAAAGGGCGGGCTTGCGGCCCGCCCCCTTCGTTCGCTGTCAGGCTAGTCTGGTCAAGCAGGGCGATTACTTGGAGGCGCCGCCGCACTTGCCGGTCTTGACGTTGAAGTTCCCGCAGGACAGCGGCGAGCGCCAGTCGGCGATCAGGTCCTTCGAGCCTTCGAGGTAGGGCGACCACTCGTTGGCGACCACGGTGCCCTTGGTCTGCCACACCACGTTGAACTGGCCGTCGGCCTTCACTTCGCCGATCAGCACCGGCTTGGTGATGTGATGGTTCGGCATCATCGCCGAGTAGCCACCGGTCAGGTTCGGCACGGAGATGCCGATCATGGCCTCGATGACGGCCTTCGGGTCGGTGGTGCCGGCCTTCTCGATCGCCTTGATCCACATGGCGAACCCGATCACGTGGGCTTCCATCGGGTCGTTGGTGACGCGCTTCTGGTTCTTGGTGAAGGCCTTCCACTTCGCGATGAAGGCGGTGTTGTCGGCACTCTTCACGGACTGGAAGTAGTTCCAGGCGGCGAGGTGGCCGAGCAGCGGCTTGGTGTCGATGCCCGCCAGCTCTTCTTCGCCGACCGAGAAGGCCACGACGGGAATGTCGGTCGCCTTCACGCCCTGGTTGCCGAGTTCCTTGTAGAAGGGAACGTTGGCGTCACCGTTGATGGTGGAGACCACGGCGGTCTTCTTGCCGGCGGTGCCGAACTTCTTGATCGAGGCCACGATGTTCTGCCAGTCGCTATGGCCGAACGGCGTGTAGTTGATCATGATATCCTCGTCCTTGACGCCCTTGGACTTCAGGTACGCCTCGAGGATCTTGTTGGTGGTGCGCGGGTAGACATAGTCGGTCCCGGCGAGAACCCAACGCTGGACCTTCTCTTCCTTGGCGAGATAGTCGACCGCCGGAATGGCCTGCTGGTTCGGCGCGGCGCCGGTGTAGAACACGTTCTTCGAGGACTCTTCGCCCTCATACTGCACGGGATAGAAGAGGATCGAGTTGAGCTCCTCGAACACCGGCAGCACGGACTTGCGGGACACCGAGGTCCAGCAGCCGAACACCGCGGCGACCTTGTCGACGGTGATGAGCTGGCGGGCCTTTTCGGCGAACAGCGGCCAGTTGGAGGCGGGGTCGACGACGACGGCTTCGAGCTTCTTGCCGAGAACGCCGCCCTTCTTGTTCTGCTCCTCGATGAGCATCAGCATGACGTCCTTCAGCGTCGTCTCGCTGATGGCCATGGTGCCGGAGAGCGAATGCAGGATGCCGACCTTGATGGTGGCCTGCGCCTGGGCGTCATGCGCTCCAGTGAGCAGAGCGGCGGCGGCGGCGGCGGCTAGGCCGGTGCCACGCAGCCAGTTGCGGAAAGATGCCATGAGTCTCCCTCGATTTTCACGTGCCTCCAACGCGGGCTGCGCCGGGGCTAGGGATTTCTTAGCAATGGCCGTGCCAGCCAAATTATGGGCAAAATCTGCGCCGCGCCATGCTGCATTGCGGAAAACGCGGCAAAGCGACCGTTCACAAACTCGGCAAATGCCTAATTTACGAACAGTTACCGCTCTTGCGTCAATTCGCTTTCATGCCACTGCCTGAGCAATAGCCAGGAGAGCAGGCCGAGGGCCGCGTAGATCGCGATACCCGCCGCCGACAGCAGCGCAAGAGCGGCGTACATTCTTGGAATATCAAGCCGGTAGCCGCTTTCCAGAATGCGATAGGCGAGGCCGGAACCCGCGGTTGCGGTGCCGGCGGTGAATTCCGCCACCACCGCGCCGATCAGGCTGAGCCCGCCGGCGATCCGCACGCCGGCGAGAAAATAGGGCATCGCCGCGGGCAGGCGGAGATACCACAGGATCTGCCAGCGCCTGGCCCCCGCCAGCCGCATCAGATCGAGCAGCCCGTGATCGGCGGCGCGCAGGCCGAGCGTGGTGTTGGACAGCACGGGGAAGAAGGCGACGATCCAGGCGCAGATCAGCAGCGCCAGGAACCCGTCGCGCACGTAGATCAGGATCAGCGGCGCGATGGCGATGATCGGCGTCACCTGCAGGATGATGGCGTAGGGGAACAGGCTCGCCTCGATCCAGCGGGACTGCGCGAAAATCAGCGCGAGCCCGCCGCCGCCGATCACCGCGGCCGCCAGGGCAGCGAAGGTGACGCTGAGGGTGACGAGCAGCGATGCCCAGAGATTGGGCCAATCCTCCACCATCGCGCGGGCGATCGCCATTGGCCCGGGGAGCAGATAGGGCGGGATGTCGTTGGCCCGCACCAGGATTTCCCAGCCGAGCAGGAAGAGCAGGCCGACCAGCGTTGGCAGGAGGAAGCGAGCGATGCGGCTCATGACATCGCCGCCTTCAGCGCCGCCGAGACGGTGCGGCAGGCTTCGTTATAGGGTGCGCTGGTGCGATAGGCCTCGTCGCGCGGGCCGGCATCCGGCAGCGCGATATCGGCGACGATCCGCCCGGGCCGCGGCGCCATCACCAGGATGCGGGTGGAAAGGAAGACGCTTTCGTAGACGCTGTGGGTGACGAAGGCGACGGTGAGGCCGGAGGATGCCCAGAGGCCAAGCAGATCCTCGTTCAGCCGCAGCCGGGTGATTTCGTCGAGCGCGGCGAAGGGCTCGTCGAGCAGCAGCAGCTTCGGCCCGGTGACCAAAGCGCGGGCAATGGCGACCCGCATCTTCATGCCGCCCGAGAGCTGGCGGGGATAGGATGCCTCGAAGCCGGCGAGCCCGACCTGCGCCAATGCCGCTTCCGCCCGCGCTGCGGCCTCGCTTTTGCCGATGCCGGCGATTTGCAGGGGCAGGCGGACATTGCCGAGCACGGTGCGCCACGGCATCAGCGTCGGCTCCTGGAACACGAAGCCGAGTGTCTCCCGCCGCGCCCATTCCACCTGCCCGGCGCTTGGTTCGGCGAGCCCCGCGATCAGCCGCAGGGCGGTGGATTTGCCGCAGCCGGAGGGGCCGAGCAGGCTGACGAACTCGCCCGCGCCAATCGCGAAATCGACGCCGCGCAGCGCCTCGGTGCCGTTGGAGAAGGTCTTGCCGACGCCGCGCAGGGCGACCAGAGTCACGGGGTTCGCATTTCGATGGCGTGGCGGCGGTTGACGAAATCGAGCGTGTAGCCGCGTTTGTAGTCGAGACCGGGCTGGTGCAGCCCGGCGGCCACGGCGGCACCGAAGAACGCCTTCCAGCGCGCATCGGTCATCGCGCCGATGCCGAGGGAGAGACTATCGCCGGAATCCACCAGGCCGCTTTCGCGCATTACCTTGATGGCAAACGCGATGGTGTCCTCCGTCATGTCCTTGTTGGCCGCGCGGATCAGCGCGTTGCCGGGCGCCGGATCGCCATAGATGTAGGAGTACCAACCCTCGATGGAGGCCTCGACGAAGGCGCGCACGATCTCCGGGCGCTCGCGGATGGTCTTGGCCTGGGTGAGGATGAGGTCGCAATAGCTGGCGAACCCGTTATCGGCGAGCAGGTTGACGACCGGTTTCACCCCGCTGACGCGCTCGATCTGGTAGGGCTCGGAGGTCACGAAGCCCTGCTGGATGGCGTTGCGATCGGCGAGGAAGGGGGCGAGCTGGAAGTTGTAGGGGCGGATCTGCGCGTCGGTGAAGCCGAACTTCGCCTTGAGGAACAACCACCAGCCGTTACGCGCGCCGGCCGAGATCATGATCGGCTTGCCCGCCATCTCGGCCATCGTGTCATGCCCGGCGCCGGGATGGGAGATCAGCACCTGCGGGTCCTTCTGGAACAGCGCCGCCACCGCTACGACGGGGATGTTCTGCTTCACCAGGTTCAGCACGCCGAAGCTGCCGGAGGTCATCTGGAAATCGACGATGCCGGTGGCGATGGCCTGTTCCGGATTGGCCTGCGGGCCGCCGGCACGGATCGTCACGTCGAGGCCGCGCTTGGCGTAGAAGCCCTTGGCGAGCGCCTGGTAGAAGCCGCCATGCTCCGCCTCGGCCAGCCAATCGGTGCCGAAGATGATTTTGGTTTGCGCGTGTGCGGGGGTGGCGAGGATCAGCACGAGAGCCAACAGGCGGAACATCGGCGTGGGTCTCCTCCGGGCCGGGCGGTCATGTTGGGTGCCACACTGGCAAGCAGGGGGGCAAGTGTGGTCATCTCAGCATCAATCAAGCCTTGCCCTGGAGAGAACGCCCCACGATGCCGCACGCCACCCCTTTCGGACCGATGCGCCTGCCGGTTTGCGCGGCGCCGATGTTTCTCGTCTCGGGACCGGACCTCGTGCTCGCCGCCTGCCGCGCCGGCATCATGGGCTCCTTCCCGACGCCCAATGTGCGCAAGATCGAGGAGCTGGACGCCTGGATGGAGACCATCACCGCGGGGCTTGCCGCCGCGCGGGCGGCCGACCCCGCGGCGCTGATCGGGCCTTGGGCGGTCAATCTCGTCACGCATTCCTCCAATAACCGCATCGCCGAGGATCTCGCGCTGGTGGCGAAATACCGCCCGCCGGTGGTGATCACCGCGCTCGGCAGCCCACGCCCGGCGATCGAGACGGTGCATGGCTACGGCGGCAAGGTGATCGCCGACGTGATTTCGCTGCCGCTCGCCCGCAAGGCGCTGGCGGCGGGCGCCGACGGGCTGGCCTGCGTGTCGGCCGGCGCCGGCGGGCATACCGGCTTCCTCTCGCCCTTCGCCTTCATCGCCGCACTCCGCGAGATGTTCGACGGGCCGATCATCGTCGGCGGCGGGATTGCCGATGGGGCAGGGGTGGCGGGCGCCATCGCGGCGGGGGCGGACCTCGTCTATGTCGGCACCGCCTTCATCCCCGCCAGCGAAAGCATCGCGCCCGAGGAGCACAAGCAGATGGTGGTGGATGCCAGCATCGATGATCTGCTGGTCACCGCGGCGATCAGCGGCACCCCGGCCTCCTGGCTGAAGCCCTCGCTGGTGAAGGCGGGGATCGACCCGGCCGACCTCGGCAGGCCGCATGAGCGGAAATACGATTCGAACGCCGCCTTGCCAAAGCGCTGGCTAGAGCTGTTCGCCGCCGGCCAGGGCGTCGGCGCCAGCCGCGCCATCGAGCCGGTGGAGGCGATCGTCGCGCGGATGGAGCGCGGCTACGATGCGGCAATGCGACGCCTCGCCGGTCTATCCATATCGCACTAGTATGTTATAAAAACCACCCAAAAGGAGGACTTCCCATGCACAGCAAGCACCCCGAGACCCTCGCACTGCACGCCGGCTGGCGGCGTGACCAGTCGACCACCGCGGTGGCGGTGCCGATTTATCAAACCACCTCCTACCAGTTCAACAGCACCGAGCATGCCTCGAACCTGTTTGCGCTCAAGGAGTTGGGCAATATCTACACCCGCCTGATGAACCCGACGACCGACGTGCTGGAGCAGCGCGTTGCGGCGCTCGAAGGCGGCGTCGCGGCGCTGGCGGTGGCCTCCGGCCAGGCGGCCTCGGCGATGGCGGTGCAGAACCTCGCCCGCGCCGGGGACAACATCGTCGCCTCGACCGACCTCTACGGCGGCACCTGGAACCTCTTCGCCAATACGCTGAAGGACCAGGGCATCGAGGTCCGCTTCGTCGATCCGGCCGATCCGCAGGGCTTCGCGCGCGCCACCGACGACAAGACCCGCGCCTATTACGCCGAGACCCTGCCCAACCCGAAGCTGCGCGTGTTCCCCATCGCCGAGGTCGCCGCCATCGGCCGGCCGCTCGGCATTCCCCTCATCATGGACAACACCGCCGCCCCCCTGCTGGTGAAGCCCTTCGAGCACGGCGCCGCGGTGGTGATCCATTCGCTGACCAAGTTCATCGGCGGCCATGGCACCTCGATCGGCGGCATCATCGTCGATGGCGGCAATTTCGACTGGGAGGCCCATCCCGCCCGCCAGCCGCTGCTGAACACGCCTGACCCGTCCTACCACGGCGCGGTGTGGTCGCAGGCGGTGAAGGGGCTCGGCCCGATCGCCTACATCATCAAGGCCCGCGTGACCCTGCTGCGCGATCTCGGCGCCGCACTCAGCCCGTTCAACGCCTTCATGTTCATCCAGGGGCTGGAGACGCTGGCGCTGCGCATGCGGGCCCATTGCGCCAATTCGCTGGCGGTGGCCGAGTATCTCGGCAAGCGGGCGGAAGTCTCGCGGGTGATCCACCCCTCGACGCTCACCGGGCAGGACGCGGCCTGGACCAAGCAATATCTCACCCACGGCATGGGCGGGTTGTGCGGCTTCGAACTCAAGGGCGGCGTCGAGGCCGGCAAGAAGTTCATCGACAGCCTGAAGATGTTCTACCACGTGGCGAACATCGGCGATGCGCGCAGCCTGGCGATCCATCCCGCCAGCACCACGCATAGCCAGCTCAACCAGGAGGAACAGGCGGCCACCGGCGTCTCGCCCGGCTATATCCGCCTTTCCGTCGGCATTGAGCATATCGACGACATCATCGCCGACCTCGCCCAGGCGCTCGACGCCGCCGGGGCCTGACGCCGGGCGCCGGGGGTGCTTACCCGAAGGTAAGCGCCTCCGGCCGCTTGATTTCGATCTCCACGAAGGCGATCGGGTGGTCCGAGCCGTTCATCACGTCGTGCTGAATGCCGGCCACCCGGTTATAGGCCTGCCCGGCCTGTAGCGCGGTGCCGTTCACGTCGGTCCCATTATGGACCTTGAGCACCCCGTCGGTCAGCATGATCACGAAATAGGGCCAGGCATGGGTGTGCCAGCCGGTGACGGCGCCGGGCGCGAAGTCCCACCTCGTGATTCGCACGTCGTCATCGTCGCGCTGCGTGGTGGGGACGGCGGGGATGGTGCAGACGAAGGCCATGTTTTTACTCGGCTTGTTGAAGCGCGGAAGATAGCACTCCGGCGCTGCCGCACGAAGCCCGGCTTCGTTGCCATTCCAGCGTTCCCTGCCGTATATCATGACCTTTGATATCAAAGACTTCGCTTGACCGGACCGATCTGCAATGACAGCTTGCGCCGGTCTGCCATCCGGTTTGTGCCGGCTGGCCCGCTTTTCGGGAAACGTTGGAAAAGGAGGACGGCGATGCCTCAGGTAACGCTGACGGTAAACGGCAAGTCGGCGACGGTGGAGGTCGAGGGGCGCACCCTGCTGGTCGAGCTGTTGCGCGAGAAACTCGGGCTGACCGGCACCCATGTCGGCTGCGACACCAGCCAGTGCGGCGCCTGCGTGGTGCATGTGGATGGCGTCTCGGTGAAGTCCTGCACCATGCTGGCCGTTCAGGCCGATGGCGCCAAGGTGACCACCATCGAGGGCCTCGCCGCGGCTGACGGCACGCTGCACCCGATGCAGGAGATGTTCCGCGAGCATCACGCGCTGCAATGCGGGTTCTGCACCCCGGGCATGGTGATGGCAGCGATCGATCTGGTGAACAGCAACCCGCAGGGGCTGAGCCAGGATGAGATCCGTCACGGCCTCGAAGGCAATCTCTGCCGCTGCACGGGCTACCACAACATCGTCAAGGCGATCGATGCCGCACAGGGCATCATGCACGCCCCCGCTGCCGAGTAATCCCGCAAAATCAGACGCGTGCTCCCGTAAGGTGAAGCGCGCGCGGAGGAATTGATATGAACGCCATCTTCGAAGGAATCGGCGCATCCGTTCGCCGCAAGGAAGACCTGCGGTTTATTTCCGGGCGCGGCAACTACACCGACGACATCAATCGCCCCGGCCAGACCCATATGGTCATCAAGCGCAGCGATCGTCCGCATGCGCGCATCATCTCGATCGACACCTCGGCCGCGCTGGCCGCGCCGGGCGTCGTCGCCGTCTATACTGGCGACGATTTTGTCAATATCGGCGGCCTGCCCTGCGGCTGGCAGATCCACAACAAGGACGGCTCGCCGATGGTGGAGCCGAAGCATCCGGTGATCGCCCATGGCAAGGTGCGCCATGTCGGTGACCCGATTGCCGTGGTGATCGCCGAAACCAAGCAGCAGGCGAAGAATGCTGCCGAACTCCTGGTGATCGACCTCGAAGACCTTCCGAGCATCGCCACCACCACCGATGCGCTGAAGCCCGGGGCCCCGATCGTCCATGACGAGGCGGCTGGCAATCTCTGCTACGACTGGCATCTCGGCGATGCTGATGCGGTGGCCGCGGCCTTCGCGACCGCGCACAAGGTGGTCACCCTTGATCTCGAGAATAACCGCCTGATCCCCAACGCCATGGAGCCGCGCGTCGCCCTCGGCGACTATGATCGATCGACCGGTGATTATACGCTCTTCACCACCAGCCAGAACCCGCACGTCATCCGCCTGCTGATGGGCGCCTTCGTGCTCGGCCTGCCCGAGCACAAGCTGCGCGTCGTCGCCCCGGACGTCGGCGGCGGCTTCGGCTCCAAGATCTACCACTACGCCGAGGAAGCCATCGTCACCTGGGCCGCTGGAAAACTCAGCCGCCCCGTGAAGTGGACGGCCGAGCGTTCGGAAAGCTTCATGTCCGACGCCCATGGCCGCGACCATGTCTCGACCGCGCAGATGGCGGTCGACAAGGACGGCAAGTTCCTGGCGCTCAAGGTGCATACCGTCGCCAACATGGGCGGCTATCTGTCGACCTTCGCGCCGGCGGTGCCGACCTATCTCTACGCGACGCTGCTCGCCGGCACCTACACCACCCCCGTGATCTACGTCGAGGTGAAGGCGGTGTTCACCAACACCGTGCCGGTCGACGCCTATCGCGGCGCCGGCCGCCCGGAGGCCACCTTCCTGCTGGAACGCCTGGTCGACGCGGTGGCGCTCGACATGGGGATGGACCGGGTTGACATCCGCCGCAAGAACTTCATCCCGCGCGATGCTTTCCCCTACCAGACCCCGGTCGCGCTGCAATACGACAGCGGCGACTATTTCGCGACCCTCGATGCGGCGCTGACATCGGCCGATTATGCCGGCTTCCCCGCCCGCAAGGCGGCGGCGGCGGCGCAGGGCAAGCTGCGCGGCATCGGCGTCTCCACCTATCTCGAAGCCTGCGGCATCGCGCCCTCCAAGGTGGTCGGCGCGCTCGGCGCCCGCGCCGGGCTCTATGAGGTGGCCAATGTGCGGGTGCATCCCACCGGCTCGATCTCGGTGTTCACCGGCACCCATAGCCACGGCCAGGGCCACGAGACCACCTTCGCCCAGCTCGTCTCCGACCAGCTTGGCGTTCCGCTGAGCCAGGTCGATATCGTGCACGGCGACACCGGCAAGATCCCCTTCGGCATGGGCACCTATGGCAGCCGCTCGCTTGCGGTCGGCGGCTCGGCGATGGTCAAGGCGATGGACAAGATCATCGCCAAGGGCAAGAAAATCGCCGCCCATTTGATGGAAGCCTCGCCCGAGGACATCGAGTTCAAGAACGGCGTGTTCTCGGTGGCCGGCACCGACAAGCAGAAGACGCTCGGTGAAATCGCGCTGACGGCCTATGTGCCGCACAACTACCCGATCGAGACCCTGGAGCCGGGCCTCGACGAGACGGCGTTCTACGACCCCGCCAACTTCACCTTCCCCGGCGGCTGTCATGTCTGCGAAGTCGAGATCGACCCCGAGACCGGCGTGGTCTCGATCATCAACTTCAATGCGGTGGACGATGTCGGCCGGGTGGTGAACCCGATGATCGTCGAGGGCCAGGTGCAGGGCGGCGTGGCGCAGGGCATCGGCCAGGCGCTGCTGGAGAACGCGGCTTATGACGCCTCGGGCCAGCTGCTCTCGGGCTCCTTCATGGACTACACGATGCCGCGGGCGGATGATCTCACCAACATCACCGTCGGCACCGAGAACACCATGTGCACGCACAACCCGCTCGGATCGAAGGGCTGCGGCGAGGTGGGCGCGATCGGCTCGCCGCCGGCGGTGATCAACGCCGTTTGCGATGCGCTCAACATCCGCCACATGAATATGCCGGCCACGGCCGAGAAGGTATGGTCGATTATCAACGGCCGCGCGGCCGGCTGAGGGAGAAGAGAAATGTACGATTTCACATACCAGAAGCCGGCCACCCTCGCCGCCGCCGTCGCCGCCCTCGGGGCGGAGGACGCCAAGGCGATGTCGGGCGGCATGACGCTGATCCCGGTGCTGAAGCAGCGCCTCAACAAGCCCTCCGTGGTGGTTGACCTGTCGGGCCTCGGCCTGTCGGGCATCAGGGTGACGGACAGCGCGGTGGTGATCGGCGCCATGACCACGCATATCACGGTGGCCAGTTCGGCCGAGGTGAAGCGCGCCATCCCGGCGCTGGCCGCGCTGGCCGGGCTGATCGGCGACAAGGAGGTGCGGCATCGCGGCACCATCGGCGGCAGCCTCGCCAATAACGATCCCGCCGCCGACTACCCCGCCGCCGTGCTGGCGCTCGGGGCCACCATCACCACCTCCAAGCGCAGCATCGCCGCGGAAGACTACTTCCAGGGCATGTTCACCACCGCGCTCGAGGCCGATGAGGTGATCACCTCGGTCTCCTTCCCGATCCCGGCGAAGGCGGCCTATGTGAAGTTCAAGAACCCGGCCTCGCGCTACGCCATGGTCGGCGTGTTCGTAGCCTCGGGGCCGGCGGGCGTGCGGGTGGCGATCACCGGGGCCGGGCAGGGCGGCGTATTCCGCCATGCCGGCTTCGAGGCGGCACTCACCGCCAACTGGTCGGCCGATGCGCTGAAGGGCGTCGCCACCTCGGCGGACGACCTCAACAGCGACATCCACGCCTCCGCCGAATACCGCGCCCATCTCTGCGGCGTGATTGCCCAGCGCGCGGTCAAAGCCGCCGGCTGATCACTGGCTACGGCTGATACTGAGCGCCCGGGCGGAGCCCTCCGCCCGGGCGTTTGCGTTCAGGGCCTTACGCCACCGCCTCGCGCAGCGCCGGCGCCGCGGGCCGGCGATCCTCCCCGAAGGCGATTTGGCACAGCCCGGCGATCAGCCCGATCAGCACGCCGAACTGCCAGGCCCGGTCATAGGAGCCCAGCGCGGTATAGATCAGCCCGCCGCCCCAGGCGCCCAGGAACGAGCCGACCTGATGCGTCATGAAGGCGATGCCGCTGATGGTCGCCATGTAGCGCAGGCCGAACATGCTGGCGATCATCCCGCTGGTGAGCGGCGAAACGCCGAGCCATAGCAGCCCCATCACGGCGGCGAAGGCGAGCGTGGTCGCGGGGCTGGGCGGGAAGTAGAAATAGGCCGCCAAGGCGAGGCTGCGCAGCGTGTAGAGCAGCCCCAGCAGCACATGCTTGGGGAACCGCCCGCCGAGCCAGCCCCAGCCGAAAGAGCCCGCGACATTGGCCGCGCCGATCACCGCGATCGCCTCGGCCGAGAGCATCGGGTCCATCCCGCACATCGCCAGATAGGTTGGCAGATGGGTGGTGAGGAACACCAGTTGCAGCCCGCAGACGAAATAGGCGCTGGCCATCACCAGGAAAGCCGGCCGGCGCAGCGCCTCCGCGATCACCTCGCGGGTGGAACTCGCCTCGCCCGGGCGTGGCGGCGTCGGGATGCGGTCGGCCCGGCCCATCAGGAAGGCGGCCGGCAGCATGACAAGGGCGAGGGCGATGAAGGCATACATCGCATAGCGCCAGCCGGGCCCGGCGATCAGCGTCTGCGCCAGCGGTGCGGCGATGAAGGTGCCGAGCGAGCCACAGGCGGAAATCATGCCGAGCACCTGGCTGCGCCGCTCCGGCGAGACCGCCCGGGCGGCCGCGGCCATATTCAGCGCCGCGGCGGTGCAGGACAGCGCGATCCCGATCAGCGGCCCGGTGCCCAGCGTGAGCGCCAGTGGCCCGGTGGCGAAGGCCGAGAAAGCCAGTCCGGCGATGTAGAGCAGCGCGCCCCCGATCGCGACTGGGCGAATCCCGTAGCGGTCCGCGGCCGCGCCGACGAAGGGCTGGGTGATGCCCCAGACCGCGTTCTGGATCGCGATCGACAGGGTGAAATCGGTCACCGAAGCACCGATTCCCTGGGTCATCGGCAACATGAACAGCCCGAGCGATTGCCGCAGCCCAAGCGCGAGACTGAGCAATAGGGCGGCCCCGAACAGGATCGGCCACGCCTTGATCGGCGCCTGGGCTGGCGTGGCGGCTGGCATGTCCGGTTCCCCTGATGATCAGCGAAGGTATGGCGCCGGCGCTACGACCCGCAAGCGGGCCGGATATGCCGGGGATTGAGGGGTGACATGTGCGGCCGGGCACGGCAGGATCGCACCCAGGAAATGTCCAGATAACGGGATGCCATGAACGTTCTGACCAACCCCACGATTCCGACCACCCCGGCCAGCCCCGCTTTGCTCCAGGCGCTCCGCGACCTGCTCGGCGACAAGGGCCTGCTGACCGACCCGTCGGACATGAAGTCCTACCTCTCGGATTGGCGCGGCACCCTCACCGGCTCCGCCGCCGCCGTCGCCCGCCCCGCCTCCACCGAGGAGGTCGCCGGCCTGGTGCGGCTCTGCGCCGCCGAGGGGGTCGCGATCGTGCCGCAGGGCGGCAATACCGGGCTGATGGGCGGTGCCACGCCCTATGGCAACCACGCCGGCATCGTCGTCTCGCTCGGGCGGATGAACCGGGTGATCGCGGTCGACCGGCTCGGCCTGACCATGACGGTCGAGGCCGGCTGCGTGCTGCAAACCCTGCAGGAACTCGCCGCCACCAACGACATGCTGCTCCCCCTCAGCCTCGGCGCCCAGGGCTCCTGCATGATCGGCGGCAACCTCTCCACCAATGCCGGCGGTGCCCAGGTGCTGCATTACGGCAACACCCGCAGCTGGGTGCTCGGCATCGAGGCGGTGCTGCCCTCCGGCGAGGTGTGGAACGGCCTCAAGGCGCTCAAGAAGGACAACACCGGCTACGACCTCAAGCATCTCTTCATCGGCGCCGAAGGCACGCTCGGCATCATCACCAAGGCGGTGATTAAGCTGTGGCCGAAGCCGAAGGACGTCGCCACCGCCTGGATCAACATCCGCGATCCGCAAGCGGCGGTGGAACTGCTCTCCGAGGCCCATGTGGCCTCCGAGGATGCCGTCACCTCCTGCGAGCTGATGAACCGCACCAACCTCAACGGCGTCTTCACACACGTCCCCGGGGTGACGGATCCGCTGCCCGGTGGTGAATCCCCCTGGTATCTCCTGATGGAATGGTCCTCCGCCCTGCCCAAGGAAGGCGTGATGGCCGGCCGCATGGAGGAGTTCCTCGCCGACGCCATGGAGCGCGGCCTGGTGCTCGATGCCGTGCTGGCGCAGAACACCCAGCAGGCCAAGGCGATGTGGCACATCCGCGAATCCCACGCCGAGGCCGGGCGCCACGGCGCCCCGGCGGTGAGCTACGACATCTCGGTGGCGAGCTCCGCCATTCCGCAATTCATCGAAGACGCCACCGTGGCCGCCAAGGCGGTGCTGCCGGACATCCGCTCCTGCCCGATGGGCCACATGGGCGACGGCAATCTGCACTTCAACTTCAAGGCCCCCGAGGGCATGTCCCGCGAGACCTTCACCCAATACAAAGCGGCCGTCACGCGCGCGGTGAACGACACGCTGGTGCCCTATGGCGGCTCAATCTCGGCCGAGCATGGCATCGGCAGCGAGAAAATCGGCGAACTCGCCCACTACGCCGACCCCGTGAAGATGGCGACCATGCGCGCCATCAAGCGGGCACTCGACCCGCAGAACATCATGAACCCCGGCAAGATCTTCCTGGTCAGCTGAGCCGAAGGGGAGGGGGCACCACCCCCTCCCGCCTCCCGCTAGAGCCTGATGACGTTTGGCGGAATCGCCAAAAAGTCTGAATCAGGCGATCAAACAAAGAGTTAGAGCCGGGAGCCTTCGCCTATCAGAAGGCACCCGGCTCTAAAACAGCGAATACCCGCCGTCGATCACGAAGCTGTCGCCCGTGTGGTAGGCGGCGGCGTCGCTCATCAGATACACCGCGATGCCGCCGAAATCCGCCCCCTTGCCCCAGCGCCGCATCGGGATGCGCGGCATCACATTGCCGGCGAACTTGTCGTTGGCGATGCTCTTGGCCGTCATATCGGTCTCGATCCAGCCCGGCAGCACCGAATTGGCGCGGATGCCATAGCGCGCCAGCTCCACCGAGAGCGAGCGGATCATCGAGACCAGGCCGCCCTTGGTCGCCGCGTAATGCTCATTGCGCGCCGCCCCCTCGATCGCCGCCAGCGAGGCCGTCCCCACCAGCGCCCCGCCGCCACCGCGCGCCATCATGTGCCGGGTCGCGGCGCGAAAGGTGAACATCGCGCCGTCCAAATTCACCCGCAGCACCTTGCGCCAGGTCTCCGTGCTGTATTCCGCGAACGGCGTCGCCCGCCCGCCGCCAATCCCGGCATTGGCGAAACAGCCATCGACGCGGCCGAGTTCATCGAGCGTGCGCTGGAAACAGGCATCCACCGCCGCCTCGTCCCCCACGTCGCATTCCAGCGTCAGCACCCGCCGCCCGGTATCGGCCAGCGCCTCCCGCGCCCGCGCGTTCTTCTCGGCATTGGTGCCCCAGATCGCCACATCCGCGCCGGCCTCGGCGATCGCGCGGGCCATGCCCAGGCCGATGCCGGAATTGCCGCCGGTGACGAGCGCCACCTTCCCCGTGAGGTCGAAGGGTTGATAGGCCATGACTGCTTCCTTTCGCGTTTCCCTGGCGGCCAAATTGGCCGAGCCGCGGCACCGCTGCAAGGGCATCACCGATGCGCAGCGCGCCGCTCAACTCGCATCAGCCACAGCCCCGCGGCCACCAGCACCGCCATGCCCGCGAAGGCCAACCCATCCGGCAACTGCCCCCACACCAGCCACCCCGTCGCCGCCGCCGCCGGCAGCGCGCTGTAGCGGAACCCGCCGATCACCGAGGCATCGCCCAGCCGCATGGCGATGATCATCAAATAGTAGGCCACCGACAAAAAACCCGCCGCCGCCGCCAGCAGCCCAAGCTGCACCGCCGAAACCGGCTGCCATCCCTGCACCGTCGTCACCCCCACCCCCATCACCGTCACCGCGACCGAGGTGGCGAGCGTGATGATCAGCGAGGGCACATGCGGGCCGATCCGCCGCGTATAGAGATCGCGCATCGCATTCACCGCCGTGCCGAACAGCGCCAGCGCCGCCCAGGCGTTGAAGCTGTCCCCACCTGGCCGTACGATCAGCAGCATCCCCGCGAACCCCACCAGCACCGCGGCCCAACGGCGGAACGGCACCGCCTCGCGCAACATCACCGCCGCCGCCCCCACCATCATCAGCGGCGCCGCCATATTGATCGCGGTCGCGGCCGCAATCGGCATGTGGAACAGCGACACCAGATAGGTGAAGGTGCTGAGCACATCGAGCGCCCCCCGCGTCATCGTCCGCCGATCCGTCAGGTAATGCAGGCTGCCGCCGAGCCCGCGCGCCAGCACCACCGCCAGGACCATCGCGGTCGCGAACACGCCGCGCAGCCCGATCGTCTGCGCCGCCGGCAGGCTCTCGCTCACCACCTTGATCATCGTGTCGTTGATGACGATCAGCACCATCGCAGCCGCCATCGCCGCCGCGCCGCGCCGGTTCTCGAGCCACCGCGCCTGCGCGTTTCCCACCATGGCGGCCTCGATAGCCCCTCCCACCCCTGCCGCAAAGCCCCGCTTTGCCAGCCCCAGCCCCGCTTCCTATAACCACCCCAACAAACCGGTGGAGCGACCTTCCATGAGCACCCTGCCCAAATCCGTCACCATTATCGACGACACCATGCGCGAGGGCCTCCAGATCGAGAGCGCCAGCATCCCCGTCGAAGCCAAGCTCCGCCTGCTCGACGCCCTCGGCGAAACCGGCACCAAAATCATCTCCATCGGCTCCTTCGCCCACCCGAAATGGACGCCCTCGATGGCCTGCATCGACGAAATCGCCGAGCGCTTCGTCCCCAAGCCCGGCGTCACCTACACCGCCGCCGTCTTCAACAAGCGCGGCTTCGATCGCGCCGACGCCTACTACCCCAAGATCGACGTCCGCCGCCGCGGCCAGCATTTCGGCACCCATGTCGAACTCTGCGACAGCTTCGCCCGCCGCAACTACAACCGCACCCAGGCCCAGCAGATCGCCGCGATGGACGCCACCATCGCCGCCGCCAAGGCCGCCGGCGCGCAGAAAGCCTCGGTCGGCATCGGCAACCCCTTCGGCTCCAATTTCGAAGGCCCCTTCACCCACCAGCAACGCATGGACTTGCTGGCCCTCATGATCGGCAAGTGGGAGGAAGCCGGCATCCAAGTCACCCGCGTCTCCTTCCTCGAAGCCATGGGCTGGAACCTGCCCCACCTCGTGCGCGAAACCATGCTCGCCATCAAGGAGCGCTGGCCCGGCATCACCGACTTCCACATGCACCTGCACAACCAGCGCGGCGCCACCCTCACCAGCTACTACGAGGCCCTCATGCTCGGCGCCCGCGAGTTCGACACCTCCCTCGGCGGCATGGGCGGCTGCCCCTATTGCGGCAACGGCCGCGCCGCCGGCCACGTCCCGACGGAGGATTTCGTCGATCTCTGCCACGAAATGGGCATCGAAACCGGCTACAACCTCGACAAGCTCATCGAGGCCGTCGCCATCGCCGAGGAAGTCGTCGGCCACCCCCTCTGGGGCCACGTCTCCAAATCCGGCCCCCGCCCGCGCGCCCCCAAACTCTACCCCATCGACATGCCCTTCGTGGAAACCCTGGCGGAAGCCGCCCATTTCCGCACCGGCCCCTCCGCCTACGCAGGCCAAATGTCCCCCTGGCGCGAGGACGACGCCCTGCTGCGCTCCTGACCTCTCCCCCCTCCCGCGTTTGCGGGAGGGGACGGGGGAGGGTGGTCTCACACGAAGAACGCTCCCGCCCCCCCGTACACACCAAACCCCCGCCGGAAGCCCCCCTCCGACGCCGCCCTACAACCCCCAAAGCCCGAAAAGCCCTCTCCCCCCATCGGGGGGAGAGGGTTGGGTGAGGGGGG
>CAIPLM010000357.1 GCA_903865895.1 uncultured Rhodospirillales bacterium | reverse complement strand
GACACCCAAAATCTGTCTAAATCCGGCCGACAGAGGCCAAAATCGGCGCGACAGTGGCGGCGGCAGACCCGGCCCGACAGTTCGAAGCTCACCCGTTCGTCAAGCACCCCCACAACGAGCGCCAATTTCAGCAGCCTGCTATTGCGGCGACGTGCCAACCGTCCATCTGATCGGCCCGCGCGAAAGCGACCCCGCCCCCCGTGCCAGCGGCCCCACCGGCCTGTTCGACCATATCGCCTTCTCCTGCACCGGCCTCGCCGCGATGCGCGCCAACCTCGCCAAGCACGGCATCGCCTACGAAACCCGCATCATCCCGCGCGACAAGCAGACCCAGCTCTTCCTGCATGACCCCGATGGCATCGCCGTCGAGCTGAACTTCCCGCCTGAGGAGACTATTTCTTAGCATAGGATCCTTTTTTGAGCATTAGTTTCTCCAGATCACGTCGAACCTTCTTCCACGTCGAAGTAGATCGTGGAGTACTCGCGCAATAATATTTCCCGTACACCTGGTGTTCGAATACCAAGTGGCCACCTCCCCCGATTTTATCGACCCATCCCAGTCGGCGGCTCCACTGGACGATTTCTCGATGACCCTGACAGGTAAAACCCATAGCCGTAACCTCCGTGTGGTGGAACACACCGGCGATACGCCGCGACGGGTCGGTCGCGCAATATAAAAGTGAACGTTATCAACGTATTATACTTGGTTAAGAAGATCTATAGCGTGATAGATTGGAGCGAACATATGATCCTTATTAAGTATGAGTCTTGGTAAGGAACCTTCTCACGCAAGAAGGTTCTTAATAACTTTTGTTGACCTGCGATCCTCGCTTGATATTCCGTGGACAGGTCGTCGAGCTGTCTACTTACAATCAGAAAGCCATTGCCATGCGCCGTCGCACCCTCCTCACCGCCACAGCCGCCACCACCCTGGCCGCCCCCCGCATCGGCAACGCCCAGGCCGCCAAGGCCCTGCGCTTCGTGCCCGATGCCGATCTCGCCATCCTCGACCCCATCGTCACCACCTCCTACCAGACCCGTGACCACGGGTTCATGGTGTTCGACACGCTCTACGGGCAGGACAACGAATACCGAATCCGCCCGCAAATGGTCGAAGGCCACACCGTCGAGAATGACGGCAAGACCTGGAAGCTCACTCTGCGCCCCGGCCTCAAATTCCACGATGGCGAACGCGTCCTCGCCCGCGACGCCGCCGCCTCCATCGCCCGCTGGGGCAAGCGCGACAGTTTCGGCCAGGCCCTGATGTCCCGCGTCGAGGAGATCTCGGCGCCGGATGACCGCACCCTCCAGATCCGCCTCAAATCCCCCTTCGCCCTCCTGCCCGACGCCCTCGGCCACTACTCGCCCTCGATGTGCGCCATCATGCCGTCCCGCCTCGCCGAGACCGACCCCTCCAAGCCGATCTCCGAAATGGTCGGCTCCGGCCCCTACCGCTTCAAGGCCGATGAGCGCGTCCCGGGCTCCCGCGTCGTCTACGTCAAGAACGCCGACTACATCCCCCGCAACGAACCGGCCGAACGCACCGCCGGCGGCAAGGTCGTGCATATCGAACGCGTCGAATGGGCGATCATGCCCGACACCTCCACCGTCGCCAACGCCCTCGTCAACGGCGAGATCGACTGGTGGGGCACACCGGCGACCGACCTGCTGCCGCTGCTGAGAAAATCCCGCAACGTCGCCTTCACCACCCTGATCCCCACCGGCTCCATCGCCACCATGCGGTTCAACCACCTGCAACCGCCCTTCAACAACCCGGCCATCCGCCGCGCCATCGTCCATGCCGTGAACCAGGCCGACTACATGACCGCCGTCCAAGGCGAAGACCGCTCCACCTGGCGCGACGGCGTCGGCTATTTCTGCCCGGGCACCCCGATGGCCAGCGGCGCCGGCATGGAAAACCTCACCAGCCCCCGCAATCTCGACGCGGTGAAGAAGGAGCTCGAAGCCGCCGGCTACAAGGGCGAACGCGTCGTGCTCTTCGGCCCGATGGACATCCCCTCCACCAAGGCGCTGGCCGAAGTCACCGCCGACATGCTGAAGAAACTCGGCATGAACCTCGATTTCCAGGCGATGGACTGGGCCACCGTCGTCCAACGCCGCGTCAAGCAGGACCCGCCGGACCAAGGCGGCTGGTCCATCTTCCAAACCTCCTGGGGCGGCGTCGACCAGTTCAACCCTGCCGTCCACGCCTTCCTCCGCGGCAACGGCAAGGATGGCATCATGGGTTGGCCGATGAGCCCGCGCATCGAAGAACTCCGCAACGAATGGTTCGCCGCCCCCGACCTCGCCGCCCAAAAGAAGGTCGCCGAGCAGATGCAACTGCAAGCCTTCCAGGACGTCCCCTACATCCCCCTCGGCCAGGCCCTCGGCGCCTCCGCCCACCGCGCCGAACTGAAGGGCGTCCTCACCGGCCTCCCCCTGTTCTGGAACATCACCCGCGGCTAGGCAAAGCGCGGTATTTGATAAATATTTGCAACAAATACCGCGCACCTCTCCCCTCAATCATCAGGCAGTTTTTTCGGCAACACCGTCATCGGCTTCCCCTCAGAATTCGGATACCAAAGAACTGAACCGCCCCGTGTTTGTCGGAGGCTCCAACTCCTGAGAAGGTGGAGCGATGACAAGCAAGGCGACAAACAAGTTTTCGCCCGAGGTGCACGACCGTGCGGTTCGGATGGTGCTGGATCACGATCGTGAGCATCCGTCGCGCTGGGCGGCGATCGTCTCGATCTCGGCCAAGATCGGCTGCACCGTGCAGACCCTCAATGAGTGGCTCAAGAAGGCCGAGCGCGATCGAGGCGGTGTTGCAATCGAGATGGCGTCTAATACCAATGCTCACTGATCAGAACCCATGCGCCCAATCGCGCAGTCCGATGGACATGATGCGCCACGGTTGGGCTTCGAGTTTGTTCCATGCATCGCAGCAGTGATCGATGAGAT
>CAIPLM010000356.1 GCA_903865895.1 uncultured Rhodospirillales bacterium | reverse complement strand
GGCGAAATCGAACACCTCCCGGTCGCCGACGCCACCGTCGATGTCATCCTCTCCAATTGCGTGATCAACCTCGTCCCCGACAAGGCACAGGTCTTCCGCGAAGCCTTCCGCGTCCTCAAACCCGGTGGCCGCCTCGCGATCTCCGACGTGGTGAACACGCGCCCGCTCACCGACGATCTCGCCCAAGACCACGACCTCGTCTGCGGCTGCATCGCCGGCGCCGCCCCCGCCGCGCAAGTCGAAGCCTGGCTCACCGAAGCCGGCTTCACCGCCATCCGCATCGACGTAAAACCCGAAAGCCGCGCCATGATCGCCACCTGGGCCCCCGGCCGTGGCATCGAGAACTACGTCGCCTCGGCGAACATCGCGGCGCGGCGGCCGGCTGGGTGATCAGGAGGAAGTCGTGGGAAATCCCGCAACAACTCCGAGCCTGAGCGAAGGTCCTGGTCGGGTATGCGGTCGCTGCGTCGTCTGAGAAAACTCCGTTTCCCTCCTCTGCGCTTGTTGCAAGTTGCAAATCGCGGGTTGAGCCTTAGCGGTCAAGTTTTGTTAAAAAATTATCATGACTTCATACGAACGTTCCTGTATGTTCCACCGCAGCCGGGGCAGATGACGGCAATTCGTAGCGTTGCATTAAATGGAGGGATCGCGATGGGGTTCTGGTCCGGTGCGGGATAAGGTTGCCCTCGGTGCAGCGGCGGGGGTTGGCGTCGCGGCGTTGGCGCCTGTGCTCGCGCCGGTTGGCGTCGTAACGGCGCTCGGCGCAGCACTGTTCGGCGGGGCCGGGGCTGCAGGCGGTGCCGCTGCGGCGGCGATGGGGCGCAAGCCGGGGACGAAAGGCGAGGCGGCGGCGGCGGCGGCGGCGGCCGAGGACGAGGCGCGGCTTAAGCGGGCTGAGTCGATTAGGAAGTACATGGCCGATGTTGTGATTCGGGAACGGTTCCTGATCGCGCTCTACGCGGTCAGCATCTGCGCGGCGGGCTGTGGCGGCAGCGTAACTGAGGACGCCATGCGTGACATTCGCGAGGCAGTACAGGGATTGGGTAAGAAAATGAGTTCGGAGGAATTGACGGAAGCTATCGAGAAGCTGTTCGTAACGCCTCCCTCCGTGACAGTCGCGGCCGCGTACGCTTTAGAGTTTCGCGACGGCTGGGAGGAGTTTGACGATGCGGTAGAGGCCGGGCTGGCATCCGGGCTACGGCCCGCAAAGTCGCAGGCGGCCTTCCGCGAGGCTTGGGGGCTAGCAGCCTCGCAAGCCGGCATACGTAGCCGTTACGCCATGCCGTTGCTCACAGTTCAGTCCGTCGTCAGCAGCTAGAAGGTAGGGTCCTCATGTTTGAACGGGCCGAGCGCTTCGCCAGACGGCGGCAGGAAAGGGTCGAGCGCGAGCGGCGCGCGCATCTGCGGGAAGTTGCGGACCCGGCTGATGTCGCCGCCCTTCTGGCTGCCCGCGACGGGGCGGAGGATCATGCCGCCATCACGGCCGCGATGTCGGTTGAGGTTTCTATAGAAGCCGATCCACAGGCGGTACGGCGCGACGCCGATGCGATGCTAGATGCGGTGCGCAAGGAGTTCGACGCGGCTCGGATCGATGAACTGATGGTGGCAGCGCGTCGAGGGGTGATCGAGAGCATCGCCGCCCCGTTCGGCGTGGGGCATCTGGTGGCGCGGTCGGACACGAAGGGCGGGCCGGTGACTACGGTGCACAATGCCGAGGCCGGCGTGTTCGCCAAGGAGGGGGAACGGGCGAACTACAGGAAGCAGTTCGTGCGCCGCGACTACGAGAAGAAGGGCGCACTGCCCAGGAAGCTGGAGAATCGGAGCGGCTATACAGGCAGGGTTCTGGAGGACAGGGACAAGCCCGAGATCGATCACATCGTCTCGCTGAAGTCTGTTCACGATGACAAACTGCTCCGCCTGTCGACGACGGTCGCACAGCGCCGGGAGATCGCCAACAACCAGGACAACCTCGCCTTCGCCGAAAGGACCATAAACCGCTCGAAGGGCCGGCAGCCATACGAGACGTGGAGCGCCCGGGAGAGCCCGGACGGCCTGAGTAATGCCGCGCGCAACGGCGTCGACCCGGCGGTGGCGCAGGCGACGGTGACGAAAGCGAACGCGGCGAAGGCGCGGCAGAAGAGGGTGGCGGTGGCGCAGCATTTCGGCGGCGAGGTGGCGTTGGCCGGCGGCGCCGCCGCGGCGGGGCTCGGCGTGCAGCAGGCGCTCGGGCTTCTGGCGGCCGAGCTTGCCGACGGGCTGTTCGACGAAATGAAGGACGTGCTGGCGCATGGGTTCAAGGGCGGCGCCGTCGGGGCGGGGTTCCTCGACGCGCTGGGGGCGCGGCTCGGCCGGGTCGGCAAGCGGCTGCTGCGGCGGTGGAAGGACGTGCTGCGTGCCTTCGGCGACGGCGCGCTTGCTGGGGCGCTGTCGGCTGTAATGACTGTAGTGATCAACACCTTCCTGACTACCGCGCGCAACGTCGTGCGGATGATCCGCGAGGGCGCGGCGTCGCTGTGGAAGGCGGTCAAGCTGCTGGTCTCGCCGCCGCCGGGGATGACGTTGCGTGAGGCGGCACACGAGGCCTCGAAGATCATTCTCGCCGGCGTTGTTGTCGTCGGCGGCGCGCTGCTGGAAGAGGCGATTGCCAAGTTGCTCGGTGGCTTTCCGATGGCGGCGCAGCTGAACGCGGTGCTCGTCGGCATCGTCAGCGGGCTCGCCATGACCTTCGGCGCCTGGCTGCTTGATAAGCTCGATCTGCTAGGTGTGGTCGCCGAGGCCAAGGATGCCGACGTGGCGGCGCGCCTCGAACCGCGGCGCATTGCAGCACGGGACGCGCTGGAGCGCAGTCTTGCAGAAATAGAGTTGATGCTCACGCCCGGCGAGGTGGTAGCATCTTAATGCGGGCATTCAGATTATAAGAATATTGCTATTGACTGATACTTGCCCAGTGCGTGGCTCACGCTGGTCACGTGCTTTGTAGATTTCGGCGGTTAACGTAGCCGACTGGGATGATATTTCGCTCGTTCCGATGGCAACGCAATTTCCATTCGATGGTTAGCAAGGCGACCGTTCGTCCCACCAAGTAAGCCAACGGCAACAACCGGGCAAAGTTGTTGTTTCTTTTTGTTCACAAAAAGAACACCCTTCCACCTAGCAGGCGTCAGGCAGCCACCCAAACCCCATCCCGCTCCACCGCCCGCCCATCATCCCGCAGCTTATGCAAATGCGCGGTCACCGAACGCTCGGCAGCGGGCCGCAGTGCCGGCTTGAGGTCCGTATACAGCGCCAACACGATCTCCATTGGCGCCCGCGGCCCGGCCTCAAGCGTCTTCGCGATGGCGGCTTCCCGCGCAAGGCGGTGGTTGAGCAGGAAAGCCCCGTAGGCCGCCGGGTCCGTCACCGTGGGCCCATGGCCGGGGAAATACTGCGTGTCCGGCCGGCCGAGCATGCGGCGCAGCGAGGCGAAATACTGCGTCATGTTCCCCTGCGGCGGCGAGACCACGGAGGTGGACCAGCCCATGATGTGGTCGGCGCTGAACACCAGGCCGCCGCGGGCAAAACAGAGATGGTCCGAGGCGTGGCCGGGCGTATAGAGCGCCGTCCAGCCGGCCACCTCGTCCCCGTCATCAAGCCCATG
>CAIPLM010000355.1 GCA_903865895.1 uncultured Rhodospirillales bacterium | reverse complement strand
CCGAAGCGCTCGGCCCCGCTCACCTTCGCCACCCCATCCACCCGCCGTATCGCCGCCCCCACCCCACCGGTGACGCGGCGGTTTTCGGCGCCGACGTCGAGCACCGCATCGATGATGGCGCGATACCCGGTGCAGCGGCACAACACCCCGCCGAGCGCCGTCTCCACCGCATCCGCACCAGGCGACGGCACCCGGGAAAGCAGGTCCTCGGCCGCCATCAGCATCCCCGGCGTGCAGATCCCGCACTGGGCGGCGCCGTGGCGGAGGAAGCTTTCGCGCAGGGCAGAATTCGTCAGCCCCTCCACCGTCACCACCGCGCTCCCCGCCACCCGCCCCGCCGGCACCAGGCAGGCGCAGACCTGGGCGCCATCGAGCAACACCGTGCAGGCGCCGCAATCCCCGGCGTTGCAGCCGATTTTCGTGCCGGTGAGGCCGAGCGTGTCACGCAGCACGTCCGCCAAACGCGTCGCCGGCGGCACGGCGACGGTGACGGGATGCCCATTGAGGGTGAAGCCGATCATGCCAATTCCCCGACCGCGCGCCGCACCAATTCAACCGCAGCATGGCGCCGATACGCCGCGGTCGCCCGGATATCGTCGATCGGCGCCAACCCCGCGAACTGCGCCGGCTGCACCCGTCCAGGATCCGGCGCATGTCCAACCAACGCCGCCTCCACCTCCGGCAGACGCGCCGCCACCGGCCCACAAGCGCCAAGCGCCACCCGCGCGCCGGTGACCACGCCAGCCGCGATATCCAACGACACCGCGGCCATGGCGATGGAAATCACCAGAAATCGCCGCGCCCCAAGCTTCACGAAAGTGGAACGCCGTCCGGAGGGCGCCGGAATATGCAGCCCGGTCACGATCTCATCCGCCGCCAACGCCGTGCGGCGCGGGCCGAGCACGAACTCCGCCACATCCAGAAGCCGCTCCCCGCGCGGCCCGGCGATCGCCACCTCCGCCTGCATCGCCAGCAAACATGGAACGCCATCCGCCGCCGGGCTCGCGTTGCAGAGATTGCCGGCGAGCGTCCCCATATTCTGCACCTGCCGCCCGCCCACCTGCCCGGCCGCCTGCTTCAGCGCGTCGAAGGCCGGCGGCAGATCGGCCGCTATCACATCCGCCCAGGTGGCACCGCAGGGGATGTGCCACCCCTCCCCCTCCCGCGTGATGGCGCGAGGCAGCGCGGAAATATCGAGAATATCCTCATCCGGCGGGGTGTCCCCCCGCGCGGGAAAATGGTCGGTGGCACCGGCCAGCACGGTCCAGCGCCGCGCGCCCAGGGCGGCGAGCGCATCCTCCAGCGTGGCGGGACGGAGATAAAGACCCATCGGCGCATCCGGATTTGTTTGTATACGAATGATCCGTCCGCCGCGCATCGCTGTCAAGCAACTGGACATCCCGCCCCACCCGGCGGCAGGCTGGCGCGAAACCGACGGAACCGCTGATATGCCCTCCGACCCCATCGCCACCCTGCTCGCCACACCCGCCTTCCAGGCGGCCGCCGCCACGCTCGCCGCCGAGCATGAGCGCATCGTGGAGGACGGCATCACCCTCACCGAAATCCCCTCGCCCCCCTTCGGCGAGGAGGTCCGCGCCGCCGCCTATCGGGAGATGCTCGCCGCCCACGGGCTGGAGGACGTCGAGACCGACGAGATCGGCAACGTCATGGGCCTGCGCCGCGGCACCGGGAACGGCCCCCTCCTGGTGGTCGCCGCCCATCTCGACACCGTCTTCCCCGCCGGCACCGACGTGAAGGTGAAGCGCGAAGGCACCAAGCTCTTCGCCCCCGGCATCGGCGATGACACGCGCAGCCTCGCCGTGCTGCTCGGCTTCATCCGCGCCCTCGATGGCGCCGGGATCAAGACCTCGAGTGACATCCTCTTCGTCGGCGATGTCGGCGAGGAGGGGCTGGGCGATCTGCGCGGCGTGCGGCACCTGTTCACCAAGGGCAAATACCGCGACCGCATCAAGAACTTCATCACCGTCGACAGTCCGGATATGACCAACATCGCCGTCGGCGGCATCGGCTCCAAGCGCTACCGCGTCACCTTCCGCGGCCCCGGCGGCCACAGCTTCGGTGCCTTCGGCCTGGTCAACCCGATGTATGCGATGGCCCAGGCGATGACCGAATTCGCCAAGACGCAGGTGCCGGCCAAGCCGCGCACCACCTACGCCGTCAGCGTCACCGGCGGCGGCACCTCCATCAACTCCATCCCCAACGAGGTGTTCATGGACGTCGATATGCGCTCGCAGGATGCCAGCGAACTCGGCCGGCTCGAGGCCCGCTTCAAATCCATCGTCGCCGAGGCGGTGGAAACCGAAAACAACGCCCGCTCCACCCGCGCCGGCGAGATCAGCGCGGAACTCACTTTGGTGGGCGATCGCCCGGCCGGCGCGACGGACATGGACAGCGAGCTGGTCCGCTTCGCCACCGCCGCCTACCACGCCCAGGGTTTCGCCCCCGCGCATGAATTCTCCTCCACCGACGCCAATATCCCGATGAGCCTCGGCATCCCCGCCATCCGCATCGGCTCCGGCGGCAGCAGCGGCCGCGCCCACTCGCTCGACGAATGGATCGACATGGCGCCCGAACCGGCGATCCGCGGCATGACGGCGTCGCTGGCGACCATCGTCGCGGTGGCAGGGCTGGCGGAATGAAGGGCTTCTTTTTGAAAAAGGACGCAAAAACTTTCTATCCGTTTGCCTCGCGGCTGCCCGGGCAAGTTCTGATGCGATCGGATAAAAGTTTTTTGGTTCTTTTTTTCAAAAATGAACCGCTTTCGTATGAGGCATCGCCATGACCCCTCGCATCGCCGTCGGCGGCTTCCACACCGAGTGCACCACCTGGAGCCCAGTGCTGATCGCGGCCGCGGATTTCCGCCAGCTGCGCGGGCCGGAGATCCTGGCGCACCCGGAATTCGCCATGCTCCCCGGCTTCGATGCCGAGTGGCTGCCGACGCTGCATTGCCGCTCCGTGCCCGGCGGCCCGGTGGCGGCATCTGCCTATGCCGAATTCAAGGCCGAATTCCTCGACCGGCTGCGCGCCGCGCTGCCGGTCGACGGGCTCTACCTCGCCATGCACGGCGCCGCCTATGTGCAGGGGATGGACGACGCCGAGGGCGACTTCATCACCGCCGCCCGCGAGGTGGTCGGCCCGGACTGCCCCATCGCCGCCAGCTATGACCTGCACGGCAATGTCAGCCAGCGCGTGATCGACGGGCTCGATATTTTCGCCGCCTACCGCACCGCGCCGCATATCGATGTGGACGAAACCAAGTCCCGCGCCGTGCGCATGCTGCTGGACGCCATCGCCACCGGCATCCGCCCGATCATCGCCTGGGCGCCGGTGCCGGTGCTCCTGTCGGGCGAACGCACGCCGACCACCGCCGAGCCTGCCGCCACGCTCTACGCCGCGCTGCCGCACATCGATGCACGGCCGGGGGTGCTCGACGCCAACCTCATGATCGGCTTCGCCTGGGCCGACGAGCCGCGCTGCACCGCCGCCGCGGTGGTCACCGGCACCGATCGCGCCGCCGCCAGTGCCGCCGCCGAGGCGATCGCGAGCGCCTACTGGGCCGCACGCAACGGCTTCGGCTTCGGCCCGCACGTGCACTCCCTCGCCGCCTGCCTCGATATCGCTGAGGCAAGCGCCACACACCCCGTGGTGATCTCCGATTCCGGCGACAACCCCACCGCCGGCGGCGTCGCCGACCGCGCGGAGGTGCTGGAGGCGGTGATGCAGCGCGGCATGACCGGCGTGCTGTTCGCCGCCATCGCCGACCCGCCGGCGATCATCGCCTGCTACGCCGCCGGCGAGGGCGGCAAGCTGCGCCTCAAGCTCGGCGGCGCGCTGCACCCCGCGGGCAGCCCACGCGTATCGGTGCGCGCCACCGTGCAGCGCCTGGTCGGCAAAGGCCCCGATCGCCAGGCGGTGATCACCGCCGCCGGCAATACCATCGTGCTCGCCGCCCGCCGCCGCCCCTACTACAACGCCGAGGACTACGTGCCGCTCGGGCTCGACCCGTCCTCCTTCAAGGTGCTGGTGGTGAAGCTCGGCTATCTCATGCCGGACCTCGCGGCCATCGCCAACCCCGGCATCATGGCCCTCACCGGCGGCGTGGTGGATGCCGAACTGGAACGCCTGCCGATCACCCGCGTGCCCCGCCCCGTCTACCCCTGGGACCGCGATTTCGCCTTCACCCCCAAAGCCCGTTTGTCGGAGCGCGCATCATGACCCCGCTGATCGAACTCTGCGTCGAAGGCGTCGATGGCGCCGTAACCGCGGCCGAAGCCGGCGCCGATCGCGTCGAACTCTGCGCCAGCCTGCTGGAAGGCGGGCTCACCCCCAGCCTCGGCACGCTGCGCGCCACGCTGGCGGCCGTCAGCATCCCCGTCGCCGTGATGGTGCGGCCGCGCGGGGGGGATTTCCTCTACTCCGAGCGCGAATTCGCCTCGATGCTGGATGACGTCGCCCGCTTCCGCGACGAGGGGGCGGCCTGCGTGGTGTTCGGCTGCCTCAACCCCGACGGCACGGTGGACGAGGCGCGCACCGCCCGCCTCGCCGAGCGCGCCAGCCCCGCCGAAGCCACCTTCCACCGCGCCTTCGACATGACGGCCGACCCCGCCGAGGCGCTGGAGGCGCTGATCCGCTGCGGCGTCACCCGCGTGCTCACCTCCGGCCAGGCACCGAGCGGCATCCAGGGGCTCAAGCTGCTGAAATCCCTGGTCGAACAAGCCGATGGGCGCATCATCATCATGGGCTGCGGCGCCCTGCGGCCGGACACAATCGGCAAGGTCCGCGCCGGCGCGGGGCTGTCGGAGCTGCATTTCTCCGCGCAGACCGACCTTGAGAGCGGCATGATATACCGCAACAACCGCCTCGCCATGGGCGCCACCCCGCTATCCCGCGAGTTCCTCCGTCTCGGCACCGACCCCGATCTGGTCCGCGCCACCATCAAGGCAGCGCGCGCCTCACGGAAAATGGCGTGATCCGCTGGGGCTTCCTCGGCGCGTCCCGCATCGGCCGCCGCGCCGTGGCGCCGGCGGTGCTCGATTGCGGCCATCGCCTCGATGCTGTCGCCGCCCGCGATGCCGCCCGCGCCGAGGACTTCGCCTACGCCTTCGGCGCCCGCCGCCATTACGGCGACTACGCGGCGCTGATCGACGACCCCGATATCGACGCCATCTACAACGCCCTGCCCAATGACGCGCATCTGCCCTGGACGCTGCGGGCGCTCGCCGCCGGCAAGCACGTGCTGTGCGAAAAGCCGCTAGCGCTCAACGCCGCGGAAGTCGCCGCCATGCTGGAGGCCGAGGCAGCGTCGGGCAAGCGCGCCATGGAGGCGTTCTGCCACATCCACCACCCCCAGCTCATCCGCCTGCGCACCCTGCTCGATGGCGGCGCCATCGGCCGGCTGCTGACCATGCAAGCGAGTTTCGGCAACACCCTTGCGGAGGACTGGGATTTCCGCTGGCACGCCAGCATGGGCGGCGGCGCGCTGCTCGATCTCGGCACGTACTGCGTGAGCCTGATGCGCCTGCTCGCCGGCGAACCCACCTCCGCCAGCGCACTCGCGACCTACAAAGGCGACGTCGACGCCGCGCACTCCGGCCAACTCGATTTCGCGGGCGTGCCGGCGCAGTTCACCTGCTCCTTCATCTCCACCCGCACCCAGCACCTCGAACTCGTCGGCACCGACGGCAAGATCCTGCTGGACTGGCCCTTCTCCACCAAGGGCAAGGAAACCCGCATTTTCCACGGCGACACCGCCGAGCGCTTCCCGGCGATCGATCCCTATGCCCGCATGGTCAGCCATTTCGCCCGCATGGTGGCGGGGGAGGATGGGCTGGATTTCGGGTTGGACTGGTCGTTGCGGCAGGCGCGCGCGCTCGACGCGCTGGCGTTGTCAGCCAGGGAAAGAAAGGTTGTTCTTTTTTGAAAAAAAGAACCAAAAAACTTTTGTCCGTTTAGCAGGCTGCTGAAATTGGCGCTCGTTGTGGGGGTGCTTGACGAACGGGTGAGCTTCGAACTGTCGGGCCGGGTCTGCCGCCGCCACTGTCGCGCCGATTTTGGCCTCTGTCGGCCGGATTTAGACAGATTTTGGG
>CAIPLM010000354.1 GCA_903865895.1 uncultured Rhodospirillales bacterium | reverse complement strand
GTGAACGAGACATTCGAAGCCATTTCCGCCGCGGACCGCTCGCCGCACGGCATTCTCCGTGCCGTGTTCGGCTATGGGAGTTTCCGCGGCTTGCAGGAGCCGGCGATCCAGCATGTGCTGGATGGCGGCGATGCGCTGGTGCTGATGCCCACCGGCGGCGGCAAGTCGATCTGCTACCAGGTGCCGGCGCTGGTGCTGCCGGGCACCGCCATCATCATCTCGCCGCTGATCGCGCTGATGGACGACCAGGTGGCCGCCCTGCGGCAGGTCGGCGTGCGCGCAGGCGCCCTGCACTCGGACCTTGACCCCGCCGAGGCGCGGTCGACGGGCATGATGCTGGATGAGGGCGATCTCGATCTGCTCTATGTCTCGCCGGAGCGGCTGTTGCTGGCTGGCACCATCGCGCGGCTGCAACGCCAGCGCATTTCGCTGATCGCGATCGACGAGGCGCATTGCGTCAGCCAGTGGGGGCATGAGTTCCGCCCGGAATACCGCCAGCTCGCGCAATTGCCGGACCTGTTCCCCGGCGTGCGGCGCATCGCGCTGACCGCGACGGCGGATGTGCGGACGCGCACCGATATCCTGCAATCCCTGGGGATGGAGGAGGCGGCGGTGTTCGCGGCCTCTTTCCATCGGCCCAATCTGCACATCGAGACCGAGCCGAAGGTGAGCGAGACCGGGCAGCTCAAGGCGCTGCTCGGCCGCCATCCTGACGCGGCCGGCATCGTGTATTGCGGCAGCCGCGCCAAGACGGAGCGCATCGCGGCCTGGCTCAACGGGCATGGTCATCCCGCGGTGGCCTTCCATGCCGGCCTGCCCTCGGCCGATAAGCGGCAGGCGGCCGGGCGGTTCCGCTCCGGCGAGTCGCTGACGGTGGTGGCCACCATCGCCTTCGGCATGGGGATCGACCGGCCGGATGTGCGCTTCGTCGCCCATCTCGACATGCCCGACAGCCCCGAGGCCTATTACCAGCAGATCGGCCGCGCTGGGCGTGACGGCGGGCCTTCGGACACGCTGCTGCTGTATGGCGGCGAGGATATCGCGCGGGCCCGCTACTTCCTGCAAACCTCGGCCGCACCCGACGAGCAGAAGCAGAGCATGCGGGCGCGGCTGGAATCGATGATCAGCCTGACCGAGACGGTGGAGTGCCGAACGCGGGCGCTGCTGCGCTGCTTCGGCGAGGAGCTGGGCGGGCCCTGCGGGCATTGCGATAATTGCGAGCGCCCGGCGCGGCAATTCGACGGCTCGGTGGAGGCGCAGAAGGTGCTCTCGGCGGTGTACCGCACCGGGCAGCGCTTCGGCGCCACCCATATCGTCTCGGTGCTGCTGGGCAAGAGCTCGGAGGCGGCGATCAAATGGGGGCATGACCAGCTGCCGACCTGGGGCATCGGCGGCGATCGCAGCAAGGATTTCTGGCGCAGCGTGATCCGCCAGCTCATCGCCATCGGGGCGCTCGACGTGGAGACCGGGGAGTTCGCCACGCTGCATCTGGTGCCCGAGCGGGCGCGGCCGATCCTGCGCGGGGAGGCGCCGGTGATGCTGCGCGAGGAGGCCCCGCCCCCGTCGGGGCGCGCCGGCAGCCGGGTGCGCGGCAAGGGCCGGCCGGAGATGGGTGGGGAGGTGGCGGCGGGCGGGTTGTTCGAGGCGCTGCGGCAATGGCGCTCGGGCGAGGCCAAGAGCCAGGGCGTGCCGCCCTATCTCATCTTCCACGACGCGACGTTGCAGGAGATCGCCGCGGTGCGGCCGCGTGATCTCGGCGTGCTTGGCGATATCAAGGGGGTCGGCGCCTCGAAGCTGCTGCGCTACGGGCCGGCGATTCTCGCGGTGATCGAGGCGAGTTAGGCTGTGGCGACCGATCGACACGTAAAATAAATCATATGTCTGCTAAAATTTCCCTTGCCCTAACCGGAAACGACATTTATATTGTTTTCGTTGAAATTAGGAGTGACATTAACCAAATGAGCCGCCCGCCTGCCCCCTCCCTGGACGCCGCACCCGGCATGACGCTGCGGGGCATCGCCGCCGTCATCGGCGTGGTGCTGCTGTGCGTCCTGCTGGCGGCCCTGCTCGGCCTGGCCGGGCGGCGGCGGGCTTTGCTCGCATCCAGCGCGATGGAGACGGTGCTGGGCGCCGAGGCGGATGCCGACATGACCTGGGAGCCATGGCTGGAATGGGTCGCGGTGCCGGCGCCGTGGCGCAACGGGCGGCTATTGCCGCGCCGGCACGCGGCACGCCGGGTACGCCAGCGCGGGGTGCGGCCCTGCGCCCGCATGCGCGGGCCGCCTGGGCTTATCGCGCCTTTTCAATGGGTTCGGACCGGCATGGCCTGAGGGCGATGCGCGGGGGCTTGCGCATGCGCGCAGTTCCGCTCTTTCAAAACCGCATCGGGATCGAGGAAGCGGGGCGTTAGCGCCCGGCGAAGGCGTTGAACGTCACCAGCGTATAGGTGTCCTTCACCCCCGGCAGCACCTGGAGGCGCTCGGTGACGAAGAGGCCGGTGTCCTGGTCGGGCTCAAGGTAGAACTTGCCGAGCAGGTCGTACTGACCGGACGTGGAATGCAGCTCGGACAGTTCGGGGATCGAGTCCACCGCGAGCTTCGCCACGTTGTAGACTTGGCCCATCTCACATTTGACCATCACAAAGATCGCGCGCATTCAGACTCTCCTCCGCACCATGTTGGCGCCCGCTGCCGGGTTCGGCAAGGGCGATACCGGGCCGATGGTCAGATCATCGCCATGCCGCCGTTGATATGCATGGTGGAGCCGGTGACCCAGGCGGCCTCGGGCGCGGCGAGGTAGACCACGGCGGCCGCGATGTCCTGCACGCTGCCCATGCGGCCGAGGGGGATCTGCTCGTTGAGCTTGGCCTTCTGGGCGTCGTTCAGCGCGTCAGTCATGGGCGTGGCGATGAAGCCGGGGGCGACCATGTTGACGGTGACGTTGCGGCTGGCGACCTCGAGGGCGAGGGACTTGGTCATGCCGATCAGCCCGGCCTTGGCGGCGGCGTAGTTGGCCTGGCCGGGGTTGCCGGTGGAGCCGACGATGGAGCCGATATTGATGATGCGGCCATCGCGCCGGCGCAGCATGCCCTTGAGTGCGGCGCGGATCAGGCGGAACGGCGCCGTGAGGTCGACATCGAGCACCGCCTGCCAGTCTTCGTCTTTCATGCGCAGCGCCAGCATGTCCCGCGTGAAACCGGCGTTGTTGACGAGGATGGAGACCGGGCCGGCGGCGGCTTCGGCGGCGGCCATCAGCGCGTCGGGCGCCGCGGGGTCGGACAGGTTGGCAGGGCAGACATGGGCGCGCTCGCCGAGGGTGGCGGCCAGGCTGTCGAGCGCGTCGCGGCGGGTGCCGGAGAGCACCACCACGGCGCCCTGGCCGTGCAGGGCGGTGGCGATGGCGGCGCCGATGCCGCCGGAGGCGCCGGTGACCAGGGCGGTTTTGCCGTCAAGACGGAACATCGTCGCTACCTTTCGCGGTGTTGCGGATCAGAGAGTCTTGAGGATCGCCTCGATATCGGCGGGCGTCGCGGCCGAGGCGGCGGCGGCATCAGGCGAGAGGCGCTTGGCGATGCCGGTGAGTACCTTGCCGGAGCCGAGTTCGAGGAAGCTGTCCACCCCGAGGGCGGTCATCGCCATCACGCATTCGCGCCAGCGCACCGTGCCGGTGACCTGTTCGATCAGCAGGCGGGTGATCTCGGCGGGGTCGGTCACCTTGGCGGCGCTGACATTGGCGACGAGCGGCACCAGGGGGGATTTGGGCGGGGTGCGGCCGAGGGCCTCCTCCATCGCCGCGGCGGCGGGGGCCATGAGGCGGCAATGGAAGGGGGCGGAGACCGGCAGCATCATCGCCCGCTTCACGCCGCGGGTTTTGGAGATCTCGCAGGCGCGCAGCACGGCGGCCTTGGCGCCGGAGACCACCACCTGACCGCCGCCATTGTCGTTCGCGGGGTCGATCACCTCCTGGCCGCCTTCGGGGGCCTCGGCGGCGGCGGCGCAGATTTCGATGGCGAGCGGGAGTTCGCAGCCGAGCAGAGCGGCCATGGCGCCTTCGCCGGCCGGCACCGCTTTCTGCATGGATTGGCCGCGCAGTTTCAGCAGCCGCGCCGCATCGGCCAGCGAGAAGCTGCCGGCGGCGGCGAGGGCGGAGTATTCGCCGAGGGAGTGGCCGGCGACGACGACGGCGCGATCGGCGAGTTTGAAGCCGCCCTCGGCCTCCAGCACGCGCAGCACGGCGATGGAATGGGCCATCAGCGCGGGTTGGGCGTTCTCGGTGAGGGTCAGTTCCTCGGGCGGGCCTTCGAACATCAGCTTGGAGAGCTTCTGGCCGAGGGTGTCGTCAACCTCCTGGAACACCTCGCGGGCGGCGGCGAAGGCCTCGGCGAGATCGCGGCCCATGCCAGGGGCCTGACTACCCTGGCCCGGGAAGATGAAGGCGTGAACCGGCATTGCAACTCTCCCAACCTGTTGTTGCGCGGGGTAACGGGGCGCCACGGACGTGTCAAATATTGGCCGGCGAGGTGGACGCTAGGCCGACTCCGGGGGCCGGGTCGTGAGGTTGAGCGGGCCGAGGGCGGCAAGGTGCTTGCGGACGCTCTCCAGGCTGGCCACGACGTGCTCCGGCGTCATGCGCCTGAGAGAGCCGACCACGGTGACGGCGGCTTCGGGTTCGCCGCGGTCATTCAGCACCGCGAGGCCGACGCCGATGAACCCGGGGGCGACCTGCTCGCGGGTGATGCCGTAGCCGGTGACGCGGGCCTCCTCGATGGAGTGCCACACGGCCTCCTGGGGCAGGCCGGAAAATTCGTCGTAGCGGACGGCATTGGCGGCGATCAGGCGGCGCGCGCGTGCCTCGGGCAGGGCGGCCAGCAGGGCGATGCTGCCGGCGCCGATGCCCATCGGCAGGCGGCGGCCGATTTCCGAGACCACGCCGTGCGGGGCGCGGTGATCCGCCACGCAGTCGAGCGCGATCATGTCGTTGAGCAGCGGCACGTAGAGATAGGCCGCAGCCCTTGTCTCCACCACGATCGCGGCGAGGAACTCCCGCACCCGGGCCCGCACGGCGGCGTAGCGCGCGAGGTCCACCAGGCTGTGCAGGCGCAGGCCGAGGAAGTAGCGCTTGGTGTAGTGGGCGTCGAAGGCCACCATCTGGTCGCGCACCAGGGCGCTCAGCAGCCGATGCGCGGTGGCGACATGCAGCCCGGTCGCCTGGGCGAGCTCGGTGAGGCGGATGCCCGTCACGTTGTGCTCGCCCACCGTCGCCAGCAGCTGCATCGCGCGATGCAGGCTTTGCGCGCCCTTGGTCTGGCTGGCATCCGGCTCGGTCACGTCAAATCCCGATAAAGGTGGGCATCCCGATGAAGGTCGCGCGGAGTGTTGGCCCCGTCGCGCGGGCTTGACAAGCTTTCGGGTTGTGGGAATCATATTCTCATAATGTGAAAACACGCGAGGACGTCGATGCCGGGAGCATTGGAGGGGCTGAAGGTCCTGGAGATTGGCCAATGGGTGGCGGCCCCCTATTGCGCGGCCATCCTTGGCGATCTCGGCGCCGACGTGATCAAGATCGAACGCCCCGGCGGCGGCGATGACCAGCGCCTGTCGCCGCCGCTCGCCGCCGGGCAATCCGCCCTGTTCAACCAAATGAACCGCAACAAGCGCAGCGTGACGCTGGATCTCGACAGCGAGTCCGGCCGGGCGGATTGCCTGGCCCTGGCGGCGGCGGCCGATGTGGTGATCAGCAATTTCCGCCCCGGCACCATCGCCAAGCTCGGCCTCGGCTATGAGGCGGTGGCGGCCCGCAATCCGCGGGTGATCTACGCGCTGATCACCGGCTTCGGCATCGAGGGGCCGCTCGCCCATCGCGCCGGGATGGACCTGATCGCCCAGGCGATGTCCGGCATGATGCTGCTGACCGCGACTCCGGAGGGCCGCCCCGGCCGGGTGCCGATGGCCGCCGCCGATATCTCCACCGGGCTCTACGCCACCATCGGCATCCTCGCCGCCATCGCCGCGCGGGAGAAATCCGGGCGCGGCCAGATGGTGGATTTCGCCCTGCTCGATTCGATGCTGGCGATGATGCCGATGGAAACCGCCGGCTATTTCGCCACCGGCGCCAACCCGCCGCGCTACCACCTCCGCAAAACCGCCAATGCCGCGCCCTACAACGTGTTCGCCACCGCCGACGGCTACATCACCGTGGTCGCCGCCGCGCAACCTTTGTGGGAATCGCTGTGCCGGGTGATCAGCCGCGAGGACCTCAACCAGGACCCGCGCTTCTCCTCCAGTGGCGCCCGCATCAATCACGTGAAGGAGCTGGAGGCGATCCTGATCCCGATCTTCCAGGCCGAACCTTCGGAAACCTGGCTGGCGAAGTTCGATGCCGCGCGCATCCCCACCTCGCCGGTGCTGGAGCTCGAGGAGATCCTCACCCACCCGCACCTCGCCGCGCGCCACACCGCGGTGACGCCGCCGGAAGGGACGGCCGCGGTGCAGCTTGTGATCCCGGCGCCGATCCGCATGGCCGATACGCCGGTCCGCGTGCATCGCGCCGCGCCCGCCGCCGGCGAGGATACCGCGGCCGCACTTGACCATCTTCATGCCGGAAAGGGATGGCCGCATGCCCGTTCGTAGTGCCACGCTCGGCCGCCGCGCCGAGGTCACCGCGGATGTCGATACACGCTGGGTGCTGGCCTATGCCGCCGGCCTCGGGTTTGACCGCGCGTTATGCCTGGATGACGCTCAGCCCGGCGGCCCCGCCGTGCCGCCCACCTTCTGCACCGGGCTCGAATGGATCCTCTCGGGCGATACCAGCCGCGCCACCAGCCTCGGCCTCACGCCGGAGGAGCGCATCCGCGGCGTGCACGCCTTCCAGGATTCGGTGTTTCACCGCCCGTTCCGCGCCGAAACAAGAGTGAAGGTGGCGAGCGAAATCCGCTACATGAAGGTCACCCGCGCCGGCACGCTGATCGCCACCCTCATCACCTCGTCCGACGCCGATAGCGGCGAGACTTTGTGCGAAACCTGGTCCGGCTCCATCCTGCGCGATGTCGCGTGTGACGCGGACGAAGTCGGCACCCCGCCGCCCTACCTCACCGATCCGCCCGCCCCGCCGCCCGCGGATGCCGCGCGCTCGATCATCACCACCGAGTACGGCCTGCCGCACACCTATACGGAATGCGCCCGCATCTGGAACCCGATCCATTCCGAGCGCGCGGTGGCGCTGCGGGCCGGGCTGCCCGACATCATCCTGCACGGCACCGCCACCTGGGCGCTCGCCGCCCGCGAGGTGCTGCGTGCCCATGCCGGCGGCGATGTGCGCCGGCTCAAGCGCCTCGCCGGCCGCTTCCGCGCCCCCGTCATGGCCGGCGGCATGCTCGCCGTGCGCCATGCCGTGATGCCTGACGGCTCCATTGCCTTCGAGGTGGAGACCGATGGCGGGGCGGTGGCGATGAACGGCGGCTGCATCGAGCTCGCTTGATGGAAAAGGAAGAAAGCGCTTCTTTTTTTGAAAAAAAAGAAGCAAAAAAACTTTATTCGCTGGCTTCGCCGCCCGCCGCACCAAGGACCATAACGGATAAAAGTTTTTTGCTTCTTTTTTTCAAAAAAGAAGCGCTTGCTTGTTCTTCGTACGCCGCATGACCCGCTTTCTATTGGTGCGCATCCTGCAAGGCCTGGTGACGCTGCTGGCGGTATCGGTGGTGGTGTTCGTGCTCTCCCGCCTCTCGGGCGATCCGCTGACGCTGATCATGGACCCGATGTCCACCAAGGCGGACCTCGCGCGCGAACTGGCCCGCCTCGGGCTCGACCGCTCCTACCCCGAGCAATACGCGATCTTCCTCGCCAATGCGCTGCACGGCGATTTCGGCCAGTCGATCTTCTTCAAGCGCGGCGCCTTCGAGGTGTTCCTGGAGAAACTCCCGGCGACGCTCGAATTGGGCGGCACGGCGATGGCCGTCTCCCTGCTGGTGGCGATCCCGATCGGCGTGCTCTCGGCCGTGCATCAGGGCGGCTGGTTTGACCGGATCGCCCGGCTGGTGGCGCTCACTGGGCAATCCGCCCCGGTGTTCTGGATCGGGCTGGTGCTGATCCTGCTCTTCTCGGTCACCCTGGGCTGGCTGCCCACCGCCGGCCGCGGCTCCTGGCGCAATTTGGTGCTCCCCGCCATCACGCTCGGCTGGTACGGCAACGCCTTCCTCATGCGCATCACCCGTTCGGCGATGCTGGACGTGCTGGGCACCGACTACGTGAAGCTGGCCCGCCTGGAAGGCCTGCCGGAGCGCCGGGTGATCTGGAAACACGCCTTCAAGAACGCCGCCACCTCAATCGTCACCACGCTCGGCCTGATGTCGATCAGCCTGGTGACCGGCGCGGTGGTCACCGAGACCGTCTTCGCCTGGCCCGGCGTGGGGCGCCTCACGGTGGACGCGATTTTCCAGCGCGATTTCCCGGTGGTGCAGGCCGCCGTGATCCTGATCGCGGTGATGGTGGTGGCGGTGAACCTCGCGGTGGACGTGGTCTACGCCTGGATCGACCCGCGGGTGCGCTTCCAGTGAAGCCTTTCGCGGGCATGCCGCTGGGCTCGGCGCTGATCCTCTTCGCGGCACTGGCCGGCGCGCTGCTGGCCCCGCTGCTCGCGCCCTATGACCCCGACCAGGTGGACGTGCTGCACCGCTTCACCCCCCCCTTCTGGCTTGAGGGCGGCTCGATGGAGCATCTTCTCGGCAGCGACGATCTCGGCCGCGATATTCTGAGCCGGCTGCTCTATGGCGGGCGCATCTCGATGCTGGTGGCGGTGGTCTGCGTCACCTCCGATGCCGTGCTGGGCACGCTGATCGGCATGCTCGCCGGCTATCTCGGCGGCTGGGTGGATGCGGCGCTGATGCGCCTCGCCGACGTGATGCTGGCGCTGCCCTATCTGCTGATCGCCCTGGTCGTGGTCAGCGTGCTGGGCGCCAGCCTGGTGAACGTGGTGGTGATCATCGTGGCCCTGCGCTGGGCCGGGCTCGCGCGCATCGTGCGCGGCGAGACGCTCGGCATCAAGCAGCGCGACTACGTGGCACTCGCCCGCGTCGGCGGCGTCGGCCGGGCGGCGATCCTGCTGCGCCATGTGCTGCCCAACGTGATGAACAGCGTCATCGTGGTCTCCACCCTCGGCGTCGGCACGGTGATCCTATTCGAATCCGCCTTGTCCTTCCTCGGCGTCGGCGTGCCGCCCCCCACCGCGACCTGGGGCGGCATGGTGGCGGATGGGCGGGGCTCGATCGGCAGCGCCTGGTGGGTGTCGCTATTCCCCGGCCTCGCCATCACCGCGGTGTGCCTGGCCTGCAACCTGCTGGGCGACTGGCTCAGGGAAGTATTCGATCCGAAATCAATGCGGGCCTGAAGGCCCGAACCGGGAGAAAGACCATGCGGCGGTTTCTGTTGGCTTCGGCCTTTGCGGCACTGGCGGCGCCGGCGATGGCGCAATCGCTCACCTTCGCCATCAACAACCTCGGCGCCGAGACCTGGTGGCCGCAGGACATCTCCGCCAACAAATACATCACCAGCAACATCGGCGATCCGCTGGTGCGCCTCGCCTCGCCCTACGCGCTGGAGCCGGCGCTGGTGAAGGAATGGACCAGCGCGCCGGACGGGCTCTCCTTCACCTTCACGCTGCGCGACGACGTGCTGTTCCATGACGGCAGCAAGCTCACCGCGGAGGACGTGCTGTTCAGCTATGCCCCGGCCAACGTGGAGAAATTCGTCGGCTTCACCGGCATCAAGGGCGGCAACATCACCGCGCTCGAGGCGCACGGCAACACGGTGGTGATGCGGCTGGGCAAGCCGGTGCCGGGCATTCGCGACAACTACTTCGTGCGCGCCTCGATCTGGCCGAAAGCCTATGTCGAGAAAGTCGGCATCGAGGGCTTCAACAAGCACCCGGTCGGCGCCGGCCCGTTCCGCTTCGTCGAGCACGTCAAGGGCCAGTACGTGAAGCTGGCGGCCTGGGAGAAATACTACGGTGACGTGCCCAAGCTGAAGGAGGTGACGTTCCGCATCGTCCCCGAGCCCGCCACGCGGCTCGCCATGCTGCGGACGGGGGAGGCCGACATCACCTATAACGAGGTGGGCGCCTCCACCGGCGAGCTGAAGAAATACGGCTTCCGCGGCCAGGCCTACGGCCAGCCCTTCCAGGCCGCGCTGATCTTCAACTCCCTGCTGACGCTGGATCGCCAGCCCGGCCGCTTCGATGATGTGCGGGTGCGCAAGGCGCTGATCATGGCGGTCGATCGCAAGGTGATCGCCGACGCCGTCTATTTCGGCGCCGCCGTGCCCGCCGCTTTGCCGGTGGTGGCGACCTCGATGCCCTATTACGACCCCAAGTACAAGCCGATGGCGACCGATGTCGCCGGCGCCAAGAAGCTGCTGGCCGAGGCCGGCCACCCCGATGGCCTGAGCTTCGATTTCATGGCCGGCACCAACAACAAGGACCTCGCGGTGCTGCTGGTCTCCTTCTGGCAGCGCGCGGGCATCAAGGCCAATCTCAACCTGGTCGATCCCGTCACCCTCAGCCGCGCCTGGTGGCAACGCACCGTGCCGGGCGACCAGGTGATGCTGGTCGGCGGCCTGGCCAACGGCATGGCGAGCGCGGTCTACCTCAACTCGAAGTCGGGCGTCGCGATGTATGCCGGCGCCAAGATCGACACCGTCTACAACGAGGGCGCCGCGGTGGTTGACCCCGCGCTGCAGGAGGCGTGGCTGCGCGACAAGCTGCTCCCGGTGATGGAGGCGGAGTATCCCTACGCCCCGGTGCTGGAATACCAGGAGGGTGTGCTCGGCTTCGGCCCCAAGGTGAAAAGCTGGACCCGATTCGACCTGCACAGCTTCGGCCTGCAATGGCTGGAGCCCAAGTGACGTCCCTGCTCGAAGTCGAAGAGCTGCGGGTGGAACTCGCCACCCGCAGCGGCGTCGTCCACGCGGTGGATGGCGTGAGCTTCCACGTCGCCGAGGGCGAAACCCTCGGCATCGTCGGCGAAAGCGGCTGCGGCAAGACGATGACGGCGCTCGCCCTGCAACGCATGCTGCCCCGCCCCGGCGGCCGCATCGCCGGCGGCGCCATCCGCCTCGGCGCCGAGGACCTCATGGCCAAGTCGGAGGCTGAGATGCGCGCCATCCGCGGCCGCGACATCGCGATGATCCTGCAGGACCCGATGTCCTCGCTCAACCCGGTGATGAGCATCGGCGCCCAGGTCGCCGAGCCGATCCGCGCCCATCAACGCCCCGCCCGCAACGTGCTGCACGAAGCCGTCCTGCGCATGCTCGATGCCGTGCGCATCCCCTCCCCCGCCGCCCGCGCCGGGGACTACCCGCACCAACTCTCCGGCGGCATGCGCCAGCGCGTGGTCGGCGCCATCGCGCTCTCCTGCCGGCCCCGCCTGCTGATCGCCGACGAACCCACCACGGCGCTCGACGTCACCATCCAGGCGCAATATCTCGCTTTGCTGAAGGACCTTCAGCGCGACACGGGGGTGGCGATGATCCTCATCACCCATGATTTCGGCATCGTCGCCAAAATGTGTGACCGCGTGGCGGTAATGTATGCCGGCCGCATCGTCGAGACCGCCGATGTGCGCACCCTGTTCGCCCGCCCGGCGCACCCCTACACCCGCGCGCTGCTGGAGGCGCTGCCCTCGATGGAGCATCGCAGCGAGCGCCTGAAGGTGATCGACGGACAGCCACCCGATCTGCGCGCCCCGCCCGCCGGCTGCCGCTTCGCACCGCGCTGCGCCGTGGCCACGTCAGCCTGCCACACCACCGACCCGCCAGCGGTGGCGCTCGGCCCCGGCCACGTCGCCCATTGCCTGCTGGCCGGCAACGCATGACCGCCCCGCTGCTTGAGGTCGATCGCCTGCGCAAGCACTTCCCGGTGCGCCGCTTCCTGCCGTGGAACCCGCCACGCCAGGTCCACGCCGTCGATGACGTCAGCTTCACCATCGGCGCCGGCGAGACCTTCGGCATCGTCGGCGAAAGCGGCTGCGGCAAGACCACGCTGTCCCGCGTCATCCTGCTGCTGGAGGCCGCGACCGGCGGCGCGATCCGCTTCGACGGCAAGCCGGTGGAAGGCCTCGCGGGCACCGACCTGCTGGCCTATCGCCGCGCCGTGCAGGCCGTCTTCCAGGACCCCACCAGCGCCCTCAGCCCACGCATGCGCGTCGGCGACATCGTCGCCGAACCCTTGCGCGCCACCGGCGCCGCCTCCGCCGCCGAGCGCCGCGCCGAGGTGGCCCGCCTGCTCAAGGAGGTCGGCCTGCGCGACGGCGCCGCCGACTCCTACCCGCACGAGTTCTCCGGCGGCCAGCGCCAGCGCATCGCCATCGCCCGGGCGCTCGCCACCAACCCGCGCCTCATCGTGCTCGACGAGCCGATCTCCGCCCTCGACATCTCCATCCGCGCCCAGATCATGAACCTCCTGCGCGACATCCAGGACCGCACCGGCACCGCCTTCCTGCTGATCGCGCATGACCTCGCCGTCGTGAAGCACATGAGCACCCGCGTCGGCGTGATGTATCTCGGCAAGCTCGTCGAGACCGGCCCGGCGGATGCCCTCTACCGCCGCCCGCTGCACCCCTACACCCGCGCCCTCCTGGCCGCCGCCCTCCCCGCCCGCCCCGACGACGCACCCGGCCCGCCGCCCTTGGCCGGAGAACTCCCAAGCCCGCTTTCGCCCCCCAGCGGCTGCCGCTTTCGCACCCGCTGCCCGCTCGCCGGCACCGATTGCGCAGCGGCCGAACCGTCACTGCGGGGTATGGGCGACGGCCAGAGCGTGGCATGCCACCGGGCAGAGGCATAACGCCGTCCCACACCAGCATTCGGGCGAAGTACGGGCTCGGCGTCGAGGGTCAGCGGATGTCAAACTCTGAGAAGAATCGACCTCGGTGGCGCGCCGCCTCCCTGGTGAAGGCTTGCCTTGCGACGCCCATAATCTCGATACCGGACCACACCGCCCCAAGCGGCGTAGCAAGGCAAGCAACGCCACCGCTCGAACGATCACTCACCCTTCTTAGGAGAACGAGTCGTCGTCAAATCCGCAACGCGGCAAATGCGGTGTAATACCAATGCTCACTGATCAGAACCCATGCGCCCAATCGCGCAGTCCGATGGACATGATGCGCCACGGTTGGGCTTCGAGTTTGTTCCATGCATCGCAGCAGTGATCGATGAGATCGTCGGCGTTGAGAAAGATGCG
>CAIPLM010000353.1 GCA_903865895.1 uncultured Rhodospirillales bacterium | reverse complement strand
CACCGACTACGTGCTGGGCGCCACCGGCATCGTCACATGCGCCACCGCTCCGGTTGCCGGCGCCGTGCTGGCCTGGACCGGCGCGTTCAACTGGCTTTGCCGCTTCGACGACGACAGCCTGGACTTCCAGCAGTTCGGAACCGGCCTGTGGTCGATGGGCTCACTCAAGTTCAGCACGGTGAAGCTATGAAAATCGCCAAGTACGAGACCACGACAGGCGCGCTGGTGGCGCTGCTGGCCACCCGGGCCTTCGTCTGGGCCGATCTCTACACCATCACCCTCGCCACCGGCGTGGTGCTGCGGCTGGCATCGGGGGATAGCGACTGGGCCTATGCCGGCAACACCTGGTCGCATGGCGGCCCGTTCATCGAGCACCCCGACCGCAAACCGACGGCGCACTGGAAGGTCGGCCTCGATGTCGATACCTGGCAGTTTTCGGTCATCCCGCGCGCCGTCGATCCGATCTCCGGCGCGGCCTATCCCGATACCATCGGCAGCACGCCGTGGCTGGCTGCCGCCCGTGCCGGGGCGCTGGACGGCGCCGTGGTCCAGGTCGATCGCGCCTACCTCGCGACGTGGCCGGCCTATCCCCGCCCGCTGGCCCTGGCGCCGATCGGCGTGGTCAACATTTTCACTGGCCGCGTCGCCGCCATCGATGTCGACCGATCCACCGTGATGGTTTCGCTGAATTCGCACCTCGAACTGCTCGACCAGAACATGCCGCGCAACCTCTACCAGGCCGGCTGCGGCCGGACGCTGTTCGATGCCGGGTGCAGTCTCGTGGCCTCGAGCTACGCCGCCAGCCTGACCGTGCTGGCCGGCAGCACGCAGTCTTTGCTGATCGCCACCAGCGGGCTGCCTGGTGGATCCGGCACCTACGCCCTCGGCCGCATCCTGTTCACCAGCGGGCTCAATGCCGGGTTCTCGCGCTCGGTGCGGAGCATGACCCAGGTGACCACCACCCTGCAGCTCACACTGATTGCGCCGATGCCGTTCGCGGTGGCCATCGGCGACACCTTCACTGCGTGGCCCGGCTGCGACAAGCAAATGGCGACCTGCACCGCCTGGGGCAACCTCGCGAATTTCGGCGGGCAGCCCTACATCCCCTCACCGGAGACGGCGGTATGATCGCCCCCGCGGAACTCGCCCAGCGCAAGGCGGTGATCGCCGAGGCCCGCACCTGGATCGGCACGGATTTCCACCACCGCGCGGCGGTCAAGGCGACCTGGGACGCCGACGGTAACCGCCTGACGCCCGGCGGTGTCGACTGCGCGACCCTTCTGGCGCAGGTCTACGAGGCCGCCGGCATCATCGCGCCGGTGCCGATCCCCAGCTACCCGCCGGACTGGTTTCAGCACCGCGAGGGCGAGCGCTACCTGGCGACGGTGATGGAGCGCGGTCGGGAGATCGCGGAGGCCGAGGCGCTGCCTGGCGACGTCGTGGTGTTCAAGTTCGGTCACTCCTTCAGCCACGGCGCGATCGTCATGCCGCCGGGTTGGCCCGCGATCGTGCATGCGTTCTTCGGCTCGCGCCTGGTGCAACTGGACCATGGCGACGGCGGCGTGCTCGGCGACCGGATGCGCCGTTTTTTCACGGTGTGGTGACCCATGGCGGGCATGTTTGGCGGCGGCGGCAAGCTCAGCACGAAGGTCCAGCCGGCAGCAGCGTTGCGCGTGCAAACCGCGATCGCCGGCAAGGCGCGGCCGATCGGCTGGGGCCGCAACCGGATCGGCGGCAACCTCGTCTGGTACAATGGCTTCACCGCCACGCCGTCGAACAACGGTGGTGGCGGCAAGGGCGGGGTCATGGGCGGCGGCGGCAAGGGGCAGAGTGGCTCCTACGACTACGCGGTCGCCGTCATCATCGCGGTCTGCGAGGGGCCCATCGTCGGCTTTACCGGCACCGTCTGGGCCAACGAGGTGGGCAGCACGCTGGCAGCCTATAATCTGACCGCCTTCGTCGGCAGCCTCACACAGACGGCCTGGGGGTATTTCGGCACCACGACCCCGATCGCAACGACGGTCGATGTCTGGTCCGACACGCGGCAAGGCATCGAGGGACCGGGCTGATGCCATATAACGCACAATCACTGAATTATCGCGGTCTCGCCTATGTCGCGGCGGGGCCAATGCCGCTCGGCTCGTCACCGTCGCTGCCAAACCTGACCTATGAGGTGACGTTCAGCACCGACACCTATGGCATTGCCGGCCAGCCCGATGTGAACCCCGCGACGGTGATCGCCGACTACCTCACCAATCCCGCCTATGGCGCCGGCTTCCCGTCCGCCTTCCTCGGCAATCTGACGGCGGTGCGCTCCTACTGGCAGGCGGCCGGCTTGGTGGTTTCGCCGGTGTTGATCGACCAAGCCGAGGGGCGGCAATTCATCAAGGATCTGCTCGCGGCGACCAACGCCGAGGCCGTATGGTCCTCCGGCGTGCTCAATTTCGTCAGCTACGGCGATGCCAACCTCAGCGCGAACGGCGCCACCTATACCGCACCCTCGGCGCCGCTCTACGCGCTGGGTGATGCCGACTTCAAGCCGCTCCAGGGCGGCAATTCCAACAGCACCGGCAGCGGCGGCATCGGCCCCGTCGCCTATACTCGCAAGGCCCCGGCGACCCAGCAGAATAGCTGGACGGTCGAATATCTCGACCGCTCCAACAACTACAATCCGGCCGTCGCCGCCATCCAGGATGACGCGGCGATCGCGATCTACGGCCTGCGCCCGGCCGACCGCAAGCAAGCGCATTTCTTCTGCCTGCAGTCCGCCGCGGTGATGAGCGCCTCGCTCACCATGGGCCGCGCGCAGGTCCGTGGCACCTACGCCTTCACCCTCGGCGCCCAATTCATCCTGCTCGATCCAATGGATATCGTCTCCATCACCGACAGCGCGCTCGGTCTGGTCCAGCAATGGGTGCGGATCACCGAGATCACCGAGAACGCCGATGCCACGCTCTCGATCCAGGCCGAGGACTATCTCGCCGGCACCGGCTCGGCACCCGCCTATGCCATGCAGAGCGGCGCCGGATATCAGCCCGCCTATGGCGGCACGCCGGGCACCGCGACGGCGGTGATCTGGCAGCCGACCTTCGCCGTCGCCGGTGCCTTCGAGGTTTGGATCGCCGCGGCCGGCCCGACCAACTGGGGTGGCTTCGATCTCTGGGTCTCGACCGACAACGCGACCTATCGCTACGCCGGACGGCAGAGCGGGATAGCGCGCCTCGGCGTCACCACGGCAAGCCTCGCTGCCGTCACACCGGCGACCAGCGGCCCGACGATCGACACCACCAACACCCTGGCGGTCGATCTCGCCGCCTCCGCCCAGCAACTGATCTCGGGATCGATCACCGACGCGCAGCAGGGCAACACGCTCTGCTACTGCGGCGGCGAATACCTCGCCTACGAGACCGCGACCCTCGGCAGCGGTGCGGCCTATGCGCTAACCTATCTGCGCCGCGGGATGTATGACACGGCGCCAGGCGCCCACGCCGCCGGGGTGCCATTCGTCCGCATCTACGATGGGACCATCTTCCGCTTCGGCCTGACCACCGACCGCATCGGCCAGACGCTCTACTTCAAGCTGCTGCCCTTCAACGTCTATGGCGGCGGCCAGCCTGACATCTCCGCCGTCACCGCGCAGAGCATCACCATCGCCGCGATCGCGCCGGCCGCGCCCTCCAGCCTCGCCGCCGTCGCCGGCAACCGTTCGGTCAATCTGTCCTGGACCAACGCAGTGCAGCAGGACGTGGCCCACGTCGAACTCTTTCGCGCCATCGGCGCCTCGCTGCCGGCCACGCCGAACCCTGCCACCACCGCGCCCACCATCGTCACTAAGGGCAGTGCCACCGTCGACGCCGACAGCGCCACGCTGACGCCTGGCACCAAGGCGTGGTACTGGATCAGGACGGTCACCGCGTCCGGCGGCGTGAGTTCGCTCGCCGGCCCCGCCTCGGCCACGGCGGCGCAGATCGTCAATGCCGACATTGCCAGCCTGGCGGTCGCCACCGGCAACATCGCCTCGGGCGGCGTCTCGGGCGCGGTGATCGACACGGAGACCGGCGCACTCGCCTTCACCCCGGCATATGTCACCGCGGCCGCGGTCACGCTGACGGTGACCGCCAACGCCAACGTGCAGCTTTCCCTGCGTTCGATCGTCAATGTCGGCGGCGCCGGCGGCCCGTCGATCGGCGGCACCGGTGGCGGAGCAGAAGGAACGTCGGGCTGATGGCAACCACCTATCGCATCCGCCGCAGCGACGGCGTCATCGTGGTCTCCGGCATGTCGGCCGACGATGCCACCCTCACCATCATGGACGCGCCGCCGGCCGCTGGCACCTATACCTACTATCTGGAGATCATCGCCAACACCTACGCCGACAGCCGCATCCTCACGATGCTGCAGGCCCTCCAGGTCAAGAAATAGGGACCCGGCCGATGTCCGACTATGCCGCCTTCGCCACCGCGACGGGCAAAATCTACCTCGCTTCGATCGGCGCCGACGGTCTGATCCACGGCGTCACGACCTGCATGTTGGCGGATGTCGTGGCCCATTTGGCGGCGGTGCCCGGCACCATCGCGGTGATGCCCGACGAGATCGCCCGCTTCAGCCACGGCGGCGCCTTTGCCCTGGTCGAGGGGGCGGTCATGCCGGCGCGCTTCCCGTTGGCGGTGGTCAAGGCGCGCCAGGCCGCATCGCTCCGCGCCGCCTGCGCGGCGGCAATCACCGGCGGCTACACCTCCGCCGCGCTTGCAGCCCCGCACACCTATCCCAGCACGCCAATCGACCAGGCCAACATGATCGCCTCGGTCACCGCCAGCCTGTTGCCCGGCCTGGCCGCGGACTGGAGCACGCCATTCTGGTGCGCCGACCCGGACGGCGTCTGGGCCTTCCGCCCCCACACCACCGCCGAGATCCAGCAAGCCGGAACCGACGGCAAGGCCGCCATCGTCGCCGCCCAAACCAGGCTTGCCCTGCTGCTCGCCCAGGTCACCGCCGCTACCACCGAAGACCAGGTCATCGCCGTCACCTGGTGACGGCCCCCATCCCCACAGGAGGTTCCATGTTCCGCTTCTTGCTCGCCGCGCTCTTCGCGCTGGCGACGGCCGATGCGCGCGCCCAGACCGGATGTCCGGCCGGCGTGTCCATCGCCTGCGTCGCCACCGTCGCCACGCCGACCGCGTCGTCCGCCTCGGCCATCACCACCGCGGCAACTCCGGCCCTGGCCGCCAGCCTCGTCCTCAAGGCGAGCGCCGGCAACCTCTACGGCGCCACCGTCACTACCGGCAGCACGCCCGGATACCTGCTGATCACCAACACCGCCACCGTCCCGGCGGACGGGGCAGTGACCCCCTTCTATTGCGGACAGGTGCCGGCCAACACGACCTTCAGCCTCTCTTATGCCGGGCGACCGCCGAGTTTTTACAGCGTCGGCATCACCCTGGTGTTCTCGACTACGGGCTGTTTCATCAAGACCGCCAGCCCCACTGCCTATCTCTCGGGGGACGTCCAGTGATGCGCCACCCCCTCCTGACGCGCTTGCTCTTCGCGGCCCTCGCCTTCGCCTGGCAGCCGCTGGCGGCCCAGACCATCACCCAATCCAACGCCACCCCGCTGCCGCAGAACATCCTGGTGACCACCAGCCAGACCGTCACGCTGCCGGCGGGATGGCACGCTGTCGACATCGAGATGATGGGCGGTGGCGGTGGCTCCGGCTGCGGCACCGTCGTGACCAGCGGCACCGCCGTCAGCGGCGGCGGCACTGGCGGCGTGGGGTTCTATCGCCGCTTCACCGTGCTGGCGGCGCAAGTTGCGAACGCCACCTCGCTCTCGGTGACGATCGGTGCCGCCGGCGCCTCCTGCGTCGCATCGGGCACCACCAACGGATCCAGCGGCTCGACGCCAACCGCCGGCGGCATCACCTCGGTCACCATCGGTGCCCTCACCGTGAGCGCCAATGCCGGCGGGGCGGGGTCGAACGGCTCGCTCACCGCCAGTGCCGGCGGCGGCTGTGGCGGTGCCATCAACAGCGGCGGCAATGCATCCGGCGCCACCAGTGGCAGCACCGCCTATATCGGCGGCTGCGCGGGGGGATCGGGCGGGACAGGCGGGATGGGCGCCGGCGACTTCGGCAACGGCGGCGGCGGCTCCGGCAGCCCGATCGGCAGTCTTCCGGCGAGCAATGTCCACTCCTACGCCTCGCCGCAGGCCTCGCCGGGCGCCGCCGGGGCCGGCATCTCGGCCACCCCGGCAGCGTTCAACGGAGCCTCCACCGGCTACTCCTGGGCCTTCGGCGGCAATGTCGGCGGCGGCCTCGCGACCTGCACCACCGGCAGCCAGAACGGGGCCCCCGGCACTCCCGCCGTGGTCGGGTTGCTGGGCAATGGCGGGGCCGGTGGCGCGTCCTGTCTGGCCGCCAATGGTGGCAACGGCGGCGCTGCCTTTGGGGCCGGCGCCAGCGGTGGTGGTGGCGGGTCGGCGCTGGTCGGCTTCCTCGCCGGGTCCGGCGGTCCCTCCGTCCCCGGCGCCGTGTCGATCGGCGTGCGCTGAGACGCACCTCCCCCCCACGACATGAGGCCAACCATGCAAGACCACCACGCCGCCGATGGGCGCCCGCCCGAGGGGGAGCGCATCGCTGCCCTCGAAACCGAAGTCGCCGGCCTCAAGCAGGACGTCGCCGATATCGTCCGCGAAGTCCGCGCCACCCGCGCTGCCATCGACTAGGCAGGCGGCGGCATGAAGGTCCTGATCTGGATCGGCGGCCTGCTCCTCGGCGGTGGCGCGCTTCATCTCATCAACGGCCTCGGCCTGTTCCACACCCAAACCGGGAAATGACCATGACCCCATTCGACACCGCTGTCGCCTTCACCCTGCGCGAAGAAGGCGGCTTTACCGACGATCCGCGCGATCCTGGCGGCGCCACCAATCTCGGCATCACCCGCGCCACCCTCACGCACTGGCGCGGCCGCCCTGCCACGGCCGACGACGTCCGCAATCTCACCGTCGCCGAAGCCGATGCCATCTACCAGGCGCTCTATTGGCACGCCATGCGCTGCGACCTGCTGCCGATCGGCATCGCCCTGATGGTGTTCGACTTCGGGGTCAACGCCGGGCCCGGCACATCCGTACGCGAACTCCAGCAAACCGTCGGCGTCGCCACGGACGGCCTGATCGGCCCCGTCACAGCCCTCGCCGCAACAGGCGCCGACCGAGCCGGTCTGATCGCGGCGCTGCACGACGCGCACGAGCAGCACTACCGCGGCCTCGACGACTTTCCCGTGTTCGGCGCCGGCTGGCTCGCCCGGCTCACGCGATGCACCGCGCGCGCCATCGATCTCGCTGCCTCCATCCCCTGAAAGGACACCCCCATGATGGACCTCCTCAAATACCTCAACGCCCGCCTCGGCGAGGCCAGTACGCTGGCCGGCATCACCGGGCTGCTCGCTTTGCTACACGTCCATCTCGACCCGGGCGTGGTGAAAGACATCACCCTCTACGCGCCGCTGGTCACCGGCGTGCTGTCGATCCTGCT
>CAIPLM010000352.1 GCA_903865895.1 uncultured Rhodospirillales bacterium | reverse complement strand
TGCACCCCCTTCTCGGCCAGCAGGCACTTGGTGGCGATCACCACGCTGTCGCGCGGCACGTCGCGAATGGCTTCGCCCACCATCGGCTCCGTGCCGTACTGGGCGGCGGTGTCGATCAGGGTGATACCGCTGTCGATGGCAATGCGGACCAGCTTCACCGCATCGGCCGGGCTGCCGCCGGTGGAGAGGCCGAGACGGCTGAATCCGCCGCAGCCGAGGCCGGCGACACTGACGGGCAGCCCGGTTCGCCCGAGCGTGGTGTATTCCATGGTGTTGCGTGTTCCCGATGAGGTGGCGGCAGTTCTAGCGCCGCGTGAGGCTGCGCGCGAAGCCGAGGTTCCAACTGACGTAGCCGGGTTGCAGGAAGCCGAGCCGGTCACGGATCAGCCGGTGCGCGGCGCCGAGCCGGTGGAAGGGGATCGAGGGGTAGAGATGATGCTCGGCGTGGAACGGCATGTCCCACATCAGCAGCCGCACCAGCCGGCTGGTCAGCGTGGTGCGGGTGTTGGTGAGGCCGTTGCGATCGAGCGTGCAGCCGGTGTGCTCGGCCAACAGATATCCGCGCAGGAAGGGCTGCCCGAGCATTTGCGGGATGATCCAGAACAGGAAGGGCGTCCGCCAGCCCCAGATCAACCCCGACGCGATCGCGACACCCGCCACCGTCAGCGTCATCGCGCGGACCGAGGCGATCACCCCCGGTGTCTGGCGGGCGTTGATATAGGGATGGCCCGACATGTCGCCCCGCCACGCGTCACGGATCATCACGGCGCGGGCGATCCAATAGTTCACCCCGGCGATACGCAGCAGATACTGCCCCAGCGTTACGGGCGGCGGCGACATCAACTCCGGGTCCTGCCCGGGCACGTTGGTGTGGCGATGATGGATGTAGTGGAAGGCCGCGTAGAAATGGCTCGATTGCAACGCGGGCAGGAAGGTGATCCAGCCGATGATCAAATTGGCCCGCTGCGAGGTGAAAGCGGTCTGGTGCATGGTCTCGTGCGATGGCGCGAACAGCGCCACCTGCACCAGCCCGAGCGCCAGCATCGCCGGCCACAGCATCCAGCCCTCGGCCACCGCAACCCACCAGCCAGCCAGGCCGAGCAGGGCCGCGTGAAGCGCGAGGCGGATGGCCCCGGCGCGGTTGGAGCGGGCCGAAAGCGCCCGCAACTCGTCCTGCGAGAGGACGCGATCATCGAGTATCTGCAATTATGGATCCCCCGCCTGGCCGCATCCACGGCCCTCACAGCACGACACCATGATGCGGCGCGGCGGGCAATCGCAATTCAACTGGGCGATCGCCCAAATCGCCCCGCAATAAGGTTCCGCCGAACGGCCAGCCTCTGCTATACTCGCCGCCCCCGCCCGTTGGCCCGATTTCGGACGCAGCGAAGCAACCCGAGGCTCCCATTGCGCCGATGACGACGCCGTTCTCGCTCGAAGATCTCGGCCACATGTTCGACCCGCGGACCCTCACCAAGGGGCGGTCCATGGTCCTGCTCGGCCGTGTCGAGGCGTCCGTGCAGGGCGGCACGATCGCCATTGACGTCGAACATCTCGGGCAGCGACATGCCGCCCGCCTGCGCCCTTCGCCCGCCGGGCCGCGCACCGTGTTCGCCGCCGCCTGCACCTGCCGCAAGGCCTCCTGCGCCCATCTCGCGGCCGGCGCGCTGGTAGCGCTCGATCGCTTTCCCGCACTGCGCCGGCCCATCCCCGCGGCCCCCGCCCCGCCGCGTGCCGCGCCGCCCGCCCCCACGCCGGTGCGGCCGAGCC
>CAIPLM010000351.1 GCA_903865895.1 uncultured Rhodospirillales bacterium | reverse complement strand
GGGTGTGGACGGAGCTGACCCACTCGATGCAGCGGGCGATTTTGTGCGCCATGTCATCGGTGTTGAAGTTCTGCTTGATCTCGCCGTTGTTCCACAGCTTGACCTGGAGGTTCTGCGGATCGGCGATCTCGTCGGCGGTCACGATCCACGGGCCGATGGGGGCGAAGGTCTCGCGGGACTTCATTTGGTAGAAGGCCGGCACGCCGCGGGCGGAGCCATCGATGAAGCAGGTGTAGCCGAACACGTAATCCATCGCGTCGGCGGCCTTCACGTTGGTGGCGGTCTTGCAGATCACCAGCGCGAGCTCGGCTTCACCCTCGAAGATGGTGGCCGCCACGTCGGGCAGCACCATGCGATCGCCCGGCCCGATGATGGCGGTGGAGGCCTTCTGGAAGGCGTTGATGGGGGCGGGCTCCGTCTTTGTGCCGTCCTCCATGTAGTTGACGGCCATGCAGACGATGTTGGCCGGGCGCGGCAGCGGCGGGCGCAGGGTGACGTCGGCGAGCGACACGGCGGTGCCGCGGGCGGCGGCGGCCTCGAGCCGGGTGCGATAGCGCGCGAAATCGCCGATCAGGTTGCTGATGAGGTTGCCCGGGCCGGTGTGCGGCACATCGGCCACCTCGGCCGAGACGTCGACAATGCCGTCACCGATGACGATCCCAAGACGGAAATCGTTGAAGAATGCGAGTTTCATGGCGCCCTCCGCTGCGTGTTTGCGACACGATAGAGCAGGGCGGCGACGGGCGACAGGGGGGTGTTCAGGCCTTCCACACGCGGGCGCGGTAGATGAGGGCGTCGGCCGATGCATGGAGGTCCTGCCCCGGGGCGCGGCGGATCGCGTCATGCCGGCCGGTTAGAGTGCCATCCAGGGTGGCCGTGCCGGCGAGCAAAACCAGCACTTCGGCCTCGGCCGTCGGGTCTGGCGGCGGCAGGTCGGCGGCGGAGTGGACGGTCGTGGCATGACGCCAATGGGCGCGCTCGGTCATCACATTGGCCACCACGCAGGGCGCGCCATGGATGCGGCAATCGACGATCCAGCCACCATCGAACGGCGCGGGGCGGCCGATTGTGGTGACGGGGAGGGATTTTCCGGTGGTATCGGCCAGGGTGAAGCCGGGGCCTTCAGCGAGGGTGATGGTGCGGTCGTGCCCGGTGTAGTCGGAGAAAGGGGCATCGGCATCGAGGAAGGCGAAGCCGATCAGCCAGCCCGGCCCGGTCGCGATATCGGCCTTGCGGCCGGCGCCGTTGCGCCACGGGGTGATGGTGAGATCGGCGCGGCGGATCACGCTCATGGCTTCACCACGCCCGCCTTCACGACGCCGGTGCCGGTGAGGAAGTTCAGCAACATCCGCTCGGTGCCGGGCAGCAGGCGATAGCGGGCCAGCACCTCGGGCTGATCGCCGTAGACGGTGGCGAACAGGTCGGCGGTGGCCTCGGGATGGAACTGCACGGTGAACCAGTTACCACCATGATCGAGCGCGGCATGCGGCGTGTGCTCGCGCTGCGCCAGCACCACGGCGCCAGGCGGCAGTTCGGCGACGCGGTCATAATGCGAGAAATGGAACGCCTGGTCCGGCGGGAAACCGTCGAACAGAAAGTGCCCCTCGCCTTCGGGCGTGCGCTCCACCGTGTAGGAGCCGGCGATTTTGCCGGTCTGCATGGTATCGACCACGCCGCCTTCCGCCACGGACGCCATCTGGTGACCGCCGCAAATGCCGAACAGCGGCCGGCGTGTGGCGCGCCAGCGGGCGAGGAAGTCGCGCACCTCGGTCTGCCAGGGGTGGTTGTCGTGCACCGAATCAATCGAGCCGCCGAGGATCACCGCGTCGATCCCCTCGGGCGCCGGTAGCGCCTCGCCGCGGTGCGGGCGCGCGCCGATGTAGTCGACATGATCGGTGACGCCGAGGTGATCGAGCGTCATGCGCATCCACACCGTGTCATCGTCGCCGCCGGGCAGGCGGCGGAATTTTTTGGGGTCATAGGTGCCCTCCCCGCCGAGCAGGGAGATGAAGAGGAGTCTGGGGCGCTGGGTCATGCGTGTTTTGTCCGGCGGCGGGGGATTGCCGTCAAGATCGCCTCAGTAATACCGCCCGCTGAAGATCCGGCAGTCCCCGCAATTGCCGAAGCCGCGGCGCAATTCGAGGCCGACGGCGTGGACGCGGGCGCCGCCTCCACGCTCCAGCATGTAGCCGCCGGCGAGGCTCCAATCGGCATCGAGCCGGCGGGCCACGGTGATCTGGGCGAAGCGGTCATGCGCGGCGGGCTGGCCAGAAAGGCGGGAGTCGCGAGTGCCGGCGGCGAGGCTCGGGGTCCACTCCGCGTGCTCCCAGGCGAGGCCGAGCGTGGTGATGTCGGTGACGCCGCGATGTCCGTCGGCGTTCCAGCGGCGGACGAATTCGGCGAGCGGCCGCAGCGCGCCGGCGTTCCCCGGCAGGGCGAAGCCGCCATGAGCGGCCAGCACGGCGAGTTGCTCGGCGGCGTCATCGCCTTGGCCGCGCGCCAGGTTCGCCACCCCTGCATGCAGGCTGAGCGATCCGGCGGGGAGCGGGATTGCGGCGGCGTCATAGGCGAGGGTGAGGGAGCGGGGGGCGGCGGTGTTGCTCGGCCCGCCATCGCGCAGGCGCAGTTTGGTCCGCGCGGTGACAAGCGTCTCCGACAGGGGCGAGCGGTCGGCCATGGTGTCGGCGATGCTGAGCGCCTGGGTGCCCCAGCGTTCGGTGGGGATTGCGTAGCTGACCTCCACGCCGAGCTGCTCCAGGATTTGCGCGTCGGCCGCGAAGGTGTCGCCGAAATAGCCGGGGGCGAGCAGCCAGCCGCGGGCGAAATTGGGCGAGAACTTGCCGGCCCGCACGGTCAGCCCGCCGTCGCGCCACTGGGCGAAGACTTCGTCGGCCAGCAGCCCTTCCTTGGCGAACATGCCGTTGGCTGGTGCCGTGGTGTTGGTGATCGGCAGCAGGCGGACCGCGCTGATCACCGCGAAATTGGGGGTGAGGATGACGGCGGCATCGACGCGCGCTCGCGCCACGAGCCCGTTGGTCGCCGGGTCGAAGTGCTCGAGCGAGAGGCGGGCGCCGACCTGGTAGGCGAAGGACGGCGTTTCGCCGCCCAGCGCCGGTGCCGCGAGCGGCACAGCGAGGGCGGCGAGCACCAGGTAGCAAGCGAGGCCCCGGGCCATGGCCAGGATGGACATGGCCCGGGGCCTACGCAGATCAGGCGCCGGTGGAGGAGTGGGTGCCGTTACCGTTGCTGTTGACGCCGCCGCTGTTCGAGGGGGGCGGAGTCGGGCAGTTGTAGTAGCAGCCAGCGCTGCCGCCGCGGCCGGCCGCCATCGCGTCGGCCACGGCCACGCCCATCATCAGCGCCGCGCCGGCCAGCAGGATCGTCGTCTTCGTGATTGCACGCATGTGTCTTACTCCCTTGAGTTACTCCGGCGATCGGCCGGCACATCCGCAACCTAGCGAGGGACACCGAACGGGAAGCTGACGGCGGCTGTCAGCGTTCCGTCAGCGGGCGTTCAGGGATTTGTCAGCAAGCCGATGGCCTGGCGCAGCGCCGCATCGGTGTCCGCGGCCGGGCGGAATTCGAGGCCGATCGGGCCGGTGTAGCCGAGCCCGGCGAGGGTTTCGCGCACATGCGCCCAGTCGATCGTGCCACTGCCGGGCTCGTGGCGGCCATTGGTGTCGGCGGCATGCACGTAGCCGACCCGATCGCCCCGCCCGGCCAGGACTAAGGCGGGGTCCTCGCCCATCATAGCGGAATGGTAGATGTCGTAGAGCAGCCGCACGGCGGGAGAGCCGACGGCGTCGATGATGTCGAGCCCGTCCTCCGTGCGGTCGAGGAAGTAGCCGACATGGTCGCGCACGGTGTTGAGCGGCTCGAGCAGCAGGGTGATCCCGGCGGCCTCCGCGATGGGGGCGGCGGCGCGCAGGGCGGCGATCACCGCGTCGCGCTGCGCCTCGGCCGGAACGCCGGGCAGCGTATCGCCCGAAAGCACGATCAGGCGGGTGGTGCCGAGCCGGGCGGCGATGGGGATGGTGTCGCGCAGGCCCTGGAGGAATTCGGCATGCGTCGCCGGATCGACCAGGCGGCCGCCGGGCTCGACGCTGAATACCGCGACGGGCAAGCCGGCCTCGCGGCTCGCGGCGGCAATCGCCTCGATATCCTTGCCGTGCCAGCGCCAGAATTCCACCGCTCCCAGCCCGGCCGCGCGGCAGGCGCGGACGCGGGAGGGATAGTCGGCGAGGCCGGTGAACAGCATTTCGATGCAGCCGGAGAGGGTCATCGCGGGTCCTTCCGCGCGGTCGCGCGTCTGTTGTTTGCGGCGGCGGAGATTGGCGCGCAGGGCCTCGGCCTCACGGGCGCGTCGGGCGGCCAGCGCCGCCGCGGCGGCTGGGGTCAAATGGGGAGGACGATCGGGCATGGGGCATTCATTCCGGCCTGCCCGGGGAACGTCAAGCCGGCGCGTGGTATCGTTTCGGATTGCCGATTTGCTGATTCGCCGATGCGTGATATGGCGCGCGGGTAGCCATGCCGGCAGAGCGCCGACTGGGCCTCTAGATCAGGGAAACAAAAAAATGTTCAGGAACGTGATCGCGGCGGCTGCCGCGAGCCTGCTGCTGGCTGGCACGGCGCTGGCACAGCCGATCAAGGTCGGGCTGTCCGGCCCCTTCACCGGCGGCTCCGCCTCCATGGGCGTCTCGATGCGCGACGGCGTGAAGCTCGCGGTCAGCGAGATCAACAAGGCCGGCGGTATCATGGGCCGGCAGATCCAGCTCGTGGAGCGCGACGACGAGGCGAAGAACGAGCTCGGCGTGCAGATCGCTCAGGAGCTGATCAACAAGGAGCAGGTGGTCGCCACCCTCGGCTACATCAACACCGGCGTGGCGCTCGCCTCGCAGCGCTTCTACCAGGAAGCCGAAATCCCGGTGCTGAACAACGTCGCCACCGGCACCGCGATCGCCGGGCAGTTCAAGTCGCCCAACTACGTTTTCCGCACCGCCGCGAATGATCTCATCCAGTCCGCGATGATCGCCAACGAGGCGATCAAGCGCCAAGGCTTCAAGGCCCCGGCCATCCTCGCCGACAGCACCAATTACGGCCAGCTCGGCCGCGAGGATCTCACCCGCGCGCTGGCGGGCATGGGCGTGAAGCCGGTGGCCGAGGAGAAGTTCAACATCGGCGACACCGACATGACGGCCCAGCTGCTGCGCGCCAAGCAGGCCGGCGCCGACGTGATCCTCACCTATGCGATCGGGCCCGAGCTCGCGCAGATCGCCAACGGCATGGCCAAGCTCGGCTGGAAAGTGCCGATGATCGGCTCCTGGACGCTCTCGATGGCGACTTTCATCGACAATGCCGGCGCCAATGGCGAGGGCGCGATGATGCCGCAGACCTTCATCCAGACCGGCGACACGCCGAAGCGCAAGGGGTTCATCGAGGCCTACCAGGCCGCCTACAAGGTGGACCGCATCCCCTCGCCGGTCTCGGCCGCGCAGGGCTATGACAGCGTGTATCTGCTGAAGGCCGCCATCGAACAGGCCAAGTCGACCGACGGCGCCAAGATCCGCGCCGCGCTCGAGAACCTGCAGACCAAGGTGGATGGCGTGGTGACGGTCTACGACAGCCCCTACACCGCCACCGACCATGAGGCGATCTCCGGCAATATCCCGGTGTTCGGCGTGGTCAAGGGCGGCCGCGTGGTGGTGGCTCATCCCGACGACATCGCCGGCGACAAGGCGGTGCGGGTGAAGCCGAAGAGCTGATAGGAAGGAAGCGCTCCTTTTTTGAAAAAAAGGAGCAAAAAACTTTTCTGACTTTGGGCGTGCCGCTCCCACTATCCCGGGACGGTACGCCAACGGCCAGAAACGGATAAAAAAGTTTTTTTGGTTCTTTTTGTTCACAAAAAGAACACCCTTCCTACACTTGGCATCGGAGCACCGCATGCAGATCCTCGCCCAGCTGATCGCCAGCGGCATCGCCGTCGGCATGATCTACGGTGTCATCGCCTTCGGCTATCAGCTCACCTTCGCCACCTCGAAGACGCTGAATTTCGGCCAGGGCGAGGCGCTGATGCTGGGCTCCCTGGTCGGCCTTACGGTGGTGACCCTCACCGGCTACTGGTTGATGCTGCCGATCGTGCTCGCCTTCGGCATGCTCCAGGGCGCGGTGGTGGAGCGGCTGGGCGTGCGCCAGGCGATCAAGACCAAGTCCGAGGCGGGGTGGATCATGGCCACCATCGCGCTCGGCATCATCTTCAAGAACCTCGCGGAGAACATCTGGGGCCGCGACGCGCTGAAATTCCCCTCGCCGCTGCCCGAGGCGCCGCTCTCCTTCATGGGGGTGAACGTGCTGCCGATGGAGGTGGTGATCGTGTTCGGCGCGCTCGGCATGATGCTGCTGGTGGAGCTGTTCAACCG
>CAIPLM010000350.1 GCA_903865895.1 uncultured Rhodospirillales bacterium | reverse complement strand
GGAGCCGACGGTGGCCCAGGTGTCCACCATGGTGTTGGCGCCGACATAGGCGCCGATGTTCACGAAGCTCGGCATCAGCACCACGCCCGGCGCGATGTAGGAGCCGCGGCGCGCCACCGCGCCCGGCACGGCGCGGAAGCCGGCCTCGCGGAAGCGGTTCTCACCCCAGCCCTCGAACTTCATCCCCACCTTGTCCCACACCGGCGCGCCGCCGGAGCCTTCCATGAGGCGGCTGTCATTGAGGCGGAAGGACAGCAGCACCGCCTTCTTCAGCCATTCATTCACCTGCCAGCCCGTCGCGGTGGGCTCGGCGGTGCGGGCGGTGCCGTTCTCCAGCAGCTCGAACGCCGCCTCCACCGCCTCGCGCGGCGCGCCCTTGGTGGAGGAATTCAGGCTGTCGCGGTTGTCCCACAGCGCCTCGATGGTTGCACGCAGCGACTGGTCGGTCATGCCCTCGGCGTCTCCTGTATTGCGGGCGCGGGGCGCCCCGTGATGACGGCGGACCATGCGCAAGCGAGCCCCGCGCTGTCAATTCACCCGGCCGGCCCGCCTGCCCGCCCCGGGTAACCCGGGATTCACCAAATTGGCCTGCAATGGCGCCGGACAAGGGGACTGGCGTGGCATGAACCAGGCGATCGCACCATTCGCGAGCCCGCAATTCGCGGGACAACACGCTCCGGCGTCGCTCGCCGTATCCGAGGCCGCGCAGGCCGATCACGCGCTGCGCGAGGCGCTGCTCGACAGCCGCCGCCGCTGGCGGGACCTCGTGAGCATGGCGGCCGATATCGTCTACGAGACCGATGGCTGGGGCCGCCTCGTCTTCGTCGCGCCGGAGCAGGTGCTCGGCTGGAGCGCCGCCACCCTGATCGGCCAGCCCGCCGAGCTGCTGCTGGCCGATACCGGCGGCACGCACGGCTTCAACCCCTTCCGCGTTACCAGCCCGATCCGCCGCCGCCGCGCCTGGCTGCGCCGGCCGGATGGCAGCAGCGTCTGCGTCGTCATGGCCGCCGCCCCGCTGACCGACGCGCAGGGCACCATCATCGGCTCGCGCGGCCTCGGCCAGGATGTCACCGAGCAGGACAGCTACGACGCACGCGTGGCCGGCGCGCTGCGCCGCTGCGAATTGCTCGACCATATCCTCTGGCACATGCGCCAGGAGGTGCTGGCTGAGCGGATGATGAAATCCGCCCTCGATGCCCTGGTCGCCGCCCTCGCCGCCGAGGGCTGCGCGGTGGTGGACATGCTGGGTGACGGCGTGGCCTCCAGCGTGCTCCACCAAATCGGCATCGTGCTGCCGGATGTGCTGCACAGCGCGATGACGCTGCTCGAATCCGGCGATGAGAACCCGGCCCAAGCGCTCGCGCCCGATGGCAGGCTGATCCTGGTCTGCCCCTCCCGCCAGCGATACGGCCATCAGGCCGGCTTCGTGCTGTGGCGCACCCCGGGCGGCCGCCCCTGGGATGCCGATGAGACGGCGCTCGCCGCCTCCGCCACCGGCGTCATCCGCGTCATCCTGGAGCATGACGCGATCCAGAAGGAGATGGCGCTACAGGCCCGTACCGACCCGCTGACCGGCCTGCTCAACCGCCGCGCCTTCCTCGACGAACTGGGCCGCCGCGTCGAACGGCTGGAGCGCGAAGGGCTGCCGGGTACGCTGATGTTCATCGACCTAGACAACTTCAAGGCCCTGAACGACTACCGCGGTCATGACGTGGGGGACGAGGCGCTGTGCATCGTCGCCGGCCTGCTGCGGCAGACCTTCCGCCCGGCGGACCTCGTGGCCCGCCTCGGCGGCGACGAGTTCGCGGTGTGGATGGATGGCGCCGATGACCTCACCGCCGCCGAACGCGCGGAATCGCTCCGCCTCGGCGCCCCGGCGATGCTCGACCAACTCACCCAGGGCTACACGGTGCCGCTCTCGATGTCGGTCGGCATCGCCTGCCGCTGGTCCGGCCAGGACGAGGATATCGACGCCCTGATCCACCGCGCCGACCAGGCGATGTACGAGGTCAAGCGCAACGGGCGCGCGCATTGGCGGGTTTCGCACCGGGAGTGGCAGGGATGACCGGCCAGATCATCATCGACCGCGCCGCCACCCCGGTCTCCATCGCCCCCATCGCCCCGCTCCCGGTCACCACCGTGGCCGACGAGGCGCATCGCGTGCGCATCGGCTCCAGCCCGCAGACCGACCCGACGGTGCTGCTCTCCTTGGCCTCCGACCCCTCGGTGACCGTGCGCGCTGCCGTCGCGCTCAACCGCGCCGCGCCGGTGCATGTCGATCGCCTGCTGGCCGGCGACAGCGACGAGCGGGTGCGCACCCTGCTGGCGCGCAAACTCGCCAGCCTCATCCCGAGCCTGCCCGAGGCGCAGCGCGACCATATCGGCAGCGAGACGCTGCAAACGCTTGAGCGCCTGGTGGAAGACGAGGCGGAGCGGGTGCGCGCGGCCATCACCGAGGTGGTGAAGGACCTGCCGGGCGCGCCGCGCGAGCTGATCCTGCGCCTCGCCCATGACAGCGCGGTCTCGGTGTGTGACCCGGTGATCCGGCTCTCGCCGATCCTCACTGCGGAAGACCTCATGGCCCTGCTGGCTAGCCGCCCCTCGCCGGTGACCGCGGTGGCGGTGGCGCGGCGGCCGCATCTCTCCGAAGCCGTCAGCGACGCGCTGGCCGCCAGCAACGACACCGAGGCGGTCACCGCGCTCCTGCACAACCAGTCCGCCTCCATCCGCGAGGCCACGCTCGATGCGCTGATCGCCCGCGCCGGCGAGGTGACCGCCTGGCATGCGCCGCTGGTCCGCCGCCCCAAGTTGACCGACCGTGCCGCCCGCGCCCTCTCCGACATCGTCGCCACCCAACTGCTCGACACGCTGGCCTGCCGCGCCGATCTCAACGCCGCCGTCTCCAGCGAATTGCGCCGCCGCCTCGCCGAGCGCCTGCAATCCACCACTTCAGCCCATCGGCCCGAGCCCAACATGGAGCAGGCGATGAGCGAGGCGAAAATCCTCTACGCCGAGGGCCGGCTGAACGAGGAGGCGCTGCTGGCCGCGGTGCAGCGCGGCGAGGCGCGGCTGGCCTCCGCGATCGTGGCTGTCGCGGCGGACCTGCCGGCCTCGGTGGTGGATCGCGCCGCGACCCTGCGCAGCGCCAAAGGCCTGGTCAGCCTGGTGTGGCGGGCCGGCTTCACCATGCGCGCCGCCGGCCCGCTGCAAACCCTGCTCGCCCGCCTGCCGCCCGAGACCGTGCTGCGCGGCACCGCCAGCGGCGGATTTCCGCTGGCGGTGGAGGAAATGCGCTGGCAGATCGACTTCCTCTCGCGGATGGGCCGCTGAGTCAGCGGTGGTAAATCAGGCCCGCCGCGCGATCATCTCGTAGGGCGCGATCACGCCGCCCTGGATCAACTTCACCATATTGCCGACCTTGGCGGCCACCGTCGGCCCCATCGCATGCTGCAGGCCGAGCGGCGAGGGGCCTTCGGCCGCCGCCTTGGCCCGCTGCGCCGCCATCGCGGCGAGCGCAAACTCCCCCCGGTCCCGCTCCGCCGTGATGGCGAACCCGGCGGCGGTCAGCGCGGCGCGATAGACCTCGGGTGCCGCGACGAAACTGGTTTCCGCCACGCTCGACCATGGCAGCGGGAACACCAGATCCCCCTCGGCGAGGCGCATCACGTCATACACCGCGACGAAGCCGCCGGGCTTCAGCACCCGGTGCATCGCCGCGAACATGCCGGGCTTGTCCGCCACGTTCATGCCGACATGCAGCAGCAGCACGCCGTCGAAACTGCCATCGGCGAAATCCAGCCGATCGGCCAAAGCCACCCGGAAATCGAGCCGCGCCTGCATCCCCATCCGCGCGGTGAGGCTGTTGGCGGCGGCGACATAGCCGGGCGTGAGGTCGATCCCGGTCACCCGGCAGCCATAGCGCGCCGCGATATGCCGCGCCGGGCCGCCGAGCCCGCTGCCGACATCGAGCAGATGCATCTCGGGCGTCAGGCCAAGCTGCTCCGCCACCGCCGCCGTGGCCGCCGCGCCGCCATTATGGAACTCGTCCGCCCCCTGGAGATCGCCCGGCTTGAGGTTGTCGATATCCTTGCCCGCGGCGGTGAGCGCGCGCAGCAGGGATGCCTCCAGCCCCGCCTGGTCGTAGTGGTCCCGCATTGCGCTCGTGTCACTCATGGGCGTCTCCCGCTTCGGCGCCACCATCGCCCGTCCGGCAATCCCGCGCAATCCGCGGCATTGATCTGGATCAGCGAGCGCCCGACGCTTCCGTGCACATAATGTCAAATATGCAGTAGACGGATGGTGCGGCATGGCGAGCTATACTTTCACCGTTTTAAGTCAAGACGGCACCGGAACTTCGGATCTCACCGGCCTCAACAACGTCATCGCCGCGATCGATTTTGGTGGCGTCGATGCCGGAGCCGGCAATAGCTACACGATCAACATCGCCAACACTGTTACCCTCAGCCAGGACATGTCGGCGATCGCGCTGGCCGACGGCGCAAGCCTGACGGTGAATGGCAATGGCCATGCCATCGAGGGCAAGCACACCACGGGGAGTACCGGCTTCAGCGGTTTCATGGTGCTTGGCGGCACCGTCACCCTCCAGTCGCTGACGTTGCAGCACCTGCGCGCCCAGGGCGGCGCGGGTGGCAAGGGCCAGTCGGGCGGCGGTGGCGGCGCCGGGCTCGGCGGCGGGCTGTTCGTCGCCGGCGCCAATGTCGTCAACGGCGTGACAGTTACGACGGGCGGCAGCGTGACGCTCGCCGGGGTGAGCTTCGTGGGCGACGCGGCCTATGGCGGCAAGGGCGGCAACGGCGGCTACACCAGCTACAGTTATAGTGGCGGCGGTGGTGGCGGCATGGGCGGCAATGGCGGCGCCGGCGGCACCAGCACGCGCGGCTATTCCGCCAATGGCGGCGGTGGCGGGCTTGGTCTCGGGGCCAATGGCGGCACCGCTGGCGGGGCTGGCGGCGTCGGCATCCTGCCCAACCAGCCCGCCACCGGCACGGGCGGCAGCGGCGGCTTCGGGGGAGCGAATGCCGGCGGCGGTGGCGGCAGCGGTCCGGGCACCATCATCCATCCCTTCGGCCCCGGCGGCGGCGGCGGTGGGCTGGGCGGCGGACCCGGCCAGATCGCTTCCTTTGGCGGCTGGGGCGGCGGCGGGGGCTTCGGCGGCTTCGGTGGCGGCGGCGGCGGCGCCTATGGCGGCGGCGGCCAGGGCGGCTTCGGCGGCGGTGGCGGTGGTGGTGGCGGCACGTTCGGGGGCAGCGGCGGTTTCGGCGGTGGCGGCGGCGGCAGCGACT
>CAIPLM010000349.1 GCA_903865895.1 uncultured Rhodospirillales bacterium | reverse complement strand
TCGGCATGGGCGTGCAGCGCCAGCACCTTGGCGTCCGGCTCCCACACCGGGCGGGTGACGCCGCGAGTGACTTTGAACTGAACGTCATTCCCGGTCGGCCGTAGGGCGAGCATGGCGGCCACCCCGCGGTCGAGGTCATCCTGCCGCTTGGCCATGGAGAGCGCCTCGCCGGTGCAGGTGGTGGTGACGCAGTTGACCCACTGGCCGCCATGGATGACGCCGACCGAGAAGGTGCAGTCGTCAGTGGTCATGTCCTCGATGGCGATCAACTGGCGCGCCATCTCGCGGATCGCCGAGCGGCCATCGGCCAGGCGCGCGCCGGCGTGGCTGGGCTTGCCGGTCGACTCGAGGTTGAAGCGGGCGATGGCATAGCGCCCGGTGGTCACCCCGCCATCGAGGCGGCCGGGCTCGGGCACCAGCACGTATTTATGCCGCGCCGCCTCGGCCTCGATGAGGTCCCGCGTCGAGGGGGAGCCGATCTCCTCATCGGAGGTGAACAGCACGGTCACCGGCAGCTTTGTTGTAATTCCAGCGCGATGCAGCTGCTTGATGGCTTCGAGCGAGAGGTAGTTGCCGCCCTTCATGTCATAGATGCCGGGGCCGTAGCAGCGCTCCCCCTCGCGCCGCCAGGGCAGCGGGCCGAGCGTGCCGATGGGGTGAACGGTGTCCATATGCCCCATCACCAGGATGCCTGGCTCGCGCGAGGGATGCGGAAAGGTGGCGCGCACGCAGTCACCATAGCCCATCCGCCCGGCGATGCGATCGACGCGGGCGCCCATGATGGCGAGTTCGCGGCCGGCGAGATCCATCATGCGGTTGACCGCAGCGGCATCGAAGGTCGGCGATTCGCATTCCACCCAGGGCCGCAGCCCGGCAAGCATGGTGTCGGCGTCGAAGGGGAGGGCGTTGGGGTCCATCTGGGCATTCCCTGGAAATAGGAGCGGAGAGTTTCGGCGGGTGGCGGCGCTCACGCAAGCCCGAGATAGGCCGCTCGCAGCCGCGGATCATCGGCCAGCGCCGCCGCATCGCCCTGGAGTGCCACCACGCCGTGCTCGATCACATAGGCGCGGCCGGCGATGGCGAGGGATTGCACCACGTTCTGCTCCACCAGCAGGATCGCCAGCCCCTCGGCGTTCAACCGGCCGATCAGGGCGAACAGCTCCTCGGTGAGAATCGGCGACAGGCCAAGCGAGGGTTCGTCGAGAATCAGCAGGCGCGGCTCGGCCATCATACCGCGGCCGATCGCCAGCATCTGTTGCTCGCCGCCGCTCATGGAGCCTACGAGCTGGCCGAGCCGTTCGCCGAGGCGGGGGAATATGTCGAGCACGCGGGCGAGATTGCGCGCCCGATTGGGCCGCCCGCGCAGATAGGCACCGAGCAGCAGATTGTCGCGCACGGAGAGGTTGGGAAAGATCTTCCGGCCTTCCGGCACCTGGATCAGCCCGGCGCGCACCACCGCATCATGCCCGGCGCCGGTGATCTCAGCACCCTCGAAGCGGATGTTGCCGGCGGTGGGGCGGATCACCGCGGAGAGCGCGCGGTTCAGCGTGGTCTTGCCTGCCCCGTTGGCGCCGAGCACGGCGACGATCTCGCCTTCTGCCACGTCGAGATCGATGCCGTGCAGCACCGCGAAGGGGCCGTAGCCGGCGTGAAGGCCCCTCACTTCAAGCATGGGCACCTCAAGCATGGGCGGCCAGCCTGGCGGCGGCGCCGCGGCCGAGATACGCCTCGATCACGCGGGGATCATCGGCAATTGCCTTGGGCGTGCCGTGGGCGATCAGCGCCCCCTCGGCCAGCACATAGACGTTGTCGGCGAGCGCGGCGACGGCCTGCATGATGTGCTCGATCAGCAGGATGGTGACGCCGCCATCGCGGATGTCGCGGATCATCGCGACGATCTCGTGGATCTCGGTGGGGTTCAGGCCGGCCATCACCTCGTCGAGCAGCAGCAGGCGCGGCTGGGTCGCGAGGGCCCGGGCCACCTCCAGCCGCTTGCGCCCGGCCACCGTGAGCGCCGAGGCCGGCCGGTCGAGAAAGGCGCCGAGGCCGAGGCGCTGGCCGACCGCGCGGGCCGCCTCCGTGGCCGCCGCCGTCTCGGCGTGGCGCAGGAAGGCGCCGACGCGGATATTTTCCAGCACGCTCAGCCCGGCGAAGGGTTGGGTGATCTGGAAGGTGCGCACCATCCCGGCGGCGGCGATGCGGTCCGGCCGCAGCCGGGTGACGTCCTGCCCGGAGAGGCGGATGCGTCCGGCGTCGGGGCGGATGAAACCGGCGATCATAGCGAACGTCGTGGTCTTGCCCGCGCCATTCGGCCCGATCAGCGCGGTGATGCCGCCGGCGGGCACGGTGAGCGAGACCTCGCGCACCGCCTGCAGCCCGCCGAAGCGCTTGGAGATCCCGCTCACCTCAAGCACGCCAGCGCTCCCATACCCCGATGATGCCGCGTGGCAGCACGCCGATGATCACCAGCAGCACCACCCCGTAGAGCATCGGCGCGAAGCCGGGGGTGGCGATCCAGGCGCGGGAGACGTCGGCGATGATGTGCAGCACGATCGCGCCGAGGATCGGCCCCCACACGCTGCCGGCGCCGCCGATCATCGCCACCAGCAGCATCTCCACGCTGCGCTCCACGCCGAACGAGATCGAAGGGTCGACGTAGAGATAGGTCTGCGCATAAAGCACGCCGCCCAGCGCGGTGAGCCCGCCGGAGAGGGCGAGCGCGGCGGTCTTGGTGCGCACCAGGTCGATCCCGAGCGCGGCGGCGGCGTCCTCGTTCTCGCGCAGCGCCACGAGTTGGGCGCCGAAGCGGGCGCGCTTCAGCCAGGCGGCGGCTGATGTGGCGAGCACCAGCAGCACGAGCGCCACAGCGTAGGTCGCGCGGCGGTCGGCGAATTGGAAATTGGCCGCGCCCATGCCCAGCGGAATATTGATGCCGAGCCCGCCGCGGGTGAAATCCAGGCTGTTGGACAGCACGCGGAACACCTCGGCGAAGGCGAGCGTCACCAGGGCGAAATAGCTGCCGCGCAGCCCGGCGCGGAAGGAGGCGGCACCGATCGCGGCTCCCACCACGGCACCCAGCACCAAGGCGGCGGGCAGCGCGAGCCACGGGTTCAGCCCCCAGCGAGTCTGCATGATCGCCGCCGCATAGGCGCCAGTGCCGAAGAAGATGGTGTGGCCGAAGCTGGTCAGCCCGCCGAAGCCGCCGGCGATGTTCCAGCACTGGCCAAGAAACGCCGATACCACCGTCAGCATGGCGATGTTCACCAGGGACTGCGAGGTGAGCGCGAAGGGCCCCAACGCGAGCAACACCGCGGCGGCGATCAGCACCGGCTTCATCGTGCGGCACCAAACAGCCCGGTCGGCCGGAACAGCAGCACCGCGATGAACACCAGCGAAATCCCGATCGGCCCCAGCGACTCGCCGAGCCACAGGCCGCCCATGCTCTCGGTGACCCCGATCAGCAGCCCACCGACCACCGCGCCGGGGAAACTCCCCATGCCGCCCAGCACCACGATGGTGAAGGCCACCAGCACGAACACGCTGCCGACATGCGGCGAGACGAAGAAGGAGGGCAGCAGCAGGCAGGCAGCCGCGCCGAGGCAGCCAATGCCGATGCCATAGGCCAGCGCGAAAATGCGCTCCGGCCGTATCCCCATCAGCCGCGCCCCCTCCGGCTCCTTCGCCACCGCGCGGATTGCCCGGCCGGTATCGGTCAGCGCCATGAAGCCCCAGAGCGCGCCGGCCAGCAGCAGCGAGACGGCGAAGGCGATCACCTTGGGCACCGAAAGCAGCAGCGGGCCAAGCTCGATCACGGCGAAGGTGAGGTCGCTCTCGATCTGCCGCGTATCGCCGCCGAAGAGGGTGAGGAAGAGATTATCCAGCACCACCGCAACGCCCAGAGTGGCGAGCAGGATCGCGCGGTCCTCGCCACGCGAGACCCGCCCGATCACCAGGCGATAAAGCAGCCATCCCAGTGCGAACATCCCGAGCGCCACCACCGGCAGCGCCGCGTAGGGATGCACGCCGAGCTTCTCCGCCATCAGCCAGGCCGCGAACATGCCGACCATGAGCAGCGAGCCATGCGCGAAGTTGACGATGTGCAGCACGCCGTAGATCAGCGTGAGCCCCAAGGCCACCAGTGCATAAACGCCGCCGATCAGCAGCCCATTGATCAGGGCTGCAGCATAGATTTCGACCAATTCAGGCGACCGTTGGGAGGAAGGAAGCGCTTCTTTTTGAAAAAAGAAGCAAAAACTTTTCTATCCGTTTGCTTCGCACTCTCCGCGGAGAGTGCGAAGCCCAACGGGTAAAAGTTTTTTCGTTCTTTTTTTCAAAAAAGAACCGCTTGCTTACCTGTGCCGCCAAGCCGCTAGACCTTCGGCCGCGGAAACACCGCCGGCACATCGGCGAAGGCGTCCGGCCACACCACGTGCATGTCGCCCTTCTGGATTTGCAGCGCCACCGGATGCGCGCCGGCGTTCTGCCCGTCAGTGAACTTGGTCGGCCCGTAGGGCATGAAATGGTCGGACAGGGTGGAGGCGTTGAGCGCCGCGATGGTCTTGTCCTTGTCGGCGCTGCCGGCGCGCTCCCAGGCATCGGCGAGCAGC
>CAIPLM010000348.1 GCA_903865895.1 uncultured Rhodospirillales bacterium | reverse complement strand
TCTCCCCCCACGCGTGTATTTTCCCGCCGCTTCCGAGAGGCCGGAGAGATGGCCGAGCGGCTTAAGGCGCACGCTTGGAAAGCGTGTGTGCGTTAACGCGTACCGTGGGTTCGAATCCCACTCTCTCCGCCAGCGGCTCATCCACTCATTTTTCCAATGTTTTCTGTGGGCCGGCCGTGTTGCAAGCTTCGGGAATAACGTACGCATTACGGCGAAGACGGTGAGCGGGGCTCGGTGCGCGAACTATAGGAAGATGTCGTTGGATGTCTTCGGGTTGGCCCATCGCACGGAACCAGTTACCCTGCTTGCGGCGCCGCGCGGGGGGCTTCGCTCATCCTGTGGAGTGGGTCTGCCTGGCCGCCCGCAGACGGACGACTCGGACTATTGAATGCATCCTGGAACAGCGTCATACCTCCTGCTGAGTTGGTCGTACGTCCGGTCGCCATCCACGAGGCGGTCTTTGCTGCGGGCTGTAGGCAAACCCCCCAGGTTTTGCGCATCGAGCGCGCACTCAGGGCGTACGTCTTGCTGTTGCCAATCCGGCGAGACGCGCCTAACCGCGTCCTGGAAGCAGAACGCAGTAGGCGCCAACCATGTTCATCCCGTCTGAAGGCCTTCCGGTCGCCGTGGTCACTGGAGGCGCCCGCGGGATCGGCCTTGCGATCGCCATGTGGTTCCTCGCGCGCGACTACCGTGTTGCCCTGCTGGACATTGATCGACAGACCCTGGAGGCAGCGGAGACCGCGCTGGACAACGGAGGGCGGGTGCTTGCGATCCCCTGCGACGTATCGATTGAGGCACAGGTTGAAGAGGCAGCGTTGCTGGTCTCCGCCCGCTGGGGGCGGGTCGACGCGCTGATCAACAACGCCGGCGTCGCCGTCTTCAAGCCCGCCCTCGACACGACATATGCCGAGTGGCGAAGCGTGCTCGGGACCAATCTCGACGGCACCTTCCTGTGTACTCAGGCCTTTGCGCCGGCCATGAAGGCCCGCAACCGCGGTGCCATCGTCAACATCGCCTCCATTTCTGGGTTGCGGGCCAGCACGCTGCGGATCGCCTACGGCACGAGCAAGGCGGCCATTATCCATCTGACGAAGCAGTATGCGGTGGAGCTGGCGAATTATGGCATTCGGGTCAATGCCATATGTCCCGGCCCGGTCGAGACGGAAATGGCGAAGCTTGTTCATTCGCCCGCCATCCGGGCCGACTATCACGACACGATCCCGCTGGGCCGTTACGGCACGACCGAGGAGATGGCCAATCTGGTCGGGTTCCTCTGTAGCCGGGAGGCGAGCTACCTCAACGGCCAGGCGATCGGTAATGATGGTGGATTCGAGGCCACGGGCGTCGGACTGCCGACATTCCGGCGCACCGAGGGTCTCAACAGGATCGGCGACGAAACCCATTAGGGCCGCAACGCTGGGGCATCGGCGTGCCGAATGCCGCGCGGCGCCAGTTGCCTTTGCTTCACCGTGCTGCTGCCCAGCGAAGCATGGCTCGTCTATAAGGGCCAAATAAGTGACGCTCAGGGCGGAGGCGGATGCTTTGTCCGCCATCCAGCCGCAGGATCTTGAAACGCCGGTTCTACGACAGCTCCCGGGACGTCGCTGCGCCTTTTCTGGCTGGTGTGCCGCTCGTGCGCGAGGCCGCGCTCCAACTCGTTGCCGAAGGAGTGCTTCACCCCGACCCTGGCCACACGTTCACGGTGCATCCGCTCACACGGGCCAAGGTCGTCGAACTGCGCGACGTCCGTCTGCTGGTTGAGCCGCGAGCCGCCGAGGTGGCTGCGCGGCGGATCCTGGGCCGGCTGCTTGCCGACATGTAGAGGCGTTATCGCCCGACGGGGACGCTGGCCGCCGAGGCGGCCTCGTCGGCGCCGGCGTCATCGCTGCCCAGTGCGGACGCCAAATGGGGTCCGGCGATCCGGTCGCCCCCGCCACATCACGTGGCCGAATCCCGGGTACTGATCGTCGCCCGGATGAATTCGTGATCTACAAAACAATTCTGATCAGCCGCACAAAATGTATATAAATCATTTTTGCTATGAAAATACCGCTAAAATCCAAAATATCTATCGTAAATTACAAATTTTTCCCGTGTATTAGATGAAAAAATACTACGCAAAAAATGAAAGCAAAAACCCTTCTCGCACCATCGGAAGCAGAATCCCAACGCCTCTGGCCTGACCATCAATCATCGAGCGGCCGGAACCCGGCGCCCGTCATCTCCGCGAGAATGCCGGGCAGCCGCGGCACGTACCGCGCGCCATGCCCGGCATCGAGCACCCGCTGCAGCACGGCCCGCGCCGCCTCCGCCATATCCATCGGCGCCCCGGCAGCTTCCGCCAATTGCCGGTAGCCGTCCAGCACGCCGACGCCGTTGACCAGGCGGCCGCGCCCCCGGCTGTCATCGCCGTCGAGAATCCATGGCTTGATCCACTGGAACATCGTGCTGTTGGAGCCGCCCGCCTCGATCATCGCGCAGAGCGGCGCGAAGGGCACGCCCATCTTGCTCGCTGCGGCGAAGGTCTCGGAGATCACCACCGCATTGGTGAAGCTGATGAAATTATTGACGATCTTGACCATCAGCGCCGCGCCGAGCGGCCCCGCCTCGATGATGGTATCGGCATAGGCCGAAATCACCGGGCGGATGCGCGCGATGGCCTCCTTGTCACCACCCACCAGGGTGGAAAGCCGTCCCTCCTCCGCCTCCTTCGGCGTGCGGCCAATCGGCGCATCCAGCAGCGTCACGCCCCGCTCCGCCAGGATGGCGCCAAGCCGCCGCGTGAAATCGGGCTCCCCCGTGCTTTTGTCGGCGATGATCATCCCTGGCCGCAGCGCATCGAGGCAGCCATTCGGGCCGAGGATCACCTCCTCCACCGCCGCCACACCGGGCAGGCAGAGGAACATCACGTCACTGGCCACCGCCAGCGCCGAGGGGGAAGGGGCCTCGGCCGCGCCCTTCGCCATCAAATCCTCCACCGGCCCCCGGTTGCGGTGCGCCAGCACGGTGAGCGGAAACCCCTTCAACAGGATGTTCTTCGCCGCCCCATGGCCCATAAGGCCCACTCCGGCATAGCCGACCCGCATCTCGCTCATCCCGCCCCTCCCTGGGTTCTGCCCACCCGGACACTGCCATGAGCATGTACCATCTGGCCTCCGCGCGGGAAGCGGGCCAAGCTGCGCCCAACGCATTTCCGGAGGGGACGATGACCGCCAATCGCAAGAAGCTGCTGCTGCCGCAGGCCATGTCCGAGGCCGGCTGGAACGTCGCCCGCGCCCGGGAGGACGTCGAGGTGGTCGGCTTCCATGACCTGACCCCCGAGGCCGAGTTCCGCGCCATGCTCGCCGATGTCGATGGCGTGCTGCTGTGGGGCCGCCCGTTCCGTGCCGGCGATATCGCTGCCGCGCCGAACCTCAAGGCGGTCGCCCGCATCGGCGTCGGCTACGATGCCGTCGAGGTGCCGGCGCTCGATGCCCGCAAAATCCCGCTGCTGATCGCCGGCACCGCGAACTCCGTCACCGTCGCCGAGCATGCCATCTACTTCATGATGCACCTCGCCAAGCGCGGCTTCGACCAGCACGAATTCGTCCGCACCGGCCGCTGGCGCGACAAGATGCAGGCGCCAATCGTCGATCTGTTCGGCAAAACCCTGCTCATCATCGGCTTCGGCAAAATCGGCACCCGCGTCGCCGCCCGCTGCCTGGCGATGGAGATGACGGTGCTGGTGCATGACCCCTACATCGCCCAGGACGTCATCCGCGCCCGCGGCTGCATCCCCGCGCCCGACCTCAACGCCGCCCTGGCGAAGGCCGATTTCGTCACCATCCACTGCCCGAAGACGCCCGGCACCGTCGGCCTGATCAACGCCGAGCGGCTGGCCTGCATGAAAAAGACCGCCTTCCTCGTCAACACCGCCCGCGGCGGCATCATCGACGAACCCGCCCTCTACGCCGCCCTCACCACAGGCGGCATCGCCGGCGCCGGGCTCGACGTCTTCGCGCAGGAGCCCGTGGAACCCGAAAACCAGATCCCCCACCTCCCCAACGTCATCACCGCCCCCCACATGGCCGGCGTGACGCTGGAATCGCTCGACCGCATGGCCGTCACCGCCGTGCAGAACGCCCTCTCCGTGCTGGACGGGCGGCCCAACATGGAGAACGTCGTCAACACGGCGGTGTTCGGCTGAGCCCATCGCGCCTCACAACGGACCGAGCTTGCCGAGTTCCATCGCCTTGATCTGCAAGGCGATGTATTTCGAGTTGATGCGGCACTGGGCAAGCCCGCCGGCGATGAACCACAGCCCCTGCTGCGGCGTGCGCTTGTACATGTTGCTCAGCTCGCCATCCGGCCCGATGCCCCACACCGGCCCGATCCGCTCCACCATCTCCTCGCCCAGGGCCCGGCGCACCAGCTCCGCCTGCGGGTAATAGCCGGTCGCCAGCACCACGAGATCGGCGGGCACCACCGAGCCGTCATGCAGCAGCGCCCCCTCGGCGCAGAACCGCGCGATATTCTCGTATTGCAGCAGCCCGATCTTCCCCTTGATCATCAGGGCGGAACTGCCGGTATCCAGGTTGTAGCCGCCGCCGCGGCGGAAATACTTCATGAGATGGCCGGTCTCGTCGGTGCCGTAATCATGCTTGAAGCCGATCGAGACCAGCCCGTCGATCATCTCCTTGTCGAAGTCGCGCATGCGCTGGGCATTGGCCTTCAGCGCCTTCACCGTCAGCGGCGGCGTCGGCGAGGCGACGAGGAGATCGGCATCCTCCAGCGAACTCCCCTCGCTCCACGGCAATTCGCCCAGCCGGGCGCTCGGGTCGATCGAGATCACCGTGGTCGGGCCGCGCTGGATCAGCGAGGTGGCGACGCCGTTGCTGTAGAGATCGAGCGCGATGTCATTGGCGCTGCTGCCAGTGCCGATGACAAAGGCGCGCTTGCCCTTCCACGCCGTGCCGCTGTCGAACCCCTCGGAATGCACCACATCGCCCGCGAACTCAGTGAGCCCGGGGATCTCCGGCACCATCGGGTAGCTGCTGACGCCATTGGCGAAGACGATATGGCGCGGCCGCAGCCTGCGCTCCGTGCCGTCGCCGCGCCGCACCAGGGCGGTCCAGCATTTCGCCTGCTCATCCCAGGTGCCGCTGACGAACTCCGTGTCCGTCCAGCAATTGATTTCCATCACGTCGGCGTAGAATTCGAACCAGTTGCCCAGCATGTCCTTGGGGATATATTTCGGCCAGGTCGGCGGAAAATCCAGGTAGGGCAGGTGGTTCTGCTGCACCGCGTTGTGCAGCGCCAGCGAGTGGTAGCGCCGCCGCCAGCTATCGCCGACGCGCGGCCATTTCTCCACCACCAGCGTGTCGATGCCCTGCTGGTTGAGCCGGGCGGCGGTGGCGAGCCCGGCCTGGGCGGCGCCGATCACCAGCACGGTGGGCTCGCGGTCTTCATACGCCACCGCCTTGCGCCGCACATCGGCCCAGTTGTCGCCGCCGAAATTGCGCGAATAGGCCGCCCCGGTCGGCCGGTTGGCGCCGAGCTTCTCCTCATGCCCGTCGAGCGCCTCAAGCACGGTGGAGATATGCCACGCCCTCATCGCGCCGTCGGCATCGGGTGAGAGGCGCACCACACCGGCGCCGCGGCCTTCGGCGGTCTTGAACGCGAAGATCGCCTCGACGCTGGCAATGCCGAACCGCGTCACCTCGCGCGGCGCCCGCCGCTCGGTGGGCAGGTGAAAGCCGTGCGCGCCAACACGCTGCTGCTCGGCAGCAAAGCGCGCCGCGATGGCGTCCTGCCCCGAGGTCGGCGTCAAATGCCAGGTGAAGGCAAGCACGTCCCGCCAATGCGAGTCCGGATGGAACAGGGCGGCAATCCCTGCGCTGCTGCCGGTCGCGAGGGCGGCGCCGAACGCCCGGAGCCAGGCTTCCGCGAGGCCGCGATTGCGCTGGGCCGCCTGAAATTCCGCGAAGGCGTCTTCATATGTGTTCATGTGCGTTTCCCTTTGCCCACATCTATTCAGAAGGCGCGCCGCGGGGGAAGCCCGCATGCGCAGCCATAGGGGGAGGCGCGCATGCGCATGGTCTGTCTCAACATCCGCGCCGGCGGCGGCCGGCGGATCGGCGCGGTGGCGGAGTATCTGGACGCGCAGAACCCCCATACCGTCGTGCTGACCGAATGGCGTGACGGCCTGGCCGGCGTGGCGGTGGAGGCCTGGGCGCAGGGGCGGGGCATGCATATGGCCCGCACCACGGATGGCGGCACCGCCAACGGCGTCTTCGTCGCTTCCCGCGCGCCCTTCACCGCCGAAAGCCTGCGCCCGAACGTGCCCGGCGCCGGCGTGCTGATGCTTGCCCGCTTCCGCCGGCTTCGCCTGCTCGCCTGCTACTTCCCAATCCAGCGTTCCAAGGCCCCGTTCTTTGCCCGCTGTTCCGAACTGGCAGGCCAGGAATCCCGGCGCCCCTTCCTCCTGCTGGGTGACCTCAACACCGGCAACCAGATCAAGGACCGGGATCCGCGCGGCGTGCGCTACCACTGCGCGGAGGATTTCGATGCGCTGACCGGCGCCGCCCGCCTCACCGACCTGTGGCGCCGCAACCATGGTGACGCCGCCCGGGAATGGACCTGGGTCTCCCATCGCAACAACGGCTTCCGGCTTGACCATGCCCTGGCCAATCGCCGCTTCCTCGCCGCCGCCGATCCTTCCTGCCGCTACGATCACGCCCCACGCGGCGCCTTCACCGACCACAGCGCGATCGTGCTGGACTGTGGCGGCGGCGGGGATGCATTCCTTTCCAGGCTGTTCTAACGTCGCCTCGTCAATAACCGCGAAGCGGAGGGAACAATGTCCAACCACACGAAAGCCGCGCTGCTGCTGGCACTCGGTGCAGCCTTGTGGGCCGCTGCGCCCGCCCAAGCGCAAACGCCGCCGCGCGAAGTGCCGGCCAAGAAGCTCACCGTGCCTGGTGACGTCAGCCCCGACATGGCCAAGCTGATCGCCAACCCGCCGGCACCGTTCTGGAACACCGACCCCAAGACCCCCACGGAGTGGAAGGACTGGGTGAACCAGCGCGCCCAGGTCAGCATCGGAATCGCCCGCGACGCGGCGGCGAAGTTCGGGGTGAAATACGAGAAGATCACCCTCGGCGGCGTGCCCGCCTACATGGTGACGCCGCGCGAGGTGGCGCCTTCCAACCGCAACCGCCTGCTGTTCCACGTCCATGGCGGCGGCTATGTGCTGAGCCCCGGCGAGGCGGCGCTCACCGAGGCCATCAACATGGCCTATTACGGCAGTTATCGCGTCGTCTCGGTCGATTACCGCATGCCGCCCGACGCGCCCTACCCGGCGGCGATGGATGACGCCACCGCGGCCTGGAAGGCGGCGATCAAAATGGCCAAGCCGAAGAACATGGCGGTCTTCGGCACCTCCACCGGCGGCGGCATGACGCTGGCCCTCATCCTGCGCGCCAAGAAGGAGAAACTCCCGCTCCCCGCCGCCATCGCGCCCGGCACGCCCTGGTCCGATCTCGCGGAGATCGGTGACAGCTACATCACCAACGAATTTGTCGACAACGTGCTGGTCTCCTGGAAGGGCTGGCTCGGCCGTGCCGCGCTGCTCTACGCCAACGGGCTGGACCTCAAGGACCCCATGCTCTCGCCGATCTACGGCGACATGCACGGCTTCCCCCCGGCCATCCTGACGACGGGCACGCGCGATCTTTTCCTCTCCAACACCGTGCGCACCCACCGCAAGCTGCGCCAGGCCGGCGTCGAGGCGGATCTCAACGTCTATGAAGGCCAGTCCCACGCACAGTACGGCGCCATCCCCGCGGCGCCCGAAACCAAGGAAGCCTTCACCGACATCGCCCGCTTCTTCGACAAGCATCTCGGCAAGTAACCCCCGCCCGGGCGTGGCACGGCACTGCCGCGCCGCGCCCGGGAAGCGGACATGCGCCAACGGCGCCGCACGGGCAGATGCCCGGCAGCTTATCAGGCGACAGCGATGCAGCCGGTACATCGCCCCTCCTCACGCAGGGCCGGAACCACCGCAAAAGCGGCCCGCATCCCGGCATAGCGCGCGGCGCTCAACCGCCGCCGCGGCAGCGCACGCCGCCCGGCATCGTTGCGCACGCGCGCCACCTCCGCCGCCTTGCCGCGGAATGCGGGATCGTCCAGCAGTCCGGGCTCCGCGAGCATCGCCCGCACCCGCGCCAGCCGCCGCAATTCCCCCAGCACCCGCGCGCGCCGCCGATGGCCCGCCGGCAGCCCGTCAAGCCACGCGCGCAGCTCCATTGCCCGCGCGCCCAGCATGGCGTCGAGCACCAGCAGCATTTGCCGCACAACGCGCAGCAGCAGGCACTGGATGATGGAAGGGCGGGGTGACATGGCGGCCTTTCTGCGATGTTGAAGTTCTTTATATGTTCGCACAAGCGCCGCCCAAGCGCAAGAGATTTTTTCTTAATATACGAAGAAATTTATCCACCGACCGCGGCCCGCCGTGTCACCCCGGGGCGCACCGGCCGGTCTCAGGCCTCAGGCGCGGCCTCATCCCCCAGCGCTCATCCCCACCCGCTCCAACGCAGCCGCGAAGCGGGGACCCGGCCAATGTCCATCGAGGCGGCGGCAACACCGGAATGCCCGCTCCTTCGACAGACATTTGGGCAAGTAACGACCGCTCCCCGCAGGCAATCCTCCAGGGGATTCCATGGCTGGGCGATCGCCGCCGCTCCGGCGGCGCCACATTGGCAATTGTGCCACCCTCTGAACTCAACTACGGTCCCGATAATGATCGGCGGGTGAATACTGCTTGGCCTTTGGCCCCCCTTCTGGCGCGAAGACTGGAGGGGGACGTTCAATGATGCGGGGTCGTAAAGCTGCCGTTGCGGGCATGATCTGATGGCCAGCAACACTTTCACCGCCGCCAACGGCCTGCTGGCGTTCGACTGGTTCGATGCCCTCAACTGGTCGGCCGGGGTTCCCGTCGCCGGGCAGGAGGTGTCGCTCACCTACGATCCCGGCTTCGGCTACGCGATCAACAGCGGCTCATCGCTCGTCGGTGCTGACCAGAACCCGGCAATCACCTTCGGAACCTTCGTCCTCGATTCCGCCAATGCGACGCTGGATATCGCGACGAACATGGCGTTCGGCACCCTGGACCTGAAGGCAGGCACCGTCGCAGGCGCGGGGAATTTCGGACTCGCGCCGATCGTGACCGGCACCATCATCAACGAGGGCGGCACACTCGATTTCAGCAAGCCGTTCTCCTTCGAGAACACCACCTGGCTCGGCGACCTTTCCATGGCGTCCGACGGCCTGCACGGCGCCAATACCGAGTTCTATGGCACCCTGACCGTCGGCCCCGTGCCGGGCGGGCCGCGGCCGGTCTTCACCCTGGGCAACCTCGTGCCGCTGCCCTTCGGCGCGCCCGGGGCCACGCTTAATCTCGACCATACCGTCACCGGCTTCGATGTCGTGCTGCTCGGGCAGGCCGCGATCGGCAATGGCAGCGGCGGAGTGGCCGGGTCCTTCGGCATCGCCGCCGACGCGACGCTGAGCAACGTCGCCGGGGTCAACAGCCTGAATTTTCTCAACGCGGCCAACGCTGGCCATATCGTGGTCAGCGGCGGGACGCTCAGCGCCGGCCCACCATCGTTCAATGCTGGCGCCGCCTCGGCGTTGACCAACAATGGCACCAT
>CAIPLM010000347.1 GCA_903865895.1 uncultured Rhodospirillales bacterium | reverse complement strand
GCCGCCAACCGTCGCGCGGCCAGTGAAGGCAGCCCCGACGATGGAAGTGCCGGGCAGCGCGCCGCCGAACAGGGTGGCCGAGCTTTCGCCCGCCGGGTTCGCGCCGAACACGAAGGTATTGCCGGCGCCCGGGTTGATGAAGGTCTTGCCGTCGATCACGCCGGCCCAGAGAGTGGCGCCCGCCACCGCCTGAATGGTCGTGGCGCTCTGCGCGGAGCCCGTGCCACGCGCGGTCTCGACGACCACGGTGCCGCTGTTGGCAACCACGAGGTCAGAACCGCCGCCCTGCACCAGGATCAGGTCGTTCGCCTGAGCCTGAACGGTGGAGGCGCCGCCGATGGTGTCGGACATGATCAGGGTGGAGCCGCCCAGCACGGTGCTGTTCGGCGAGTCCATGATCACGTTCATGGAGGCGAAGGAGAAGGCGTTCGACACCACGTCCTTGCCGCCGCCGAGGAAGGCCTGGCCCTGGGCATTGGCGTTCAGGAACACCGTGGTGGCGTTCTGACCCGACCAGATGGAGGTGTTCGCACCGCCAACCGCGAGGGCCGTGCCGCTGCCGGCGTTCACGAGATCCTGGTAGGTGCCGGGGAGCAGGCCGTAGGCCACCGCGTTCGGGATCGTCTGAGCGATACCACCGAGGAAGAGCACGCCGGGCGGGGTCACCGCGCCGCCGACCGACGGGCTGAAATACTTGAAGAAGCCGCCGCCGATCGAAGCCGCGGAGTTGGGGCCGGCATCGAGAGCTGCCTGCGCGAGGGCGGCGTTGGCTGCCGACGTGAACGGCACGAGCACGGAGGTAGATGCGCTCGTATTCACTGTGACAAATGTCGTCATCGGGGTAGGTCCTCGTCGGAAGTTTGCTTAACCCCTTTTAAGGGCCTGCTGCACTGCAACGCAAGGAAGAATTCACTGTTTTGGATAACGGAATTGCGAGTTTCTCCGGTTTTTAGACCGCGTCGAGCAACGAAACCCGGTGCAATTTCGGCCACATAGATGATCACATTCAGCCACAAACGCTTGAAACTTCATCTCCTCGTCGAAAATGTTGCCATCGAACGCCGGAGAAGGGGAGGAAACACCCCACTCGGGAGGCGCTTTTCGCTCACGGATATGTTGACTGAACGGTCAAAGAGCGGCGGCAAACCCGCCTAACACCTGGGGTACGGCCGTACCCACACGCTCAACGGCACTGGTGAATGCCCCCCGCGCAACGCATCGGGTGCGTTACGAATCGGGGGGTTTCGTTACTGTCGGATACAAACCCGGCGCATTCGCCTCAAAATCCGCAACGCAGTCTCAAATTTCCGGGTTCTTCGTGCGGCTGAGCCGGATGGCGAGACGCAGCATCACCTGCCGGTCCTCATCGCCCATCTCCCGATACAGCCGCAGCAACGCCATTTCCTGTGGGGATTCGGCGGTGCCGCCGCCGTCCTGGCCGACCGAGCCGTTGAGCAGGTAGGTCGGCGAGACGCTCAACACCACCGCGAGCCGCGCGAGATTGACGCCGACCTGGCCCGAACGGTCCGTCTCCCACTGGGCGATGGCGCTGCGGGACACCCCCACCGCGTTCGCCAGCTCCACCTGCGTGAGCCCCGCGGTCTGCCGGGCCTGGCGAATCCGTTCGCCCATGCCGCTCTGCGACTGGTGTTCCTGTGCCGTCTGCTTGCCTGTCCACTGACTCATAATCGGTCCTCCTGATCCGCGAATTGTGCCGTCAAAAATTCTAACTGGCAACAGTTATTTTGATTGACTGGTCTGGTTAATGGTGGTAACTCTCGCTGTGACACAACAGGGAGACCCGATGAATGCCGCCCAAACGCCTCTGGACCGCCGAAGAGGATGCCGCCATCGCCGCCCGCCGGGCGCGGCGCGCCTCGTGGGAGGGAATCGCGCGGGAGGTTCGCGCCTCGCGCTCGGCGGTGATCGACCGCGCCCGTCTGCTCGGCCTGCCCCGGCAGCGCCCGGTGGCGCCGGTGGCGGAGGCGCCGCGGTTGCGCGGCCCGCTGCCCCCCGGCCATCCGCTGGCCTGGGGCGCCATCACCGCCGCCACTCTGCTGGACGGCGCCGCCTACCCCTTCCCGCCCCGGGGGGACGCGGCATGAGGCACGCGACCGACCCCGCCGCCGCCCACAAGGCCGCCGCCGTGTTCGGCCGGCTGGCCGCGCATGGGCTGATCGCGCCGGGGGAGGCCGAGGTCGCGCTCGCCGCCGCCGCCGCCGAGGCGCCGGGGGCGAATGCGGGCGGGCTGCGGGCGCGGCTGCTCAACACCTTTCATGACGTGACCGCCTTCGCCGCCGGCGCCCCGGCGCCGCCCGTCGGCACGCCCGGCCCGGCGCCGATCGCCGCGGTGCCGGCTGGCCTGCCGGATGCGGAGCAAATTCCTCCGCGTGCCTGGCTCTACGGTAGTTTTCTTGTGCAGGGCTATGTCTCGGTGCTGGCCGCGCCGGGCGGGGTCGGCAAGTCGGCCTATGCGCTGGCGGTCGCGCTCGCCGTCATCACCGGGCGGGCCTTGCTCGGCGAGATGGTGCATCGGCCCTGCCCGGCCTGGGTGCTCAACCTCGAGGACCCGATGGATGAGCTGGACCGCCGCATCGCCGCCCTGATGATCGCGCACGGGATTGACCGGGCCGACATCGCCGGGCGGCTGCATCTGCATTCCGGCCGCAGGCGGCGGCTGGTGATGGCGGAGTTCGACCGCCAGAGCGGCAGCATCGGCCACCCCGACCGGGACGGCATGATCGCCGCCATCCGGGCCCAGGGCATCGGGCTGGTGGTGGTGGATCCCTTCGTGAAGTCCCACGGGCTCGACGAGAACGACAACCGCCACATGGATGCCGCGGCCACCGTGTGGGCCGAGATCGCCGAGGCCACCGGGGCGGCGATCCTGCTGGTGCACCATGTCCGCAAGGGCGCGGGGAGTGACGTGGATGCCGCGCGCGGCGCCAAGGCGCTGACCGATGCGGCGCGTGCCGCCGTCATTCTCTCGCCGATGAGCGACGAGGATGCCCGCGCGCTCAGCGTGCCGGCCAGCGAGCGCTGGCGCCTGGTGCGGCGCGACGATGCCAAGGCCAACCTCGCGCCGCGCGCCCACCGGGCGCTGTGGCTGCGCCATGAGACGATCACGCTCGGCAACGTCACGGATGCGTATCCCGAAGGGGACAAGGTGGGCGCTGTAACACCTTGGCGGCCGCGCAATCCGTTTCACGGGCTGTCGATCGCGGAGTGCAACGGCGCGCTCGATCTGATCGCGCAGGGGCCCTACCCCGGCGGCCGCTACACCGCGAGCCGGCACCCCACCGCGGCGGAGCGCTGGGCCGGCCAGGTGCTGGCCGTGTGTTTCGACGCCACGCCGGAGCGCGCGGCGGCGATCATCGCCGCCTGGATGAAGAACGGGGTGCTGAAGGAGAGCGACTACCCCGACCCCGCCCAGCGCAAGACCCGCCGCGGCCTCACCGTGGATGACAGCCGCCGCCCCACCGAACGCCTGTAACAGAAGAGGATACGCTTATGCCCGATTCCCATTTCGATACCCTGGCCAACGGCGGCGCACATGATGGCGCACATGGTGGCGCACTTGGCGGCGCGGATGGCGGCGCGCGGCGGCGCATGGGCGCCCCGGCGGTGGCGGTGCCGCCGCCGCCCTATAGTGTAACTATAGGCGGTGGCGCACCCCGCGTGCCGCCGGCCGCCGCCCCCCGCGGCGGCGGCGCGGCCTTGCGGGTGCTGATCGTGGAGCGGCTGGAGGAGGCCGGGCGCACCCTGCTCGCCCTGCCCCGCACCGGCTACACCACCGCGCTGCGGCAAAGCCGGCTCGAGATCGTGCGCCTGGCCGGCGAGCTGTATCCGGCCGAGCCCGGGCAGCACCTGCGCCCGGCCATGCCCGAGGCGGGCGCGATCACCCGGATGGACGAGGCGTTCGGCTGGCTCGCCCTCATCCCGGCCGATCGCTACGTGCTGCGCCGCATCCTGGGCGCGCGGGCGCTGGTGGACCCGTTGACGGAGCGGCATCTGCACTCCTGGCGCCGCCTCGGCACCTTGCTCGGGGCGGATCACCGGGCGATCCAGCGCTGGCATGGCGATGCGATCGCCCTGATCGCGGCGGCGCTGGCGGGGGGCTGCGCGCTGCCCTGCCCGGCCGGCGGGGTGGCGGCGTCACGAAAAATTGCCCGTGGCAGCGGCGGGGTGGATGCGCTAAGGGACTGATTTCGCACGCCGTTCGTCCACACTTGGGCCGGGCGAGCGGCTTGCATCGGCAGGTAGCGGCGACGTAAACTACGCGCTCAATGCCTGCCGGTCGTCCTTCGGCTCCGCAGCGCAGCAGAGAGGAACATCCTGATGAACGCGGACAGCGCCACTCAGCTCCAGCATCCCCCGGCCATCGAGTTCGACGAGGCGTATTACCTCGCCCGCTACCCCGATGTGGCGCTGGCCGTGGCGCGCGGCGGGCGGGCTTCGGGCTATGCGCATTTCCTTGAAATCGGCCACGCCAAGGGCCGCTTCGCCTCGGCGCGCGATGAGGCGCTGCGTGGCGCCAAGCCCGCGGCCAAGCCGGCCGCCGCCCAGCCGGCG